>CAZIVE010000001.1:0-3261 GCA_964542435.1 uncultured Parabacteroides sp.
TATTTGTAGCAAATATATCAAATATCCGCCAATCGATAAACACTTGTTATAGATTTCTGTAAAATGGCTACAACCTTATACAAGACCTTGGCACCACTCTTACTCAAAAGAAAAATCCAATATAATTTAGGCCTCGCAAAAAGGCCCACATTTCAGCATCCTACTTATATAACGTCAACGAAATGGGAAAATGGGCGAGCCGTCGAAACCGGTACGTTTCGGCGATTACGATGCTTATTCTCCGAAAAGGCGATCACTTCAACTTAAACTACGCTTCGTCTATTATAGAGAAATTAAATTCCGGGAACAGAATAAAGGCGTCCATTTTTACTCTTTATGCTGATTCTAATGACAGATTTGGGATAAAGAAACGCCGTGCAAAGGCCTGCATAAGGAAATCCCATTGGGCGTTTCATCCGATTCCTGATAACCCACATAAAAACAAAGATTCCTTTCTTGCCGACGGGCTTGAAAGGAATCTTCGAATATAGATTTGAGGGACGAACCTCAACAGATCGTTTTCGTCTTTATTTCACGAGCGTCTTCAACTTGGCTTCGATGTTGGAAGCATGAATGGAAGTCATGACGACCTTGCCCTGCGGATTGATAAGACAAAGAGACGGGATCCATTTAATATTGTATAGACCACTGATCTTTGTCTCTTTCCATTTCTTCAGTTCGCTGACTTGCGGATAAACCAAGCCGGCCTCTTTTGCATAAGTTGTCCATTTGGCTTTGTCCGTATCGAAAGAAATGCCGAGCACAGCCACTTTCTTATTCTTATATGTATTGTAGATCTTCAGGACATCCGGAGCATCCTTGCGGCAATCCGGGCACCACGATGCAAAGAAATCCAGCACGACATATTTGCCTTTAAAATCTGACAGACTGATCATCTTGCCGTCTGCCGTCGGAAGTTTGAAGGCCGGAGCTGTCGTTCCCGGCTTCAAAAGATCGGCTGTGTATTTACTATCGTCTTCCTGAGCATTGACCGTTGTGGTGAGACATAACAGAAGCATCATCAAAATGCTTGTTCCTAAAACGCTGATTTTTGTTTTCATCTTATTCTTCTAATTAATATTGATGTTGCGAAGATACGAATCTTCAATGAAATACGAGTGTATTGAAAGAATGCGCTTTCAAAGAGGGTGCATACGTTTTACCGTTTACCTTAATGGAAACGGCTTTCGCTGCATCGGTCGGATTGGCTACAATCACCACCACGCTGCCGTCAGGATTGACGAAGGCCAGATGATCCTTGTACGCGCCTTCCGTAATGATCTTCTTGGCGCCGGGCATCACATAATGGCTCATCAGCTTCAGCAGATAATATTCGTAGGTGAAATTGAATGCATTTCCATCATAAGCCACGTTGACCAGCGAATTCTGACGCCAGCCCCAATGACTCGGGATGCCTTCGATAAGCGCCGTGTTCCAATAGTCATAGATGGCAACGCCATTGTTCATGTAATGCTTCATCAAATCCCAGGAATGTTCTGCGCCCTTCCAGTCGTTCTGTCCGTCGCCGCATTCCTGTTCGCTCATAATCATGGTCAACTTCGGATAATGCTGATTAATGGTAGGCAGTGCATCTTTGCCGGCCCACTGGAATGCAGCGCCCTTCACATAAGGAGCACAATTCGGATCGGTCAGGATCGTATCGACCATTGCTGCATTGGGACGTTCCATGGTACCGAAGAAGAGATCCACATTCCTCGATTTCATTTCCGGTCCAAGATATTTAATGAACTGAGCCAATCCGGCAGCAGTCCAGCAGCAACTCGGAAAGATCTGGGCAGAGTTGAACTCATTCTGAGGCATGACAGCAAAGATATCGATACCCTGCGCCTTATATGCATCGATGAATTTTCCAAAGTATTTGGCATAAGCCTTCAGATAAGGTTCCTCAAGAATGAACTGATCCGTGCCTTCAAAGCCCTGTTTGTTTTCCGGCAAACCGTTGTTGACCGCAGCCATGGCTGAAAGGCCGGCCGGGAGATTTCCGCCGTTGTCTTTCTTCATCTTGGCAAACATTTTTGCCTGAGCGGCCGTTGACGCCATTGCATAATGGCCGTTTTTCTTCATCCATGTTGGCGGACTCCAAGGCGATGCCCAAATCTTCAAATCCGAACGATATTTCTTGGCAGCTTTTATAAAGGGGAGCAGAGAGATCTGATCGCGCGAGATGGAAAAAGAGTCGAGATTAAAGTCACCGGCCTTTTCATCATACGAATACCAGTCCGAAGCGAAATCATTGGCTGCAATCGGCATTCTGCAGATCGTAAAGTTGGCACCTACACCGGGCGCATAAAGTTCACGCATGATGCTGTCCTGCGACTTCTGATCCAATCCCGAGATGGCCGCCCATCCCAATTCACTGAAACAGCTGCCGAAGCCCTGAATCGTCTGAGCGGTACGAGTCGTATCGACGATCACGTCGGCCTTATCGGAGCTGACTGCTTCGGGTGCTTTTTCCTTACTCCAAGGCATATTGGCGGTTTCACTCACCCACTCTACTTTGGGTTGCGACGAGCAGCCGGTTAAAAGGAGGCCGGCAAAGAAAAGGGAAGAAATGACATACAATGCTTTCATATCATCATAATAAAATTGTTTCTAGAAAGCAAAGGTATAAAAAAGAGGAATGGATCGATAACGATGAAGTACAGAATCCGTTGCGAATGTCAAAGATAAGCAGTTATCGTGCGGCTACGCCTCAGATTCTTCTCCGTCTGTCTTTTTCAAAGGAAGGACAACACTGAAAGTCTGTCCGTCGTTTTCAACTCGGATATTCTTGCCCAGCTGTAAATAGAATCGGTTGTCGAGATTGCTCAAACCGATACCATTGCTTACCGGCGGATCCAGTTTTGGACAGATGGGATTGGAGACAACCAGTTCCTCATTGTCGTTGATGTCAATGGTTGCCACCATCTTATTATCGCTGTCAATGGCATTATGTTTTACGATGTTTTCTACGAGCGGCAGCAGAGAAAGTACCGGAAGCAAATAGGAGGCGCGCTGTTTATCCGTCACATTGACATGGATGGCGAACTTATCTCCATATCTGACCTCGAGCGTATATTCATAGGAATTGAGGAAGTCCAGTTCCTCAGAAAGTGGCACAATACTCTTCTTCTCGCTTTGCAGAATATAACGGAAGATGCCCGAAATCTTATTCACATATTCAAGAGAGCGCTCCTTCTGGTCTTCGCGGATCAGGTAGGTCAGGCCACTCAGCGAATTGAAGAAGAAGTGCGGATTGAT
>CAZIVE010000001.1:3361-6609 GCA_964542435.1 uncultured Parabacteroides sp.
GCTTCGCCTTGAAGAGAATGCTGCTAAAGATTTCATATCGAACTATCTGTTTTATTCATTTCGTTTGACAAAGGTATAAGACATTTCTCACATGTCCTTCCTAAACAGGCAACTGATAGCCGTTCACCTTTTCGCCTTCACAGACACATTTTCGTCTTGACCAAAAAGTGAGCTATCGGATGTCCTATTTGAATGCTTTTATCAAGCTCCCGTGAGCCATTTCTTGAACTCCGCTGCGCGATTTTTGCTGATGTAAAGACGTTCGGGCGGCTCCGTCACGAGTGTAACCAGCAGACGACTATCGAACCAAATAGTTATGTTCTTGATCGCTTTTTTGGATACGATGAACTGCTTGTTGGCGCGATTAAACAGCTTTGGATCAAGCGTAGGCGTAATGGCATCGAGACTTCTGTTGTAGGTATAGCTCTTGCCATCATTGAGATAAACGTAGGTGATATTGTCGGCTGTATAAAAGAAGGCAATGTCGTCGATCTCCACAGGAATAAGCTTGTCACGATAAGGAACGAGCATCTTCTCAGCGTACTGAGGCTGCGGAGCCGGCTGCTTATAGAGATCCGTCAGCTTGGAGATGTATTGCACAATATCAGGTTGGCTCTGTTTCTTGAACTTGTCCAAAGCGCGCTGGATGGAAGTCTTATCTACCGGCTTGAGGATATAGTCAATACTGTTCACGCGGAACGCTTCTATGGCGTATTCATCATAAGCTGTCGTGAAAATGATAGGCGTCTCCACGTTGATAAGTTTAAAGATGTTGAACGACGAGCCATCGGAAAGATGGATGTCCATAAATATAAGATCGGGAGCCGTATTGTTTTGCAGCCACTTCACTGTCTGGCGCACACCTTCCGTGTTCCCCACGATCTCGATCGAGGCATCGCATTCATGCAGCACCTGTTTCAGGTTCTCCAATGCAGCCGTTTCGTCTTCCACAATTAGTACTTTCATATCTTCTTGCATTTAATGTAAGCGGTAGTTTGAGCTCAGCGCTCATAGACTTGATATTGCAAATGTAAGAAAAAAGAGGTTAGCAAGACACTGAACAACATATTATGCAAACGTTTGCGTAAAAATATGATACGATTTTGACAGGGTTCTATATCAATAAGGTATGAGACCATTTACCTTTGCAACAAACTTATAGATAGCAACAACCTATAAATCAACAACGACATGAATCGCCATCTGTTTCTGAATCTGATGCTGGCATTATTTGCCTCAGGTACACTTTCTGCAGCAAGCATAAAAGTGGAGCCTGCGTTCTGGTGGTCTGGAATGAAGAACCCAGAACTGCAGCTAATGATACATGGAGACGGAATCGCGAACTATGAAGCATCCATTAATCATCCGGGTGTCAAGATGACGAATGCCGTCAAGATGGAGAATCCCAATTACGTCATACTTTATCTCGATCTTACCGGTGCACAACCCGGAAAGTTTAATATCTCCTTCAAGAAGAACAAGAAAGAGAACTTCACTTACAGCTACGAGCTGAAACAGCGTCATGCAGGTTCTTCGGAACGAAAGGGATTTGACGCGTCAGACGTTCTTTACCTTATCATGCCGGACCGTTTTGCTAACGGCGATCCAACGAACGATCAGATCAAGATGCGGACAGAATATAAGGTGGACCGCTCTGATCCGAATGCGCGACACGGAGGTGATCTGGCAGGAATAGAGAAACATCTCGACTATATAAACGATCTCGGTGTGACTGCCATCTGGCTCAATCCCGTGCTCGAAAACGATATGAAAGGAGGCTCCTACCACGGATATGCCACAACGGACTATTATCGTGTAGATCCTCGCTTCGGAACAAACGAAGAATACGTCAAACTAATCGACAATGCTCATGCCAAGGGTTTGAAGGTCGTTATGGATATGATCTTCAACCACTGTGGCAGTGACCATCCTTGGATGAAGGACATTCCGAGTCACGACTGGTTCAACAATCTTGATCATTATGTCCAGACGAACCACGACAAAGAGGCCTATTTCGATCCCTACGTATCGGAGTACGACAAACAGACTCTGATCGATGGATGGTTCGTGCCCACCATGCCGGATTTGAACCAGAAGAACCCGTATGTAGCGAAGTACCTTATCCAAAATTCCATCTGGTGGATCGAATATAGCGGTATCGACGGCATCCGTCAAGATACCTATCCATATGCCGACCTCGACATGATGAGAGATTGGTGCAAAGAGGTTTTCACCGAATATCCCGAATTCAATATTGTTGGCGAGGCTTGGATGAACTACACGATTGGTTCGGCCTATTGGCAGACAGGCAGCAAACTGAACTTCGGTAAGGACACAGGACTGAAGACCGTCATGGATTTCAATCTGATGGAAATCGCAGGTCGTGCTTTTGGGGCAAAAGAGGGTGGACTTCAATCCATCTTCGAACACATGTGCTACGATTACGTTTATCCAGACATCACACACGTGTTGCGTTTCCTCGAGAATCACGACACAGACAGATTCCTCAACAAGATGCCGGAAACAGCAGCTGACCTCTATGCATTCAAGCAGGCTCTCACATTTCTGCTGACTATTCCGGGCATTCCGCAGCTCTATTACGGACAGGAATTGCTGATGAACGGCACGAAAGAAAAGAGCGACGGCTATGTACGTAGAGATGTTCCAGGCGGTTGGCCAGGCGACAAGGTGGACGAATTTACACCAGCAGGACGCACAGCTGTCCAGAACGAAGCATGGAACTTTTTGCAGACGCTGCTGAAATGGAGACGCGGCAACGAAGTGATCTCGAAAGGTAGCATGAAACATTTTATGATTAACAATGGTGTATATGTATATGAAAGAAGTCTTGGGACAAAAGATGTATTGGTTATCCTGAATGGCGACAGCAAGGAACTGGGTCTCCCCTTGCAACGCTATTCAGAAATTATCAAGAGTCACAGAACTGGGAAAGACATCTTAACGAATAAAGTGCTTTCTCTTGATGAACAACAGATTCGGTTAAAACCCAAAGAAGTATTGGTTATGGAGTTAAACTAAACTCCAAGGATTAATTAAATGGTGATTAATATGAAGGCGGAGATGGTGCGTGATGCATACTCTCCGCCTGCTTTGTTTTAGACTCTCCATGAATCGCATCGAATCTCTCCCACTCACGCTGCATTGTTGCCAAGCTCAATCTTATCGAATCGGACTTCGCTGCATTGTTGCCAAACTCAATTTGGTCGAATCAGTCTTCGCTGCATTGT
>CAZIVE010000001.1:6709-9527 GCA_964542435.1 uncultured Parabacteroides sp.
CTTCGCTGCATTGTCGCTGAGCTCCCTTTTATCAAATCAAGACAAGCAAGATACAAGCCGCGCTTGCTCACGAAAGGAAGACGATGGTGAATTTGGTGTGAACGCCCTGCTCCGTCTCCAATGAAATCTTGGCATGATAGAGCGTGAGGATCTTTTCAGCCAAGGCAAGTCCAACGCCTGTGCCGCCATAACCTCGCACGTTCGACGCGCGGAAGAAAGGTTGGAAAATCTGATCGGCATCCTCCTTCGGAATTCCGATGCCATAATCCTCCACCTCAATCATAGGATGCACGCCGTACATCTTAAGACGCAAATCGATCTGCTTTGTGGAATACTTGACGGCATTGTTGAGAAAGTTCTGCAAAGCCGTCTTGAGCAGATACGCATTGGCCTGCATACAGAAAAGTCCGTCGGTGAAATCGGTAAAGAGCACTCGTTCTGTCGTCTGCGCCATTTCGGAAAGGAAGTCGTGAAGATTGATGCTGTTCTGTTCCAACGACGAAAGGTCATCGTCATGATGCGAGAGAAACAGCAGATGTTTGATAAGTTGTGAAAGACGTTGGCTTTCGGTGGAAATTCGTTGCAGTGACTCGACATATTCCTCCTTGCTCCGCTCCTTCATCAATGTAACTTCGCATTCTCCCTGGATCGCCGTCAACGGGTTGTTGAGTTCGTGTGACGCTGCACTGACAAATGATTTCTCCGATTTGAACGCCTCTTCGATACGCCCCAGCATCTCGTTGAGAGAATGGACAAGCGCATCCAGTTCGTCTCTGTTGCCGGTTTCCTTCAGCCTCACATTTATATTGTTTCCCTTCACAGTCTTCAGATGACTCAGAATATGTTTCAACGGCTCGAGGATTCGATCTGAATAGATCTTTCCCATCAGAATAATGATGGCAAGACTGATCAGGAGCAGGATAGAAGAAAGATACAGCGTATGTACCTGAATCTTGTAGCCATATTTATTATGCGCCGTGACAAGGATAATGTAGTTCCCTTTGTCAACGGGATAATAAAGAGCGGCACCACAAAGATTACCTTTGGTGAAAGTGATCGGATCGCCGGAGTAAAGATTATGTTGTTGCTTGGGCGTAAGGAACTTGTTCAAAGTGGTGTGCAGCAATGTACGGTCACTATCATTAAGAATAATCTCCTTGGCTCCCGGCAACAGCGCCTTATACTTCTGTTCGATGAGCTGATAGGTACGAATATCCACAGCATCTTTCTCCAGGTTTCTCTGTGCAGAAAGAATTGCCTTGTCGCAAAGGTTAGCGTTGAACGCGCTATCGATATAGTTGGATGTGGAAACATAAAACAGGACGATGATAAACAGCGCGATGCTGAATGTCAGCGACGAGTAGAACAAGATGAGCTTTGAACCGATCTTCATGGCAATGTCAGGATGGTTTCTCCATCATATATCCAACGCCCACAACTGTGTGGATCAGTTTCGTCTCGTAATTCTTATCCACTTTGCTTCGCAAATAGTTGACATATACATCCACGATGTTCGTGTTCGTATCGAAATTCTTATCCCATACATTCTTGAGCAGCGCCAAACGATTGATGGCTTCACCCTGATGCATCAGAAAATACTCCAGCAACCTGAATTCCTTTATCGTCAAGTCGATGTCAGCCGCACCTCGTGATACCTTACGGGTGCGTCGATTCAGAATCAGATCCGAACACTCCAATTGTTCGGGAGCATCCACCTCAGACGATCTGCGCAGCAAAGCCATGATGCGGGCGCCCAATTCCTGAAAACTGAAAGGCTTGACGATGTAATCATCAGCACCGGCTTCGAGACCTTTCACGACATCTTCCGTCGTTCCCAATGCCGTAAGGATAATGACCGGCGTATGATAACCGAAAGTCTGACGGTACTTGGCACACAACTCCAGTCCGTTCATCTTCGGCAGAATGATGTCGAGGACCAGCAGATCAAATTTACTGCTTTGAGCCAACGTCCAACCATCGCCGCCATCATAAGCCACGGCCGTCTCGTAACCCATCTCATTCAGTCCGCGCTGAATGAAGGATGCGATGTTCACTTCGTCTTCTACCAATAATATATGTGCCATAACTTGGATTATTTACCGCGAAGATACATGCAAAATCGGATTTGTTGTTATTCGCGACGAAAATCCATCTGTCCGGTTGATTAATTTTTATATCGGCAAGAGCCATGTTGTCATATTTTAGATTACCTTCGCTTCATTAAACGAACTTTTATTCACAATTTAAAACTTAATATCATGGAAAAGCCCTATGTAGTGGGAATAGATGTAGGCGGCACAAACACCGTATTCGGCGTTGTTGACGCACGTGGAGTCATTTTATACAGTGGCGCTATCAAAACGGGAAACTATCCCGATGTCAATGATTATATTTCAGCTTTGGCAAAAGGCTTGAAGCCTGTCATCGAACAGGCCGGCGGTGCAGAGGCTATCAAAGGTATCGGCATGGGCGTTCCCAACGGCAACTATTATACAGGTTGCATCGAATGTGCAGCCAACCTTCCTTGGAAGAACACCGTCCCGATGGCTCAGCTGCTCAGCGAGAAGATGCACATCCCCGTTTCTCTCACCAACGACGCAAATGCAGCCGCTATCGGTGAGATGACCTACGGTGCTGCTCGTGGAATGAAGGACTTCATCGTCATCACACTGGGAACAGGCGTTGGATCTGGCATCGTCATCGGCGGTAACATGGTTTATGGTCATGATGGTTTTGCTGGTGAATTGGGTCATGTCATCATCCGTCGTAAGAACGGGCGTGTCTGCGGATGCGGTCGTACCGGATGTCTGGAGACCTA
>CAZIVE010000001.1:9627-10751 GCA_964542435.1 uncultured Parabacteroides sp.
CCAAGACCATCTCAACGAAATTTATCTCGAAAAATGCGACTTGTTCATTCGTACCGGTATGACAAGCAACGCCCAAGATATATTTGACAAGATCAACGTCGAATCCTTTCCTGACGTTACAAAAGCCCGCTATTATGCACTCAAAATTTTTCTTCTCGTGCAAAACAGCTCTACGCCTGTCAGTATCATGATGGACAATCCTGACGTTAGCCGCAATGCAAAAGAACTGGCCCGATTCGCAAAAGAGGGTGACATGTCATCCGTCTGGTCTGCCATGTGGAACTATCGCGGCGCTGACCGTAACGAGAAACTTATTCCTATTATCCAAAAGCAATACGAAAACGATCTGAAGAATGGGAACATCGCAGCCGGTGACATGGCCTTCATGATCGCACGTTCCTACAGTCTGATGCATAAAGAAGATCTGTGGATCAAATATCTCTGCGCCGGAGCAGCCTATAACGTCATTCACATGAAACTGGATCCGACAGCACTGCTCGACCTCGTTTCATGGCTTTCGGAGAATGGCGACAGTCAAAGAGCCTACAAATACCTTGACTACGTTCTGCAATGCCAAGCCTATTATCCCGACCGCATACGCAGTACGCAGATGGCACAATATATGAAACGCATCTTTGAACAGACGCAGAAGGCCAACGACAAAGCTCGTCAGAAAGCCAATCTGTATCTATGGGGACTCACGGCGGCGTTCACCTTGAGCCTTGTTTTCCTGTTCATTGTTGCCTTTTCACTCGTCAAGCTCAAACGGCATAGAAAGAATCTGGCTGAAGTCAACAAAAAATTAGGCGATAACATAGCCCAGTTGTCCGAAGCAAAGGAGGCATTGGTTGCGACCTCAACCGAGATTGAAGAGACCAATCGGGAACTGGCGCAAGCCAACTTCATCAAGGAGGAATATATCGGCTATGGCTTTACCATCTGTTCCGAATATATCGACAAGATGCAATCGCTACGTCAGACCATCAACCGCAAACTGATGGGAGGCCAGACAGAAGAGGTGATCCGAATGACACGCTCCGAAGGCGACATCATCAATCGGGAAGTGAAGGAACTCAACCGAAAGCTCGACACCATCTTCCTCTCCATCTATCCGGACTTCGTCA
>CAZIVE010000001.1:10851-40064 GCA_964542435.1 uncultured Parabacteroides sp.
CAATGCGGATTTGTTTACTATTTCAATCCTTCGGCTGCAGTCGCCTGCTTTATTCGCGACGACAGCAATCGGCTACTCTTTGTCCGTCGCGGCAAAGAGCCGGCAAAAGGCACGCTCGACACGCCCGGCGGTTTCGTTGACAGCTTCGAGACCGGCGAAGAGGCCGCTCAACGTGAGGTGATGGAAGAAACAGGTCTGCAGCTACAATCTGTGGAATACCTTTTCTCTGTTCCGAACATCTATCCCTACAAAGGATTCGAGGTGCACACGCTCGACCTATTCTTTGAATGTCACGTCGAGGACATTACAAAAGCCGTTGCACAAGATGATGCAGCGGAGATCTGTATTCTCAAACTCAAAGAGCTGAACCCTGATCTCTTCGGATTGCCAAGTGTCAAGAAGGCCATCGCATTGTACAAAGAATTCCGGAAAGAAGAGAAGCTCGACGAACTGGAAGACGAGGCGGATTAAAAGGCAGTGCATGCTTCAACTCCGGTAAATCTCAGAAATTAAAAGAGAATCACACTACGAAACAGCCTTGGCTACAAACTGCCGAGAGCTGTTTACCCGGTTTTTTGCATTTCTACGTCCGTCGAAGTCCTATTTACGGAAGAAATACCATTTCGACGCTCGTCGAATCCCTATTTACCGGAGAAATTGCATTCCGACGTACGTAGAAGTCCTATTTACCGAAGAAATAGCATTTCTACATTCGTAGAGGTCCTATCGCCTGAGGAAATAGCACTTCTCAAATGTGAGAGAAAGGGACAACGGGAGAAAAAGGCATCTGCAAATACGAGCCTTGCAACAATGATCCGAAAAAGCATACAAAAACATACATTCGCATAAAAAAAGCAGGCGGATATGATAACAACATCCGCCTGCTTTAAAAATATAGAAAGGTTGTATTACTTCAGTGACTTCTCATTATAGTTGATGCGCACGCCATATTTGGTGACGATCAAGTTCAGTCCCATCATACCTTGTTTGTTAACTTCGCCTTTGATCTTTCCCGAAAGGATGTCTTGAGAAAGAGTGATCATATCCTTGATGCGCTGCGGCGTTTCCGGATTGCCTCCGTTGTAATGACCGGGGTAAAGCTTCGTCAGCTTGTCTTTCGTGATCACCTTGTCCATCTTCTGGCAAGTTGCAATGAGCGTGGAGAAATCGAGCGACAGCAGAAGGTTACCGGAACCGAAAGCATCGCCGCTGAATCCATAATGGGCAGCTTTGTCAATGAAAGCAGTAGAGCCTGGCGTATGACCCGGGACAAACACGACGTTAATTTTGCGTCCGCCCAAATCGATAACCTGTCCATCCTTCAGATAACTGACCTTCCCGGGATAACCTTTCATGAACATCGGGATGTTGACGGTATCAGCCGCGTTGATCCATATCTCCGGAAAGTCGTTGATGGCGGAACCCGTATGATCTGGATGAACATGCGTTGCTACCAACATAACCGGTTTTTTGGTAATTCCGGCAACGATCTTATCGAGATGCTCAATCTTCGTACCGGCATCGATAAGCAACGCCTTCTTGCTACCTTCAATCAGATAGACACTTTCGTTGTACATCATGTGAGCCGTGCCGACCCAAGTATGAGCATCGATTTCATGGAACACGATATCCGGTCCTTTGTAAACCTCTTTACCACCGATCTGCGATTGCGGTGCCTGTGCGAAACTCATTCCGCAGACCAGCATCAATGCCATTGTCCAAATTAACTTTTTCATATTCTATATTGCTTAATTGTTAACCGTAAATGTATAAGTGCCAGGGAGCAGTTCATAGCTGACCTTTTCGCTCGTTGTAGAACCAGGTTTCAATGCAGCGTCACACTTCACGTTCTTGGCAGACTTGGCAGCCAGATAAAGAGTGGCTGTAGTATTGGCCGGAACCGTAACTTTGCACGTATAACCTGAACCATTCTTCTGCCATTCGCTCTGAATCTTGCCATAGACTGACTCGAATCCGCCTTTGGCATACTGCAACGTGCCACCAATTTCCGGTTCGATGGTGAAATGCTTATAACCCGGATTCTGCTCATCACAGCGGATTCCCAAAGCACGTGACATCATCCATTCTTCAATAGCGCCGTAAGAGTAGTGGTTGAAAGAGTTCATGCTGACCGGTCCAAAGCCATTCTTAATGGTGTAAGAGTTCCAACGTTCCCACATGGTCGTCGCGCCCTGCTTTACAGGAAACAGCCAGGATGGATATTCCGTTTGTTCGAACAGTTTATAAGCCTCTTCGGGATAACCTGCTTCGCTAAGCACAAGACAAATATACGGAGTTCCAACGAAACCTGTTGTCAAAGTATAGTTACTTTTCTTGATTGCATCCAGAAGATGGTTGACAGCTTTCGTCTTGTTCTCGCCTTGCAACATTCCGAAATAGAGTGGCAGAACATAAGAGGTTTGCGTATCAATGATCTCGTTACCATTTGCATCCTTCTTTCCTGAGCCACTTGTGGACATACCCAGCATGCTGCCCATCGGATCAGCTGCCGGAGCAGATGAAGCCGGAATAACCGTGAGACCATCCGCATTGATAAAGGACTTATTAAACGCTTTGCAGATATTCTCATAGAAGCGATGGAAACGGACTGCATCGTCTTTCTTGCCTAAAGCCGTAGCAATCTTCTCCATAATCTGTGCGTCATAAGCACTATATGCTGTGTTGGTCAGCATGGTATTGGTGAAGACAGGAGCAAGCCAGTCACCCGTACCTCCGAAAGGCTGGATGAAGTCTTTTGCATTACGCTCCAGGTATTCCATAAACCTCAGCATGGAAGGATAATGATCCTCCAACATGCGGATATCTCCATACTGCAAGTAAACCTGCCAAGGAACAACGACTCCGACATCTTGCCATCCGCCGCACTGCATGCTGCCGTCTGCAGAAGCTCCTACAGGAGGAACGCCCAGTTCAGGATAATAGCCGCCGAAGCCGCCGTTATTGGCTTGGTCATCGCGGACGGTGTAGAACCAACGTGTGTAGAACGGATCGACATTCATATTATACGTTGCAGCACGCGAGAACACCTGTGCGTCACCGGTCCAGCCCATACGTTCATCACGTTGCGGACAGTCTGTCGGAACAGAAAGAAAATTACCACGTTCACCCCAAACAACGTTTTCGAAAAGACGGTTGATGTCTTTATTAGAGGTTTCAAAGTTACTCATCTGCTCGCCGATGGATTCCAGAACGACGCCCTGGACATCTTCCAATGCCAAAGGAGCATCGAGACCTTCGATCGAGATATAACGGAAACCGTGCGTGGTGAAATGAGGTTCGAATGTTTCTCCGGCAGCATCACCTTTCAGTGTATAGTGATCGGTAGCCAATGCACTTCTGTAGTTATCCATATACATGCGGCCTTTCATTTTCTGATACATCTCAACCGTATAAGGAGCGACAGGCTCTGTTGGAATCACGTCAGGATAAAGTGCCTCTGCAAAATGCACCGTGATAGTCAGTCCGGTTTTTCCCTTGATATTCTTCAAGCGCGGGATACCTGCCATATTTTGGCCAAGGTCATAAACATACACATGAGGATCCACCTCTTTGACTGTTTTTGCAGTCAGCGTGACATTATTCTGAATGGTCATGCCAACATAGCCCTGAAGCTTTACAGTCTGTGAAGGTGCGGGTACAACGACAGCAGCATTCCATGAAGAATCGTCAAAAACACCATCTGTCCAACCAGCTACTTCCTTCTGTGCATTGTAGTCCTCACCATTCAACAGACTGTTAGCCTCTATAGGACCTTGCGTATAGGCTTTCCAACTTCCGTCGGTCACAAAGGTCTGCTTCGTGCCGTCGGTATAGTTTACGAGGATCATCGCCATAACGGATTGCTTTACTCCGTACTGATCTTGCCATGTAGAGTTGAATCCCATCATATCGCTGAACCAACCTGTGCCAAGCGTCACTCCTATTCCATTATTTCCCTGTTTCAAGAGAGAGGTTATATCAAATGTATTGTACATGATACGATAACGATAGTCGGTCCAACCCGGATTCAGGAAATCTTTGCCGACCATCTGACTGTTGATGGTAAATTCATAGACGCCACGAGCGGTAGCGTAGAGTCTGGCACTTGCAATCTGCTTGTCGATCGTAATGGTTTTGCGAAGCATCGGAGCAGAAACGTCTGCACCAGGCTGCCAAAGGACAAGTTTTCCGTCGCCTGCAGCGTTTCGAACCTGATCGTCGGTGTAAAGTGTTTCATTCCATGTATTTTCAGAGATACGGAAGTTGGAATATTCCGCTGGCTCTCCTTGAGGCTGGCAATAACCGATGCTATACATGCGTGCATTGGCATTAGGCTCTTCAGGAGCATCGTAGTTGATTGTAAATCCATATTCGTCAGGCGGGCCGAAGCGCATCATCATTGGATTCGAACCGGCTTTGGGAAGATGTGTGTTCTTCACCTGTTTTCCATCAATGGAGATATGAAGATTGAAACCTCGCGGACCAGCGGCCGACATCGTCACATGATGCGTAGCTCCCGCAGTCGTTGAAGAGAGAATAGAAGCGATGTCTTCGGTGAAGTCCACCTTTTCGACTCCGGATGTTTTATGAGAGAGGATCATCTGCGGAGCACCGCTTTTGAGATTGAAGTTCAGAGAAACATAGTTGGATGTATTCTTTGCTCCAAAGATAAAGACAGATTGCTGCGCACCTTTCAATAATTTGAAATCGTAGTCAACGACAAACTGACTGCGATACTTAGCCAGGATATTCTTCGGCGAACCGATCCATTGTGCCCGATTCCATCCCATACCTAGCAAGCCTGTTTCAAACCAATCGGCAGAAGAGGTTGCGCTCTCGCCCTTATCATCTTTGACAGTGACCTTCCAAAAGTAACGAGTAGAAGGGAGCAGTGCGTCACCGTTATAAACAACGCCGACAGAGAGGCCGGAAGCGACGTCTCCTGTATCATAGCAATAGTTACCGTTCTGTAGATTGTTCTCAGAGTTCGCTACGACCAGGCGATAAGACTTCTGCAAGGCTCCACTGCGAGTCGCAGACATCTGCCAACTGAATCGAGGACGTGCGACATCTGTTCCCAAAGGGTTCTTCATGAATTCAGTCTTGAGATTCACGATGTCAATGGCCCATAATGAGGAACAGAAGACGCAGACGCCCAAACTCATCAGTGATTTTCTTATTAGATTTCTCATTCGTTTATTGATTTATGAAAATTATTCAGATCGTAAAAAGACAGGAGGCAATGATAGAGGGTTGAGAGGGAAAAGCAAGCCTCTTCCATCAACCCTCTTCATCGCCAACCTAACACCTCATATCAGTTATCTAATCCCATCCTGGGTTTTGGGTCAAATTCGGATTCAGCTGCATTTCGGAATACGGGAACGGAATCAAAGCATATTTTGATTGCCATCCTGTCCATCCGTCAACAGGTTCAGCAAGCAGCGTCGTAGAATAGTCTGCCTTATTGCCTCTCAAAACATAGGAATATTTTCCTACGTTGGCAAAATTAGTAGCAGCATCACCCCAGCGAATGACATCGAAGAAGCGTTCGCCTTCACCCCACAACTCAGCACGCTTTTCATCCTTTACAGTCTGAAGTGTGTACGTCCCTAATGCATCCAGACCGGCGCGTTGACGAACTTCGTTCAAAGCTGCAAGTCCTGCACTTTCTGAAGAGGTTCCCAAGGCGGCCTCTGCATAGAGAAGCAACACCTCAGCGTAACGCATGCCCGGATAATTAGCCTTGCTGTACAAATCTTTATCCAATGTTGCCGGATACATATCTGAATGCCACATATATTTCTTGCAAGGAAGATAGCCTTCGCACTGTGAAACGGCAGGTGAAGCATAACTGCCCCAAAGCAACATGCTGGCAGCCTGCTTTTCGGTATAGCCCTGATCCATCAAAGCCTTCATCGTATTACCTTCGTAGTTGGGTGAGTTCTTGTACTCGTCCTTGGAAAGTGTGATGAACATCTGGACAGCGTCGTCAATGCTCCAAACTGTTCCCATCTGACGGGCCTTGCCCTTTTCGCCGCGTGCAATCAGGAAATCGTAAAAGTCCTTGCTTGCGAATGCATTGCTGTAACCTTGATTGAATCCACTCAGATGACAGCCACCCGGCATGACGATGTTCTCAGCACGCCAGTTGTTGTAATACGTGATGCGGGCTTCAGTGGCTCTATTGTCATTGTCGTCATCCTGCGCATTGAATTCCCAAAGATACTCATCGGAGAAGTCTCCTTTAATAGTGTAAAGATCAGAGAAGTTCGACAACAGGCCATAAAGTCCTGAGTTGACAACCTCTGAAAGAGCTTTGACAGCATTGTCTTTATCACCGGCAAGCAGATAGGATTTGCCGAGCAGTGCATAAGCAGCCTCTTTGGTCACACGAGCGCCAAGAGCAATCTGACCATTCTTACCTGCTTTTGAAGGAAGACGGTTGATAGCCTCCTGTAAGCTTGTGTAAACAAAAGCCCAGAGTGCGGAAGGTGTACCGTTGCTTGGTTGCAGTTCGCCGGATGTCAAAACATGATCAACCAGTGGTGGCGTTCCCCAGCCACGAATCAGATTCATATAAGCCCAAGCACGCCAAAAATAGGCTTCACCTACGATTTGCTTCTTAGCATCTGTATTCTCAGTGAGATTCTCAATAATCATATTACACTTGTAGTTGATCAAATAAAGGGTCTGAAAACTGCTGGTAAGAGCAGCCGTCTGTGTACTTGCACCTGCATAGACAGTCACACCATAGTCTGCGGCATCGTCAGTCAGAGACTGTGAGCCCGATTCGAGATTGCTCGTAGCTGTCCAGGCCGAAGAATAGACGGACGTGATCAGCGAAAGAGCTTGATTGTCGGTAGCGTTGGCATAGTAAGAATTTGTAGCAAGAGCGCCAAGCTGATCGATGTCGTCCAATTGGTTGGTACAAGATGTTCCGGTGAACATCAGGACGCCAAATAGGAATGCTATTGAAATTATCTTTTTCATTTTATACTGATTTATGCGTTAGAATGTAATGTTAGCACCGAATATGAAGTTACGTGTCGACGGATAGTTGATACGGTCGATGCTGATGCTGTTGCCATAAGTAGATGACATGGATTCGGGATCATTGCCCGGATAATCCGTGATCGTGAAGAGATTCTCACCGGAGACGTAAAGTCTCAGAGATGAAACATAGATATTCTTAAGCAAACTGGTCGGAACGGTATAACCTAACTGAAGCTGTTTCAGCTTGAAGTAAGATGCATCGTAAACAAAGAAGTCTGACGAATTGTACTTTCCTGACATTCCACCATCGGTGTTGTTTGCTCTCGGATACTTGCAGTTGGTCGTGTTGGAGGATGTCCAGCGATCGTTGTAAACAAATTCCGGCATATTGGCAACCGGCAGGTCGGGACGATAGATGGCAAGGAACATTTCATTTCCATAAACGCCGGAACCGAATGCTGTGAAGTCGAAGTTCCTGTAATCGAGTTTCAAAGTGATACCGTAAGTAAACTTAGGAATACCTGAACCTAAATAGGTCTTTCCGTCGTCGGTGCCCAGTTCTTCAGCCGTATAATAGATAGGAAGACCGGTCTGTGCATCAATTCCCTTATGCTTGTAGCCGCGGATGTACCACATCGGCTGGCCAGCCTCGAGGAAAGTAATAGGCATGAAGAAGTTCGCGCCACCCGCTACGCGGCCTTCGCCGTTCGGTGATTCAATGACCTTATTGTTAACCGTACTGAGGTTACCATTGATGCTGTAACCCAGCTTCCCGATTTTATCTTTCCATCCTGCTTCGAACTCAAAACCATAGTTGCGGATCTTGCCACGATTCACGTACTGTGAAGAAGCACCGGAAACATAAGGTGCTGCGGTTGATGTCAACATACCGGTGGTTGTTTTGTTGTAATAATCAACGGTTACAGAGAGACGATCTTTCAAGAAGCGCAAATCAACACCGGCATCATACTGTTTGGATTTTTCCCAAGTCAAATCCTGGTTTTCCAAATAGGTTGAAGGCGCAGCCGCTGTGATCAACCCTTTGTTGGTCAAGCTATAATTACTGCTCGTCAGCGCCATCGTATTGGAATAGACGAAATCCGTCAGAGAGTTGATGTTACCGTTGATACCCCAAGATGCACGGAGCTTGCCGTAAGACATGATATCCGTGTTGACTTTCTGCATGAACTTCTCGTTGCTGAATACCCAACCTAATGATACAGACGGGAAATAACCCCAGCGGTTCTTTGCTGCCAGTTTCGAAACATCATACGCATCGGCACGGAAATTCACCTGCATCATATACTTCTTGTCATAGGTATAGCCGAAACGACCGAAGTAAGACATGTTCGTACGGTTGTAATTTGAACCACCCATAAGACGTTGTGCAGCCGTAGCATCGTAGTAGTCGAGATAGCGGAAGTTTTCATCCGTACTTGTCAAACCGTTTGCTGAAGCATTGATGATCTCGAAATGATTCTTTGCGAATTCCATACCTGCCATCAGAGCGAAATCGTGCTTTCCGATAGTCTTCAGATAATTGAAGTAGTTTTCCCACTGATAGTAAGCAGCATTGTCATTTCTACCTTTGATGAGAGCGGTCGTACTAATCTGTGTCGGGACGATATAGAAAGGTGGATTATACGCCTTCTGGTAAGTACTGTTAAGACGATAGCCTAAACGAGAAGTGAAAACCAAATCCTTGAATGGAGTGATGTTGGCATAAACTGTTCCGTTGACATTCGTACGCCAAGCCTGATCGTAAGTGAGGAACATAGCGGAATAGACATTACGCATCAGCATCGGATTCCACAAGTTGGACTGCATCACGAGTGATTCACCATAGAGCTTACCTTGTTCGTTGCGGAAGACGTTGAGTCCATTTCTCTCTGCTTCCAAAAGTCCTAAAGCAGCGGGAGCATCCGAATCGTTCTCGTAATAGATAGGAACGGTCGGATCGAAATAGTAAGCAGCACCAATGGCACTACCGGTTCCGGTAATGTTATTTTCAGATACTGTATGCGTGTAACCACGTTCGATGGAATTGGTGGTTCCGACAGTCAACCAAGGCTTGATTTTGTATTCACCATTGGCTTGACCTGTGACGCGTTCGTTGCGGTCCATATTACCAGTGACAATACCATTATTATGTAGATAGGTTAATGAGACGTAATAAGAACCATTGTTATTGCCACCTTGTGCACCAATGGTATGACGCTGTTGGAAACCCGTTTCAGTCATAACGTCCTGCCAGTCCGTATCGGCTCCCTGGAATGAAGCTGCAGTAGCGCGGCCGCTCTCCATCCAGTAATCCTTAAACTCAGAAGCATTCATCATCTTCATACTCTTGATCGGGTTGGAGAAGGTGAACAGATTATTGTAGAAAATCTTGCCGTTGGCATTCGCTCCGGTTTTCGTAGTAATCAATACAACGCCGTTACCAGCTTGCGAGCCATAGATAGCGGCAGAGGCAGCATCCTTCAAAACCTCAACCGACTTGATGTTTTCAGGATCCAGATAATCAATGCTGGATACTTTCAACCCATCGACCAAGTAAAGTGGGTCAGGACTGGAAACTGTTGAGGAATATCCACGGATACGGAAGGAAGAAGAAGCACCCGGAGCACCGGAAGTTGTCAGCACTTGCACGCCAGACAGTTTGCCTTGCAGTGCACTACCGACATTTTCTGTTGATCGGTTCTGAATTTCCTCTGACTTAACCGATGCAATAGCGCCTGTGACGTTGCTTTTCTTCTGAACACCGTAACCGACGACGACTACTTCATCAATAGTCTTTACATCTTCTTTTAAGGTAACATTCAATACAGACTTTCCGCCGGCTGCAATGTCTTGCTCAGCAAAACCGATATAAGAAAATCGTAAAGTAGCATTCTTGGAAACATTCTGTAAGGTGTAGTTTCCGTCAAGATCGGTAATGGTACCGTTCTGTGTCCCGACGACAAGGACCGTTGCGCCAATGACAGGCTCGCCCTTCTCGTCAACCACTTTTCCCTTCAGCGCTTGATTCTGCTGAATGGAGAAAGAATCTGCCCACGCACCACTAGTAAATAGCAGTGTTAGCAGGAATGTCAATGTAATTAATCGCTTCACCATTTGATATTAGTATTTAGGTTTATTGATGATGCCGCAAAGGAATGATGATTCTAAAGGAATAAAAAGCTCGGGTAATGCAAATGTGATGGAAAAAGTAAACTGATATACTTGATATTCAAAGCATGCGAGTCATAAGAAAGTAAGATGACTTGAGTATATGAGTAAGAACATTTCATAGTATATAAATGATATTTATGTTATGGATGATGATATCATTTTAAAAACATTTATAACAAGTGTATTAAAAACAATAATTAATCAACATATATGAACTTATGAAAAATATTAAACAAAGCTTTAAATGAATATACATTATAGAGTAAACAAATACATAATAAGAATACAAATTCTAAAATTTATAGATAAAGATAACTGGAAAATAATAAAGAATTATTTAGGATACTATTATAAGCAGGAGAGACATGCCTATGAATCAAAAAATCATTATATATCAATCACAAATTAAGGAACAATCAAAAAGAGGAAAGCCCTAAACAGTATCCAGATGAAAAGATATAATAGGGATAAACGATTAATTATAATACGAATAAATACAATCACATTTTAATTAACAATATTAGAAATACAGAAGTATAAAATATGACAATTTATTGGCTCTTGCAAGCATTAGGGAATGGAGAAAGAGGATGATTCGTATATTCACAACAGACAAAAAGGAGGCAATTAAAAGTATTAAGGGGATGAAGAAAAACAGAGAGTATTCCGCTCGTAGCTAGCAGGGACTGCTTATATACCGATTGGAATACTCTCCTGGATTAAAAAAGAGTTCTCTGAGAGTCAGGAACAGTTTTCTATATAATCCAATGTAGTCGTATATGAATTGAGAGTTAGGATGTCGGATGAAGGTGAATCATGACGAGAAGTACAAATACATCGTCGAAGATATGGATGAGGAAAAATAGAATTACTAGTATAAGATGAGACATATTTAGATATGTACGACATCTTTATAGAAAGATAGAATTGTCTATGTAAAGAAGTAGGAGATATCTTAGAAGTGATATAGAGATAAAGAGTAGAGTTAGAAGATGTATTCGGAAAATCAGAAACATCCTGAGTGTAATCTGACGTCATCAAAAACGAAGAGTCAATTGCAAGAGCACCCAAAGCGTCTCCTTCCAGCTTCAGCTGAATCAGCAAAGCAAAGTAGGTCAAAAAGGCCCCAAGGATAAGGATGAATAGAAAGAAACTCATTTGCACTCTTAGAATTACTGTTCGTTAGAAATGACATATTATATATAGAGAAATGCTATGAAACATCGATCGATATATAATTAATCGATACAAAAATAGGAGAAAAGAGCGAGAATGAACTTTCAAAATTGATAGATAATCTTACAGAATTGACGAAAAAGAAAGAGAAGGTCGCTTCAAATGTTGGGGACAGGTAGAAGATAAGATTAATAAATTATTTTGATCAGAATGTTTGTTTATATGAAATATATCATCTATGTTTGCCCCATAAAGATTTACTTATGATAACCAAACCGACCAAAATTATGAATAGAATTTATTCATCCTCATGGGATGAAGCCATTCAAATATCCCATACTTCCAAAATTAAACATTTCATTGATCCTTGCTATTCAAGTGTGCAGCAAGTGAAGAAGGTTGCAAATAATAGATCCGGGTTTGCATCGGCTTCTGCATGTGTGGATTGCACTCGTTTCATGAGACACATCCAATCTTCATGCTTCAAAAGATATGCTTTCACAAGATTATTATCATCTGCGCGTGTAGATGATAAACAAATGAGGGTTTCTTTAAAAAGATCAGGCATCAAAGGCTCAGAATTCGGAAGAATGAAGGCATTTGCGTATGCTGATCGGACAGATTTCACAAAACGACACCGATTGAAGCATGCTAATCACATGAAACATGTAAACGATATAGGGAGAAGCATGCAAATCGGCGAGAACTTGTAAGGCTGATGGAATGCAGGATGACAGAAGATTGAATTAAGGAATTCTATACGAGTGATGATAAGCAGATACAAGTCTAAGCTCGGAAAGATTGGAAAAGACAAAAGAGAAAGAAAGTGATTTACTAACATTATTCATTTAAAACTGTAAAACCCATGGTTGAAACATTAGCTATTGAGAGAATCGGGTTCACGCGTTTCACAAACGCACGTTTATTAACTTTTTTCAGTCGTGTACTATTGCTGATATTAAAGTACACAGAAGAAAAGCTAGGTGTTATAGATGGAATGAGCAAGTTCCAAGCAAGATTAAAAGATCTTGAGGATATTGTTCAGATATCCAAGAAAGCTCACCAGAAATGGAAGTTGAAAGAACTGGACACCAAGCGCTGCGATTTACATCGTTATGTGGTAGGGACGATGGACATCGAATTATTATCGCACAATGAGGCAAGGCATGATGCCGCCAAATGGTTGCTCACGGCGATGGATAAATACCGTAAAGTTCCCAGAATGGCTTTGGATGCAAAAACAGCCAATATCAAAGGATTCGTATTGGACTTAAAGAAAGAAGAAAATGCGAAGCTTGCCACCACGCTTTCTTTGACTGAATCCATAACTGAATTAGAGAAGAGCAATCAGGAATATGAAAAAATATGGTTGGAACGCAACGAAGCTCGTACAATGATTAAGAAATTACGGACAGATGAGTGCAAGAAGGATCTGGTAATCATGTTCCATTGGATAACAAATACGATTTATGCCAAATACATATTAGAGCAGACTGAAGAAGCAAAGTCTTTCATTAGCGAACTGAATACAATAATCCAAGCAACGAAGACGGCTCAAAAACAGTCAATCGCACAAAAGAAGAAAAACGAAAAGGATAAAACGACAGATCCCAAGAAAGAAGAAACATCCACAGATACAACGGAGACGAAAAAGGAAGATCCGGGGAAAGTGGATGAAACCAATAAGGAGTCAACGTTGGAAGAACCGAAAATATCGGAAGGAAAGACCGAGACAATCATCACAGACAATACAAAGGAAATAAATAACCCGTAGTAAGGTTATTTAATAATAGCATTACTTTTAAAATACAGGGAGAGGTCCAGCGTGAGCTGCGCCTCTTTCGCTTTATAGCAACGGATGTAAACACCCAACGGTTGAAAGGCTGATATAAATCAAAAGAAATACGAAGAATCAATGTCATAGATGGTCCCAAATGGAGTGAGAAACATCTGAGTAAGATAATGATAGGTTTACCACCTATTAACACAATAGGCAGATAGAAATATGCAATCACATAGTATATTATCAATCAATGCAATAGATAGAATGAAAGAAAATAGGAAGAAGATAAGTAAAGTTAAAAGAGTCAGAAGGAAGGAAAGCGAAAAAAGAGGGACGATTCATAAAAAAAGGTGATTTTGAATAAAGAGACGCAATATTTTACGAATTTAGACACAGAATTATACGAATTTTGACCAGAAAAGGATTAAAAGCAACTAATTTTGAAGCGTTAAGAAAAACCGAAACTGCTGTTTCATTTAAGCACTAACCATCTATATAGGACAAGAAGCTACGGCGCACAAGAAGAGTGCGCCGTTTGCATTTTATAGAGGCGTAGAATAAGAGGGTAAATGGCTAAGTAGCCTAACCGTCATTTGAATCTACGTTGCATAGCCGGTTTGCGATGCGAAGTAGAGGATGGACGTTGTGAAGCAGGGGATTGTTTTCGTGCAGAACGCATCTGCTGGAAACGTTGCTGGTTCTGCAATTTGATCTCCTTCTGCTGTTGAACAGCCTGTTTTACTACGTCTGCTGCAAAAGGTTTACCTCCTGCAACCGGAATCTGTTTGCCAATGAGTTTGGTGATATCTTTCAAAAAAGGCATTTCCTCAGCATCGCAGAACGAGAGCGCTACACCACTATTCCCGGCTCTGCCTGTACGTCCGATACGATGAATATAGGTTTCAGGCTCATTGGGAAGTTCATAGTTGATAACATGAGAAAGATGATCAACATCGATACCGCGAGCTGCTATATCCGTAGCGATTAATACGCGCGTGGTGTGATCTTTGAAATTGGTAAGCGCACGCTGACGGGCATTCTGTGTTTTGTTGCCATGAATTGCCTCAGCTCCAATACCGGAACTGTTGAGGAAACGGGCCACTTTGTCAGCGCCATGCTTGGTTCGCGTGAAGACCAGAACCGATTCGAGAGACTTATCAGATAAAAGACTCTTCAACAGTTCGGGTTTGTCACCTCTATCAATATAATAGAGCGACTGATCAATACTATCGACCGTCGTTGCTGGCGGCGTCACCTCAACCTTGGCAGGATTATGAAGAATGGAATCAGCCAACTTCTCAATCTCTGGTGGCATCGTAGCCGAGAAGAAAAGAGATTGACGCTTGACAGGCAAAAGCGGCAGAATGCGACGAATGTCATGAATGAAACCCATATCCAACATACGATCGGCTTCGTCTAAGACAAAACAGGTGAGGGATTTCAAGGAAATGAAGCCCTGACCAATAAGATCCAGAAGGCGGCCCGGCGTGGCGATAAGCACATCAACACCCCGCTCCAAAGCATCCGTCTGTGGCTTCTGTCCTACTCCTCCAAAAATAACGGCAGAACGCAGAGCTGTATATTTACCATAGGCTTTAAGACAATCACTATTCTGAATGGCCAACTCACGCGTAGGCGTAAGGATAAGTGCCCGAATGGGATGATGACGATCCGGATGATTGGCTATATACTGTATGATTGGCAAGCAGAATGCTGCTGTTTTTCCTGTACCGGTCTGTGCGCATCCGAACAGATCTCTCCCATGAAGTACAACGGGAATTGCTTTTGCTTGTATAGGTGTTGGAATTTGATAACCTTCTTCTTCGAGCGCCTTTAAGATAGGCTCGATTAACTCTAATTGTTTAAATGTCATTATGAAATGTGTGAGCCTCTCGGCTCTTTATGTAAATAATGGCGCAAAGGTAGGCATAATTTCCGTATAGAACAGCAGAAATAAATAAATCGAACTGCAATTATAGGATGAAACACATCATATAGTCGTTATTTTAGGACATACACGTCCATAGGAACAGGAGACAAGACAATATTCTTGTCGCAGAAAAAGAAGCTAGGGGAAAAGGACAACAGCAAATACAGTTGTTTTACTTGCGTCAACGATCTTGCATCTGTCTGCGTTCCTTGGACAGCGCCTGTTGTTGGATCTGATGCGTATCCATCTTCACAGTGCCGGAAACGAATTCAGGGAGATTGAAAGAATAAAACGAAGATTCATTCTGATCGGGATCTTTCTGTGGAAGCAGAAACGGTTTCGTGATGCGGCCTTTGTCATCGATAGATGCCAAATAGAGACGCGTGTACAAACCGTCAATGCGTCGGCTGCTGAATACGAACCAATGACTGTTGCTACTCCAGCTATGATAACTTTCTGCGTCGCTGCTATTGACTTCGCTAAGAGCTCGGTCGGAACCTGTGCGCAGGTCAATGAGACGAAGATCGGCCTCACGATGCCAAATGGAAGAGTTGCCATAATCTGAAATCGTGTACATCAGATAGCTGCCATCGTAAGAAGGACGAGGAAAGGAGACACTCTTGAACAATTTGTCGGCATTGACAAGCGTATCGACTTTGTCTCCGAAGATGCCCTTATCAGGATCAAAGCTGATGCGGCAGAGGCTGTATCGTATATGAGCATATTGTTCCAATGGCCGTGCTTTTGCACTGCAGAAATAGAGAGAACGACCATCGGGAGAAAAAGCCGGAGAGGTTTCAAAGGCATCGTTGGACTTAAGCTGTGGACACGAAAAGAGTTGATTCTTCTTTACATCGTACAGAACAATATCTGAAGCCAGATCGACAACCTCCACCCTTTTGTCGCGCACGACATGATACAAGCGCTGCGATTTATTCACAGCATAGGCAATGAATTCACCCGTAGGATGCCAGTAAGAATAGCCGTACGAACCGATGGAAGCATTGTTTTTCATATTGAAAAGCTCGGTCTTATCATTCAACTTCAGTGCTGTAGCTCCGTAATTCCCGCAAATGTGAAAACTGTATGAATCAGGGTTCGTAGCTTGGAAAGAATGGCAATTGATGCAGCTGTTGGGAACCAAGGTATTTTCAATCAGCGTACGTTGACGAAAGCTAGAAAGACTGCGCTCGTATATTCCCATCTTGCCATAAGCTTCATAACCTGGAGCAATCAGACGATAAACGAGTCCCTCATCGATGGCAAATTGGCTTACATAAATCGGAAACGAAGCATAACGGATCCACTTCCCATTTCTCTTAGCCGAAACGGTCAGCGTGATTTTTCCTCCTTTGTTCTCAGCAAGCAACTTCTTCCAAGTCCTTGGGGAGAAGAAGGTCGAATGGTCACGTTGAACATGTATGGTTCGATTTTTCCCGGTTACAACAACGTCGATCTTATCGTAACTGTCATCCGCCATGCGAAAGTTGAGCGGAGCAACAGATGATGGAACGGTTACTCCCACATAATCCGGGAACAGGCTTGGAGTTGAGTTAACGGTTAAAGCCGGACGGACCGTTTCATTGCAAGAGATGAAAATAGCGAAAGAAAGTACGAACAGCAGAGGAATGATATATCGTTTCATGATCGTTCTATTTTCTGAAATAAAGATAATACCAGTAAGAAGACGAGAACTGCGTTTGCAGCATGGGCTGCGGATTGCGATAGCTGGACATGATCGAACGGAAGGTACTATAATCGCTAATCACATTCGCATTGATGGAATAAGGAATGTCTTCCGTCGGATCATGTTTCGTGTTCATCCATATGTAATAGAGCGCCTCCTGATAACATTGAGGGATCGGATTGAATCGCACGCCATGATAATCGCCGAGACGATAGCACTCAAGGAAATGTGGAAGGTCTCTCTTTAGCAAGCTATAAGCCAGCAGATAATTGAAAAGCTCCTTGTCGCCCCATTGCTGCATCAGCACGAGTCCCATCATCTTATCCATCTCATTGGGTTGGAAGATAAAGTCGTTCTGGCTTCTACGATGACTGAGGTCCTTCCATTCCACATTGTCATCGAGCGCCGTTCCTTCTTTCATCTTTGCAATAACTCTCGTCGCCCATTTGCGATAAAAGAGGGTATGCTGTAGAATATGCAGGTACTTGAGAGCCACAACATCCTCTCCGTTTATGATGTTTGTCTCAGCCAACCGTACAATGGAACGTACGCTCATCTGATAGTCAGGTAAAGCTTCCATCGCTTCGAAAGCATATCTCTGAGCCGTATTGATAAATCCCAATTGGAAATAGATCTCACCGGAAATGAAGGGGACGGTGAAGTCGCGGACGAATGTAGGGAAAAGTCCCTCAGGTCCGCTTTGATGGTAGTGGAACATCTCTCCCATCCGATCTTCCTTACAAAGTGCCAGATTGAGACAGGCAGTCGACAAAGGACTCGTAGGCATCCGATAGTCAGCAAGTTTGATCACCTCTTTCCATTGCCGTGTACGTGCATAATAATCATAGGCCATGACTTCTTCCTTAGGAATATCAATGGAACGACGTACAAAAAAGGCGCCACACAACAGGACGACGATGGCAAGCGCACTGAAAAAGAGCCAGCCTTTGCGGGAACGTGCTGCAATCGTCGGAAACCAACGAAAGAGAATAGGGATAAGACAGAGCGCCCAGAATACCGGCAGTTGTATAGGAAAACTGTATGGAAATCTCCAGAAGTCTCCGCCCCACCAAAGTCTGTGAAGTGTATCTTGCAATAGAAACTGCTTCGTAAGCAAAGGCGGAAGGATGACAAGGAAAACAGAAACGACAAATAACACGATCATCGTACCAATCCTGGTTTGGTTGCAGAAATATTCCAAGGTGAGAGCGAAGATCGGGAAAAGGACAAATGGTGCACCTACCATCCAATACAGCAAAGGCGTGGCAATCGCTGCATAGATGAAGCGGGATTTCTTACATTGGATCTGAGCATATAGCCAGGCAAAAGGCAAGACGAACAAAGCAGAGACCAATCCGCCGAGCAAATAGTTGTCGTTGCCCATCAGACACCAGAAAAAGATGGGAGGAATGAAGGTGAGCGGTTCAAAAGCGACACCCTCTTTGTAACAACGTGTCAGGACGAGCAGATGACGCTGTAGTGCCACCAGAAGAAGTGCAATGAGGAAGGCTCCGAACAGCGGACGACAGAAGAACTGCGTAACGAACCGACTGAAGTAATCGGAAAGGCCGCCGGGATGAGAAAGCGTCTGCCAGAAATATTCGGGTGTAAGAAGAAACAGCTGCAACTGCTCCTGATAATGAAGATGGAACGGATAGACACTACCGAAATAGAGAAACGACAGCAGTAACAGCAGGAACGAAAGTCCTGTATGCGTGTGCTGAAGATTGCTCTTGGAGTTTACATTCTTCTTCAAGCGATTCAATGAAGCTTGAAAGAAAGTCATCTCTTGTTTTTCTCTGTGGGTTGTCATATAAAGAGTGTTGTTCATCACGGCAAAATTAATGATAACTTTCATCAATAGGTACTTTCAAAGCAGGTAATCATCTACATCTTTCCAAAGCGGATCATTTCTTAACCAAATCCAAAGTTCCATAATTGAATCCATGTTGAACGTAATGTAATGTCCATTACAACAGCCAACCGTCTTCAGATAAGGATATTCGATGCGTTCAGCAATGGATGTGTAATGAGAAAAGTTGATGCGAACGTATCCATCAATAAGTGAAAAGTCAAAGGAATTACAAGAAGGAATAGTGAGGTATTTTGACAATGAGAACTCCGTTGTCAAAATCATGAAAACAGATGCCCTAAATGCTGTTTCTCCCTCTATTTTTACTCGAATTTACAGATTTTGGCAACGGGAATGTCCTTGTTAAAATATGTATAATTCTTATCGCTTCTAAAGAAGTTATGAATGAAGGACGATGCGAATAGTCACTTCCTTCATTGCATCCCATGGATGAAAGACAGAATGCAAAGCGCACGTTTGATAGCAACGCCATAAATGCAAAAGACCGCGCCAACGGATGAGGTCGACACGGTCTTATAGGATTATCAGGAACTTTTAATTATCTCTTTTTGTTGCCCGGGCGTTGTTGAGCTTGCTGTTGTTGACGCTGAGCTTCTTCAAGACGTTTCATAAAGCCTGACTTCTTCATCGGTTTCTTTTTGTTTTCTTCCAATTTGGCAAGCAGCTTATCTTCATCGATAGTCAGACGGAAATAGAGAGTCTGAAGAATGGAGATCAGCATAGAAATGAAGTAGTAGTATGTCAAACCTGAAGCATATTGATTGAAGAATACGAGGAACATCAAAGGCATCAGATACATCACGGCTTTCATGCCCGGCATCTGAGGCTGTCCTGTACTGGTCATATCCATGTTCCATTTCGTATAGATGATGTTGGTGATCGTCATGAGCACACAGAAGAGACTGATATGGTTACCAAAATAGGATGTGATGAACGGTATATTAGCACTCCAGCTCACGACGGCATCATAGGTTGACAAGTCGGATGCCCAAAGGAAACTCTGATGACGCAATTCGAATGCCGACGGGAAGAACATGAAGAGAGCGATCAAGATAGGCATCTGCAGCAGCATAGGAAGGCAGCCGCTCATCGGACTTGCGCCCGCTCGACTATACAATTCCATAGTTGCTTTCTGACGATCCATGGCCTTATCCTGTCCTGGATATTTCTTGTTAATCTCTTCCACCTGAGGACGAAGCACGCGCATTTTGGCCGTGGACATATAGGATTTGTAGGTCAACGGGAAGAGGATGAGCTTAACGATGATAGTCAATACAAGGATCAGGATACCATAAGAGGATATAAACTTACCCAGGAAGTCAAACAGCGGAATAACGAAATACTGGTTCACCCAGCGGAAAATTCCCCAGCCCAACGGGACCAGTTTGCCTAAGGTAAGCTGATCGACTTCGGAGTTGACACCTTTATCATACGCCTTGAGCATCTCGAACTTGTTCGGTCCAAAGAAGAAGGTCATCTCGGTAAGTTTCTTCCCCTGGAGATCAAAGGCGACAGTCGTTGTAGTCTTGAAGTTCTTCATGATCTTACCGCCTTGTGGCATCGTTGATTCGACATTGGTACTCTCAAAGCCATCCTTTGAGATCAAGACGGTTGAGAAGAACATGTCTTTATATCCGATCCACTTGACGCGACTGGTAAGTTTCTTGGTATCACTGGCTTTCGACTCGCTCAGCTTCTCTACATTGTCTGCCACGAACTTGTAGTTAAGGCTGACATAACGGCTCTCAAACTGACGGCCTTTTTCCTGCTGACGCACAGCCTGTGTCCATTCGATGTCCACAGAGTTGGAATTGGGAGCGAGAATACCGTTCAGCCCGTTTGACTTGACATTGAATGACATCATGTAATCATTCGGTTTCAGCGTATAGATAAAGTCGAGAGAATGGCCCTGACCAGCATCGAGGCGCATGATGACCGTATTCGGATCATTGCTTTTCACCGGAGTAAAAAAGAGATCCTCTGTGTTGACCACACGGTTGGTAGCTGTCACGAGCGTCATGTTGAACGAAGAGGTTGCATCATCGAAGAGGATGACAGGCTTCTTCTGGTAATTGTCGAATTCCTTCAGACGCACATAATTGACACGGCCACCTTTATTACTCAGATGAACCTCCAGCCTGTTGTTCTCGAGAACGGTCACACTGTCTGATCCTGCAGCAGCCTGAGCAAAATCGCCATAGCTGCTCTTCAGACTATCGCGAAGCATAGAGTCCGGAAGTTGGGCCATAGCCTTCTTCTGGGCTTCCGCTTCACTGGTCTTTTTCTGTTCCAGCTGAGCTTGTGTCTTCTGGACCAAAGCAATCGAATCCTCGTAATGCTTGCGAGCAGCTTGCTGTTCAGGAGTCGGACGATTCAGATAGCTGAATGCAAACAGTACAATACCGATGAGCAGAAAGCCGATGATTGTATTTCTATCCATTTACTATTATTTATCTTGTTTTTTGTTATCAACTGCTGCCTTCACGAAACTAAGGAAGAGTGGATTGGGTTTCAGCACTGTACTATTGTATTCCGGATGGAACTGCACGCCGATATAGAACTTCAGCTTCGGAATCTCTACCACCTCGACAAGTCCCATGTCTGGATTCATGCCCACACATTTCATGCCAGCTTTCTCAAACTGATCCTTATATTCATTGTTGAATTCATAGCGATGACGATGGCGCTCCGTGATCGTCTCTTGATTTCCATAAGCAGCATACGCTTTGGAATCTTTCTGAAGGACACAGTCGTAAGCACCGAGACGCATGGTTCCGCCCATGTTGGTGATATTCTTCTGTTCTTCCATCAAGTCGATCACCTTATAAGGCGTGTTCGGATCCATCTCCGTGGAGTTGGCCTCTTTGAAGCCCAGCACATCACGTGCGAACTCAACCACCATGCATTGCATGCCGAGACAGATGCCCAATGTCGGGATGTCGTGCGAACGAGCATATCTCAATGCGGCGAACTTTCCTTCGATACCTCTTTGGCCGAATCCAGGAGCGACGATGATGCCGTCCATGTCTTTCAAGAGCGACTCAGCATTGGTGTCGTCCACCTTCTCCGAATGGAAGAGATGAAGATCCAGTTTGCGATTGTTATAGATGGCTGCCTGAAGCAGTGATTCGTCGATGGATTTGTAAGCATCCTGAAGCTCCACATATTTGCCCACGAGACCGATCTTGACTGTCTCTGTCGCATTGGCTTTCTTATCCAGGAAATCATGCCAAGGCTTCATCTCAGGCTTCGGACCTATTTCAAGTCCGCACTTGCGCAGGATGATCTCGTCCATCTTCTGATCCTGCAGCATAATGGGCACCTGATAGATCGTCGGTACGTCGATGCTCTGAACAACAGCGTCTTCGCTGACGTTACAGAAAAGAGCCACCTTACGAAGTATTGTCTGTGACAAACGGCTTTCCGTACGAAGCACCAGAATATCCGGCTGGATACCGTATTCCTGAAGCTGCTTTACCGAATGCTGCGTAGGCTTGGTCTTATATTCCTTGGCAGCGCGGATATAGGGCACATAGGTAAGATGAATGCAGATGCAGTTCTTGCCCATTTCCCAGCGAAGCTGACGAACGCTCTCGATGAAAGGCAGTGACTCGATGTCGCCCACCGTTCCACCAATCTCCGTGATCACGAAGTCGAACTGGTTCTTCTGCCCCAGCAGCTTGATGTTACGTTTGATCTCGTCGGTGATGTGAGGCACGACCTGAACCGTCTTGCCCAAATAATCACCACGGCGCTCTTTATTGATGACGTTCTGATAGATACGTCCCGTCGTAATATTGTTGGCCCGTGATGTCGGGATGTTTAGAAATCGTTCATAATGGCCCAGATCGAGATCCGTCTCGCAACCATCGTGCGTGACGTAGCATTCACCATGCTCATAGGGATTCAGTGTACCGGGATCTACATTGATGTAAGGATCCATCTTCTGGATGGTCACCTTATAACCTCTTGCCTGAAGGAGCTTGCCCGTTGATGCCGAGATGATCCCTTTACCCAGCGAAGAAACGACGCCGCCCGTAACGAATATGTACTTAGTTTCTGCCACGATGTAAAATATTTTAAGCCGCAAAGATAGCGACAAAGTTAAACATTTCCTATCATTGGTGTCCGGGAAAATGGTGTAAGTTGAATTTGTTTTGTGGAATGTTGATCCAATGCCCGTCGCTATGCACAGGATTCAACGACGGCAACGAGCTTTGTTGCCATCGTCGCTTCTCCACTTCACTTGTTCCTTACATCAGCGTCACTTTGATACTCTCACGGGCTTTCACTACGATCTTCTTGATTCGCGGGGCGTTGGTAATGGAATAGGGTTCTGTCTTCGCCTCCTTCGACGACTCGAGATAGATCTTCACTTGCGCGTCGTAACGAGTGGGATTCTCTATCTGGAGCGTCATGCGGTTATCTTTGTTGCTCAAGACCTTTACGTTCAGGTTGTCGAAAGTCTCCACGATGGAGGCATCTTTCTGGATGTAGATGCTCGGAAGCTGCGTGACGGTAAGCATCGCGGCAGTCTCCACCCACGAACAGGATCCGAAGATATTACCTCCAATATTTTCCTTTCCTTCCCAATCCGACAGATTGACGCGTTCGCATACTTCGCCCGGTGCGAGATTTGCGATGGGACGATCGGTGGAAGAAATATACTGTGGTAGGCCATGAGCAATGTCTCTGAGCAGATCCAACGCATCGGCATCGCGCGTTGCCCTAAAATATTTCAGCAGTGACTCGCCCGACCAGGTACAGATGGCCGGAGCAGCATGTTTATTGGCGATGCTTGCCCACACAGCACCGCATGAATGTGTCTTCAACTTGCCGAGAACCGATCGTGCCGGAAAATCATAATCGTATGAGACCACCCAGCTGGCACAGATAGGAAGCAATACCTTCGCCTCTTGCAGCCACTTCTCGTTCTTCGTCACCTCATAAAGCGTCATGAACGATTCGAACAGTCCGAAAGCCGATTCACTGTCCGGCGATGAGAGAATCTCGCCCGGTCCGCCGGTTGTATATCCTTTGAGCACATAATCCTGATAGTATTTCTCCGCCAACGAATCAGCCACCTGCAGATAGCTCTTCTCATTAAAGGTCTGCGAAGCTAATGCCAATCCTGCAGGAACGATGGCGCCGGCTGTCGATCCGCCGATACAGATATCGCCATTCTCTACATCCACAAACTGTCCCACCTGTCCGTATCTTCTCCAGAGTTTCACAAAGGCATCAGCCTGCTTGCGTATTCCGGAGAGCCACGTCGGAGGAATCTCCTTTTTGAGACGTTTTAACTGCTCGAAGTGCTTCTGACTCATGTAGAGAAAATCGCCTTGCGAACGTACGAAGGTCTCGTTGTACTTGAAAGGCGTTTCGAAGCCGAAGCCGGCAAACTGCGTTCCGTTGCCAATGGCTTTGAAGAATCCGGAAGATGCCTGCGTCTTGCTGAAGATCACATTCAGGTTCCTATTCACGCGTGTAATCTCCTGTTCGCTGCCGTTGGTCAGCATCGGTAAGGTGACCTGCGCGCCGCCGACCCAGCCGAGTTGCCATATTTGGTTCCAAGTGGTATGAGATCCCGGTTTCGTTAGTGTGTACATGTTGATTGATTCATCCCAACGGTCACTCTGATAGAGATTATCCATCAAGCGCCATACTTCGCTGTAGGGCATCACGCCGTAGTCGAGACTGACAGGATTAAGTATTTTGCGCACCTTCATGAAGAGCGCATACATATCTTTCACGGAAGAGGCGGGCGAACGATAGATGCTGAAGCGGATCTCTATTACATTGCCCTTCTTCAGATTGACCGCCTTGTCTCCGGAAGGCATGAAGCCGTCGATGACCGCACGTTTCTCCCGCATGCAGGGTGAACCGATACTGAATGTTGCCTCCTTCTGTTTTTTATATTCTTCGATGGTAAGGCTATAGTTGCCATATTTGTTGCTTTGACAGGTTTGCAGCATCCAGGTGTTCTGCCCCAAAGGAGAGTAGAAAGCCATGAGCGGCGTGGAAGCATTGCCTGAGGAAAGCGTTATCTTGCCGCTGTTCTTGCTCTTCTCCAATGTCGGGACGAGCGGTGTTGTAGTCGGCATGTTGACATTCCAATCCTTTTTGTCATACCAATAGGGCGGATATTTCATCTGCTTCACCTCAAACTTGTTTCCCGCATAGACAATGGCAGGGACAAAGACGAAGTTGTCGGGTGACCAATTGTTGAACTTGAAGTGCACCTCGGCAGCCACCTGATTGGCACGGATGCTGACAAGTTTGAAACGAACCCGATAATCCACACGAGGCACGGACGAATCCACGACAGTGGAATCGATATCCACTGTCCAAAGGTTTTTCTTCAGATCTTTGATTCTTCCTTTCTTGAAGGCTGCATCCGTCCCGTCTATCAAATCCGAACCGTTGTAATAGTTCAGGCTCAGACTCAGTTCCTGCGTAAAGGCCGGAAGAGCGAGCGTCGCCAGGAGGAGACAACAGAAGAGCTTTCGCAGATTTCTTCTGCTAAACAGTTGTCGGATGTTATTTTTGCGATTCATATTTTATATTGTTTTATCGACGGTACGAACTGAAGTTTAGGTTATACATATATATACTCGCTTTTCAAAAAAAGCAAAAGGAATACAAGCCCTCACCCGGATGTCTTTCCTTTTAACAAAAACAGGTAGCCACATGCGAAAACGACATGCAGCTACCTGCTTACTTTTACTACAGAATATTATTCTTCTGTCTGCGAATCCTCATAAGCCTTAAGCAGTTTGTCCTGAACATCTGTCGGAACCAGTTCATAGCTGGCAAACTTCATGGTGAACGATGCACGTCCGCCCGTGATGGAGCTCAGAGAAGTGGAATAGGTTGACATCTCTTTCAACGGAACCTTTGCCTGCAGCTTCTGGAAGCCATCTTCACTGCCCATGCCCATGATCAGAGCACGACGGCCTTGGAGATCACTCATTACGTCGCCCATGTAATCCGACGGAACGGAAACCTCTACGTCATAAACCGGTTCGAGGATCTTCGGACCTGCATTCTTAAAGGCAGCACTGAAGGCGTTGCGTCCGGCCAGCATGAAGGAGACTTCATTACTGTCAACGGGATGCATCTTACCATCATATACACAGACACGTACGTCACGAGCATACGATCCAGTCAACGGACCTTGCTCCATGCGTTCCATGATACCTTTCAGAATGGCCGGAAGGAAGCGCGCGTCAATGGCTCCACCTACGATACAGTTAACGAAGACCAGCTTGCCGCCCCAATCGAGGTCGATGACCTGCGTGTCGCGAACACTCATCTTATATTCTTGACTTCCGAACTTAAAGGTGTCGGGTGCCGGCATACCTTCATAATAGGGCTCTACGATCAGATGGACCTCACCGAACTGGCCGGCGCCACCTGACTGTTTCTTATGGCGATAATCGGCACGAGCCGACTTCGTAATCGTCTCACGATAGGGAATTTTCGGTTCGAGGAACTCGATGGGCAGATGGTCGTTATTCTCAATACGCCATTTCAAGGTGCGCAAATGGAACTCGCCCTGGCCGGAGAGAATCGTCTGTTTCAACTCCTTCGACTGCTCGATGATCCATGTCGGATCTTCCTCACGCATACGAATCAGGATCTCCATCATCTTCTCTGAATCGGCGGCAGTCACAGGCTTGATGGCTCTGCGATACTTCGGATCGGGATATTTGATGAAGTTGAACTTCCAGTCGCATCCTTTGCCATTCAACGTGTTGCCACGACGAAGGTCTTTCAGTTTCACCGTGACGCCCAGATCGCCGGCGCACATCTCCGTTACTTCGGTACGGTTCTGACCGGCTACCATGAAGAGCTGTGCGATACGTTCCTTCGAACCACGATCGGCATTCAGAAGATCGTCGCCCTCTTTTACCTTTCCAGAAAGTACCTTGAAATAGGATACCTGTCCGATGTGCTGTTCCATCGTCGTCTTGAAGAAGTAGAGACTCGTCGGTCCGTTGGAATCGGGAGCCACCTCTGTGCCGTCAAGAGCTGCCGGATGATTCGGCATCTTGTCGGGTGACGGAACTACATTACCCAGGAATTCGAGCGTACGACGTACACACATGTCACGCTCTGCACAAACGCAGAACACCGGGAACATGCCACGGTCGATAAGTCCTGCACTGATGCCGGCACGCATATCGTCTTCCGAAAGAGTCTCCGTCTCGAAGAACTTCTCCATCAAACTGTCGTCGTGCTCTGCTGCCGATTCAATCAGAGCCTTGTGCAGCTCTTCTGCCTTATCGGCTTGATCAGCAGGGATATCGAGTACTTCGGGAACACCGCCTTCGGGTTTCCATTTATACATTTTCATCTTCAGTACGTCCACAACGGCATTGAACGACGGACCGCAGGTGACCGGATACTGGATCTGTACCACCTTATTGCCCCAACGCTCCTTCAGCTGATGGATGGTCGAATCGTAATCGGCCTTATCGTTGTCCAGCTGGTTGACGATAAAAATCACCGGCTTCTTGAACTGGTCGATGTAACGGAACTGGTTCACCGTGCCAACCTCTACGCCATACTGTGCATTCAGCACCATCAGAGCCGTATCGGTGACGTTAAGCGCAGAGACAGCACCTCCGACGAAGTCGTCAGATCCCGGACAGTCAATGAAATTGAGCTTGCGGTCTTGCCATTCTACACTGAAAACGGTTGAGAATACAGAGTATCCATACTCTTTCTCAACCGGGAAATAATCGGACACAGTATTCTTCGCATCAACAGTGCCACGACGTTTGATCACTCCACCCTCGTAAAGCATAGCTTCGGCGAGAGTGGTTTTCCCGGAGCCGGAACTTCCCACGATAGAGATGTTCTTGATCTCATTTGTTTGATATACTTTCATGTTATCAGTATTTAAGATGTTAATGTTTCCTTTTTGTCGCTTTTCGCAGACGAGGGCGCAAATTAGATATTGTTGCCGAGAAAAACAAACCCCACATTGTGTTTGAGAACATTGTTATCGAGCACAGCCAACCGCAACAGTGTTTTTTTCGTTACGAATGCCTACCTTTTCTCCCTCTATCCATGCATCTCCTACATCTATCTATAGTCAAGAAAAGTTTTAACCATGGTTGAAAATTTCTGAGATACTATGCCAGCAAGCGTAAGTCATTAAGAAAAAAAGTTTTAACCATGGTTGAAATATTTTAAATCAATAGTCAGAAAGAATCCGCATAAGCACAATGCTTTCGTTTCTCCTCCTTTCTTTTCATTCCAAGGTCATTTCATCTACGATATATTTGCTATCAGCATATTTATCGATAATGAAGAGGATATAGCGGATATCCACGATGATGCTACGTTGCTGGTCGGCATTATAGAGGATATCGCCGCCGACGCCTTCCCATGTACGGTCGAAGTTGATGCCGACCAGTTTTCCATCTCCATTAAAGACGGGACTGCCGGAATTGCCGCCGGTGGAATGGGTATTGGCGAGGAAACAGGCATGCAGTTTGCCATCGCCGGCCGCATATCTGCCGAAATCTTTTTTCTGATAAAGTTCTTTCAGCCGCGCGGGGACGATGAAGTCGTTATTATCGGGATTCTCCTTCCGGATCACCTCATCGAGGGTTGAGAAGGGAACATAATGAACAGAGTCATTGGGCGAGAATCCGGTGACCTTGCCATAGGCGAAGCGCATGGTGCTGTTGGCATCGGGGAAGAGGTTGTTTTCACCCTCCATCTCCATGATGCCGCGGATATAGGTACGATCGGCCTCCTCATAGTCGCCTTCGAAGGAGCGGATCGCCTCATCGAGGGATTTGCGCATGTCGCGTACGGAAGAGGCAAAGACGATCATCGGATCGTTGCGAAGTGTCTTGGCTTTCGGATGGGCCATGAACCTACGGAAGTTGGCGGCGCTGCCGAAGATGGATTTATGGAAAAGGAAATCCACATATTTATCCACATCGCCGTGAAACTTCTTGTCGATGACGGCGAAGGCAGTCGGTTGCAGGCGTGGGATGACGCGGCTGCGATAGGCTTTGATCATCACCTTGGCAACATGGCGATCGACGGCGAAGGAATAGTTTTTATCGGCAAAACGATGGTAGGCTCCTTCGAGCAGTTGCAGCTGATGTTTCCGTTCGTCGGCGTTCTTCCCTTCGAGAGCCGCGATGACGGGCTGGAGATCGAGCGGCATGGGAACGGAGGAGAACTCCACGCTGTTAAGGATAGCCTCTTGCAGGAGATTGCGACGGAGCGCCAAGTCGTGACGGTCGGATACGATCTGTTCGATGAGGGTGACTGCCTCGCCATATTCCGGTTTGCCCTGGCTGCTTCCATAAGCGAGAAGCCGGTCCTTCTCCTGATTCTTCAGGTCGATGAGATGATAGGTATCTATAGCGCGGTTGCTGCCTTTGGCCCGTTTATAGCCATTAGCCGAAGAGGCATATTTGCTGGCATATTGGATACGTACAGCGGGATCGTTATGCATCTCTTCGAGCAGGGTATTCTGACGCAGTTCACGCATAGCGATGACGACGGCATTGTCCACATCGCGTTTCTCAGCCACTTCCCAAGGAGTGAAATAGCGGTTGGTACGACC
>CAZIVE010000001.1:40164-54564 GCA_964542435.1 uncultured Parabacteroides sp.
ACGAGACGGACATCGCGATAGGTGAGCGTCGTGAACATATAATAACGGTTACCACCAAAGAAAGGGCGAATCTCGACGCCCATTCCGGGATGGCTGATAAGCGTTTCCCGGCCCACTTTCTGTACGGCAAGACGGTTGAGATAACGGCTGGAGAGGAAAAGCACCGCAGTGGAATCCTCATCGCGTTGAAGAGCGGCTTTGACATAATCAGTGACATCGTCAATGGCTTTGACGAGCGTCACGGTAAGACCTGGATTGGCCAGTTCCTGCTGGCGCGATGCGGCCCAGAAGCCCGAAGTGAGATAGTCATGCTGAGTGGAGCTATGAGATTGGATGGCGCTGTAACCGCAATGGTAGTTGGTAAGGACGAGACCTTGGGATGAGATGATCTCGCCGGTACATCCCGTACCGAAATGCACCACGGCATCTTTCAGCGAAGAGCCGTCAGTGTTATAGATATCGGAGGCCTGGATGCGCAGTCCGAGAGCCTGCATCTGTGACAGTTTCTGCTGCTGCAGGAGCGGCAGCATCCACATTCCCTCGTCGGCACGGACGGAGGAGAAAGCAATGAGGGCGAGCAGAACAATCCAAAGTTTCTTCATGATCATTGTGTTAATCGGTTATTTGATTTCGTCAGCATTCCATTGGTTGAAGGGACGTTTGGAGAGCATCGCGTTATAGAAACGTTTCTCTCCGGTCACCTCGCGTCCGAGCCAGGCCGGACGTTCGAAAGGCTCGTCTTTGCGGTCAAGCTCGATCTCTGCCACGGTCAGTCCTTCGTTGTCGCCATGAAAACGATCCACCTCCCAAAGATGCTGTCCGAAATGGACGAGATGACGTTCCTTGTCGATGATACCGGGTTCACAAAGACGCAGCATTTCCTCCGCATCAGCACGCGCCACCGACTGTTCAAACTCATAGCGGCTGACGCCGGTCTCATCCGACGGGCCTTTGACGGTCAGAAAACCTTCGTCGTCGCGCAGGCGGACACGGACGGTTCTTTCGGGAGCCGAGCAGAGATAACCTTGAGCAATCCGATAAGTACGAAACGCCTCGGCGCGATACGCGTCGTCAAGGACTCGGAATTTACGTTCAATCTCCATCTTATTTTATTGTTACCTGAGTTGCTCCGTAACCATATTCGAGAAACGAAGCGTCCTGATATTCGTACGTTTTGTATTTCGTCTTCAGTTCGTTGAGGATTGCGTTACGCAGCACGCCCTCGCCTTTGCCGTGAATGAAGATGATCTTCTTTCCCTTTTCACCGGCATGATTCTTCAACGCTTCGCGAAACTTTCCGAGCTGGTAGTCGAGGATCTCACCGGGCGACATTCCGACAGTGGTGTCAAGCAATTGGTTGATATGGAGATCGACGACCTCCGCATCAGCCAGTTTATCGTGTTTCCGTGTCGGTGCAGCCGTCGGCGGCAGATTGTCCTGATGGATCTTGCTCTGCATGGCCTGTTTCAGTTCGTCGGGATCGACATAAAGCGGACGTTCGGAGCGGTCGTTGGTAACGATGGGCAGGATAAGCGCGTCGTCGTCGAAGAAATCGTTCTGAACAAAGCAGTGCATCTTATAAAACTTGACGGTATCGAGATGGATGTCCACCGAGCAGGTATCTTTCAGTACGAAGGGCTTGCCCCGCTTGAAGGCAATGAACTGAACGGCGATATGCGATAGGTCGTTGAGATCGTCCTTGCCGAACTCCTCCATGAAGATTTTCGTACCAGGCTCTACCAATCCGTCATAGCGAGTGGAAAAACTGCCACTGCTGCATGACATATAATTAATGTAGAGGAAATAATTGCTGTCGTTGACGAAATAGGCTTCGAAGCGCGTCTGCTGAAACTCCTTAGGATCCAAAGGAAGATAGGCGATGCAGGCATTGAGACGTTCGCCGGCCACGGTCTCTTTGTAAGCGACCTTCGGTTCGGGGCGTTTTGGCTCCGGCTTCGGTTCCGGCTTGGGCTGTTGCTGAGCCGCCGGACTCTTATAGCTCGATGCAGCACTGTTGGACTTGCGTTGCTGTGTGCTGCTGTCGCCCACCACTACACATTCGTGGATGAGGACAGGCACTTCAAATCCATCTTCATCTTCCACAATCACCTGGTCCTTTCCCTTAAAGCGAACGACTGTTCCGCCGCCCGTAGCATTGAGAAAACGAACCTTATCTCCTATTTTTGCGCTCATGACGTATATCCTTTCATTCAATTTGTTCGTACAAAAGTAGTCATTTATCATCAATTGCAAAGAAAGCAGAGATGGAAACGATCATCCAAAGCAAAAGAGAACGGGAGACGAGACCGTGAAATGCGACAGCATCGTTCCGCTGGGACGGCCGAGCGAGGCTGTCTGCCTGAGAAACCATCAAACTTCCAAAGAAATCATACACCCTGCTGTCAAAATAACTACTTTTGCAGTCCGAAAGCATATTCGGATAATTCATTCAGAATGACTACAGATACAAAAGAGATCCAGATCAAGGATTATGACTATGACCTGCCGGACGAACGCATTGCGAAGTTCCCGTTGCAGAAAAGAGACGAATCGAAGCTACTTGTCTATCGCAAGGGCGAAATCTCGGAAAGTAAATTCAAACATGTAACGGATTACCTGCCGAAAGACTCGCTGATGGTGTTCAACAACACCCGCGTCATCCAAGCCCGGATCTTATTCCATAAGGAGACAGGCGCACGCATCGAAGTGTTCTGCCTCGAACCGGCTGAACCGCGTGACTATGCCCAGATATTCCAGACCACGGAACGCTGCAGCTGGACCTGCCTCGTGGGAAACCTAAAGAAATGGAAAGACGGACTGCTCAAGAAGGTTGTGGACTTCAACGGATGTCCCGTCATTCTGACAGCCGAACGCAAAGAATCGTGGGGCGACACACATCTGATTGAATTCAGCTGGAATCATCCGGAATTTACCTTTGCCGATCTGCTCGATGCTGGCGGTGTGCTTCCCATTCCGCCGTATCTGCATCGCGAAACGGAAGCCAGCGACCTGAAAACCTATCAGACAGTCTATGCTCGTATCCGCGGTTCCGTAGCGGCTCCGACAGCCGGATTGCATTTTACGCCGGAAGTTTTGGCCGATATCGACCGTCACGGCATCGGACGCGAAGAGGTGACGTTGCACGTAGGCGCCGGGACTTTCAAGCCGGTGAAGAGCGAGACCATCGAAGGCCACGAGATGCACACCGAGTTTATCTCCGTCAACCGCAGTTCCATCGAACGGATTCTGTCGAAAGAGGGCCACATCATCGCCGTCGGTACGACATCGGTCCGCACATTGGAAAGTCTTTATTATATGGGCGTGATCCTTTCCGGCAATCCGGAGGCATCGTCAGAAGACCTGGTTGTCAAGCAATGGATGCCGTATGACGAAGCCAACAACCGCCTTAGCGTGAAAGAGGCGTTGCAGAATCTGATCGACTATCTCGACCGCCGCAAAGCCACAAAGTTGGTTACGGCCACGCAGATCATCATCGCGCCGGGCTATACATTCAAGATTGTCAACGGCATGATCACCAATTTCCATCAGCCCAAAAGCACGCTCATTCTGCTGATCTCCGCCTTTGTCAACGGCAACTGGCGTCCAATTTACGATTACGCACTTTCCCACGATTTCCGTTTCCTTAGCTACGGCGATAGTTCGATATTGCTGCCGTAAAAAAGGAAATCGAAGAGTGACACATACAATAATCAAACAGGCCCGTCGTTATTCTATGAAAAGGTTTTTCCAACCATTCAAGAATATATGAAACGATTCGTCGCGTGCTTCCTGACGCTGATGCTGCTCCTGCCGCTATTCTTCTCCTGCAAAACCACCAAGCTGAGTGATGCAGAAGAAAGACAACGTATTGGCGAATATTACGAGGCCTCGAACATCTATCGCAAGATTTATACAAAGACGCCGCCCAAAGATCGCGACTTGCGCGGCTACATCGCATACCGCATGGCGGAATGCAACCGGTTGATCAACAACACGGGCAAGGCGACCAGCGCCTATATGAACGCCATCCGCTACGAATATCCAGACAGCACCGTACTGCTGCGTACGGCACAGATGATGCAGAAGAGCGGACGCTACAACGATGCCATCAAATACTACGACGAATATCTCCAGAAGAATCCGACCAGCAAAGTGGCCAAGTTCGGCAAAGAGGGTTGCGAACTGTCGCAGGAATGGAAGAACAATCCAACTCGGTACGAAGTACGGCGCATGGAGAAGTTCAATTCGCGACGCGGCGAGTTCAGTCCGATGCTTACCGGAGACAAATACGACCAGCTCTATTTCGCCTCCTCGCGCACGAAGGATAAAGATGCCAAGATCAGCGCCATCACCGGACAATTTACCAACAACATCTTCTTGGTCAAGCAGGACGAAAAGGGCAACTGGCTCGCTCCGGATTCCGTGGAGGGACAGCTGAACACCGAATACGACGAGGGAACTCCTTCGTTCACCAAAGACGGCAACACCATGTATTACACCTACTGCGCCGAAGATCCCGAGGATTCCCGCACAGCGGAGATCTACGTATCATCGCGCAGCAGTGCCCGTTGGGGAAAAGGCTCGAAGGTCGCCATTCTGAAAGACTCCGTCACGGCTCTCGGTCATCCGGCCATCTCGCCCGACGGCAAATATCTCTACTTCTCGTCTGATGCTATCGGAGGATTCGGCGGTAAGGATCTCTATCGCTGCCGTATGTCGGGAACGACGCCAGGGCCGATGGAAAATCTCGGTACAGAGATCAACACATCCGGCGACGAGATGTTTCCCTATGTCCGCGATTCCGTCACGCTTTACTTTGCTTCCAACGGACTGCCCGGCATGGGCGGTCTCGATCTCTTCATGGCCAAGCTCGACAGTCTCGGACATTGGCACGTGGAGAACATGAAAACTCCAATCAACTCCATCGGGGACGACTTCGGCATCACCTTCGCCGGAACGAAGGAAAAAGGATTCTTCAGTTCCAACCGCAATGACGCCCGCGGATACGACCATATCTATTCCTTCGAACTGCCCACGATCACCATCTTCATCCAAGGTACCGTCAACGATGCCGATGAATATCCCATCGAGAAAGCTACCGTGCGCATCGTAGGACGCGACGGACTGAATGCGAAGGCCGACGCCAAGAAAGACGGCTCATACAAAGTGGAACTGGAACGCGACATCAGCTACGTGATGATGGCCAGCGCGCCGGGTTACCTCAACCAGAACTTCGAGCTGAAGACCGGTCCGGAAGAGAAGAACGAAACCTACACGGTGGACTTCTTCCTCTCACCGCTCAGCAAACCGGTCGTCATCGAGAATATCTTCTACGACTTCGACAAGGCTACGCTCCGTCCGGAATCGAAGAAAGCACTCGACGAAACCATCAAGATGCTCAACGACAATCCGAACGTCACCATTGAGCTCTCTGCTCATACCGACCGCAAAGGGACCGTCGAATATAACGAAGGACTTGCCCAGCGCCGCGCTCAAAGCGTTGTGGATTATCTCATCGCCGGCGGCATTGCCAAAGATCGTCTCGAAGCCAAAGGCTACGGCAAGAACAAGCCGAAGGAGATCACCAAGAAACTGGCTGAGAAATATGACTTCCTCAAGGAAGGCGACGTGCTTACTGAAGAGTTTGTCGGCAAGCTGACACCCGAACAGCAAGACATCGCCGACCAGATCAACCGCCGTACCGAATTCAAAGTACTCCGCACCAATTACGGACTCTTCTGATCTCCTCCTTTTTCACACACGAATAGGAATAAAGTATAAGGGCAGATTTTAAACCTGCCCCGACGACAAGATTGCGTTATAACCTTTGGTTATGGATGATGATAGAATATGATTTGCCACATCCGTGCATTCATCGCACTTTTGCACTGAAAAAAGGAAGTATCATCATAAACAAAAGTTTGGACAATCATGATTAGTGAACAAAGAGGAAATGCGATTCACGGCATCCTGCTGATCGCTCTGTTTTCGTTATCTGCATTTTACATCGCAGGATTTCAATGGGTAAAGAATCTGTCGCTCAGTCCGCTGATCGTGGGTATCATTTTGGGCATGTTGTATGCCAACAGTCTGAGAAACTACATTCCGGCAACCTGGGTTCCGGGCATCAAAGTCTGCACCAAACAGATCCTGCGTGCCGGCATCGTGCTCTATGGCTTCCGACTCACCTTGCAACAGGTCTTCGACGTGGGATTACCGGCGTTCCTAACCGACACGATCATCATCTGCGGCACGATTGGTTTAGGAATTCTGCTGGGAAGATGGCTGAAGATGGATTGGGACACAGCGCTGATGACTTCCACAGGCAGTGCGATCTGCGGTGCAGCGGCCGTACTCGGCGCAGAGCCGGTCGTAAAATGCGAAGCGCACAAGACCGCAGTGGCTGTTTCCACCGTCGTGATCTTCGGAACGCTCTCCATGTTCCTCTATCCCATCGCCTATCGCAGCGGACTGCTCAACCTTACGACCGAACAGATGGCGATCTACACCGGCGCTTCGCTGCATGAAGTGGCTCACGTCGTCGGTGCAGGAAATGCCATGGATCCGAGCGGGCTGCTGCACATTGCCGACCAGGCGACCATCACCAAAATGATCCGCGTCATGTTGCTGGCTCCCGTTCTGGTGGTCATGAGTTTTGTTTTGTCGAAAGTCCGTTCCAACAAAAGCGCAGCTAAAAGCAAGAAAGACAAGATCACCATTCCGTGGTTCGCCTTCGGATTCATCGGAATCATCGTACTCAATTCTGCTCTGGGCGCTTGTAGCTTCCTTCCCAAAGAGGGCCTCGCCACATGTATCGGATGGATCAACGGACTGGACACGTTCCTTCTCACGATGGCGATGACGGCACTCGGAACGGAAACGAGTCTCGAGAAATTCAGACAAGCTGGCGCCAAGCCGTTTTATCTCGCCTCCTTATTATATGTATGGCTGATCGTGGGAGGTTATTTTCTGGTAAAGACCATCGTCTAACCGTTCACCTCGTGCAGCACGAACTGCATGAAGATATGAGCGAGTCCTTCGCTTTCTCCCTGAAGCTGCATGAAGCATAGCTCGCGCGTCATCTCCAGTTGCGGCAGTTCGATGATCTTAAAGGTGCCGCTGACCAGTTCTCTGGTAACGCAGCGAAAGGAGATAATGGAAACAGCATCGGCATTTTCGAGGAAGAGTTTGATGCTCTCCGAACTACCCAGCTGCATGATGATGTTCAAGTCGGTAAACTTCACGCCCACACGGTCCAAAGCCGAAGTGAGCACGCTCAACGTTCCGGAACCATTCTCGCGCAGCACCAAAGGAATACGACGCAAATCATCGATCGTCATTTCGTCGTACTTGGCATATTTGGATTGAGTAGAAGCAATGGCTACCAATTCGTCATCCACAAGATGCGTGTATTTGAGATTCGGCAGACGTTTGTTGCCTTCGATCAGTCCGAGATCGATATGGTGATCCATCAGTTCCGATTCGATATCGTCGGAATTACCGCTGATCAACGAGATGTTTACATCGGGGAATTTGGTTTTGAATAAAGCCAGGACAGGCGGCAAGACATATTGCGCAATAGTGGTGCTCGCTCCCAATCGAAGCGTTCCCTTAGGATCGCCATGCAGCATGTTCATGACGAAATCCAGCTGCGCATACTCTTTCAGGATGGCGATGGAATGTTCGAGCAGCACTTCGCCGGCGTGCGTCAGGACGATTTTGTTGCCCATGCGTTCGATGAGCCTCGTCTTGTATTGGTTTTCCAGTTCTTGCACATGTTTGGTGATGGCAGGCTGCGTGATGTGCAGTTCCTGCGCCGCCTTCGTATAGCTAAGTGTCTTAGCCACGCTGCAGAATACGTTCAATCGGAAATCGGACATGCTGTTATTCATTTTCGTAAGATTCTCACTTCCAAAAATACGTCATCTCGATGCCTTGTCCAAGAAAATGATGTAAAATATGGAAAAATGAAGTTCAAAACTCAACTCACGATATGACTACAGGGCGCCGCGATCGGCTAAAGCTGTACTCATAGTGTGACTATAGGGTGCCGCCACCGGCTAAAGCTGTACTCACGATGTGACTACGGGGCGACGTGGTCGGCTAAAGCTGTACTCACAATGTGACTATGGGTCGACGAGGCCGGCTAAAGCTGTACTCGCGATGTGACTACAGGTCGCCGCCACCGGCTAAAGCTGTACTCACGGCTCGACCATGGTTTTGGCGAAGCAGATTACCCTTTCCCATAGTCTAAGCGAAGATTTAAAAAGGATATTTGACTCACACGTAGTGTATAATTATTTGTCCTTTTCATCTGATACACAGGAATATCATTTTCCTTATAGATATTTAACGTAGGCATTTAGTTTCTAAACTAAAATATTTAGTTTATTTGCAAAAAAGGATTCAACATATGAAAGAACTTACAGACAAAGAGGAAGAGATAATGGACATGATCTGGGAGAAGGGGCCATTGTTCGTGCGTGAGATGGTGGAACTTTATCCGGAACCGAAGCCACATTTCAATACGGTCTCGACATTCGTACGTCTGCTGGAGGAAAAGGGATTTCTGTCGCACCATGCTTTCGGTCGCAATTACCAATACTATGCAACGGAGAGCAAGGCGGAGTTTCAGAACCGCTCTTTGGGGAATGTCATCAGCAAATACTTCAACAACTCCTATATGAGTGCCGTCTCTTTGCTGGTTGAGGAGGAGAAACTCTCTTTAGACGAACTGAAGGCGCTGATTGCGAAGGTAGAACAACAAAAGGACAAAAAATGACACAACTATGGGACTGTTCTTCATCTACATCATCAAATCGGCCGTTTGCCTTGCGCTGCTCTATCTGTTTTTCTGCATATTGCTGAGCCGCGAGACATTCCACAAGCTCAATCGCATTACGCTGCTGAGCCTACTTGTAGTATCATTCATAGTTCCAGCCATCAAGACCACCCAGATAGACGACACGCAGCTTCAACAGGGAATGATAAACCTGGAAAGCAATATGCAGTCGGTAACACTGCTGCCAGAAAAGGATGGCTCGAATCCTTTCGATGCAGCCCACTTAGTCATCATCGTTTATTTCATAGGTATCGTTCTGTTCTCTGCAAGAAACATCAACTCGTACATACAGCTGAGGAAAACCATCAGACGCGGCGAACGGAAAGAACTTGACAATGGGATTCACCTCATCCTCATTGATGAAAAGATAGCACCCTTCAGTTGGATGCATTACATCGTAGTATCGAAAAAGGACAGCGAGAGTGAAAACCGTCTGATCCTGCTGCACGAGACAGCACATATCAGGAAATACCATAGTCTGGATTTACTTCTGGCAGATGGCTCTATTCTGCTTCAATGGTTCAATCCAGCAGTGTGGCTTCTGAAAAGCAATTTGCAGAGCATCCACGAATACGAAGCCGATGAGGCAGTACTCGAGGAAGGCGTGGACGCGAAGCAGTATCAATTGCTGTTAATTAAAAAAGCTGTTGGCACAAGGCTCTACTCTATGGCCAACAGCTTCAATCACAGTTCACTTGTAAATCGTATCACTATGATGTTAAAAGACAAATCAAGTCCGTGGGCACGGATGAAGTACCTCTATGTACTTCCGCTGGCAGCGATTGCTGTGGCAGCATTTGCCCGCCCGGAAATAGCATCCGAAAACGGAGCTATTTCGAGTGTCAAAGTTAATGACTTTGAGTCAATTCTCAAAGAAAATGGAACGAGTAATGAAACCTCATCTACAGCAGCGGTTCTTCAGCAAAAGAAAAGCACGGACCAAAAGGCGAAGGATAGCAAAACGGTTTATACCGTTGTGGAACACATGCCAGAATTTCCCGGAGGGCAAGCCGCGATCATGAAATACCTTATCAGCTCGATAAAGTATCCGAAGGAAGCTGCCGGCAAAGGCCTTCAGGGAACGGTTGTCTGCCGATTCGTTATCAACAGCGACGGATCTGTCTCCGATGCGATCATCATTCGCGGCGTTGATCCTATATTGGACAAAGAGGCGTTACGCGTCGTTCGAAGCATGCCCAAATGGAAAGCCGGCATCCAGAAAGGTAAAGCTGTGAACGTCTATTACACATTGCCGATCATTTTCAAACTCAGAGCGGAAGAGAATAACAAAACTTCCATAAAGCCTGGAGATAATATCTTTTCAGAAAACGACGCCATGGCGGAATTTCCGGAAGGACAAGGAGGATTAGTAGATTATCTCAGCAAAGAGATGAAATATCCTGAAGATGCTCTCGCCAAAGGCATTCAGGGAAGAGTCATCTGCAAGTTTGTCGTCAGCAAAGAGGGAACCATACATGATGTAGCGTTAGTCAAAGGCATCGATCCGTCATTGAACAAAGAGGCAATACGCCTCATCAGTGCCATGCCCAAATGGAAACCCGCTGTGATCAAAGGAAAAGCCACAGATATTATTTACACACTCCCAATAGAATTCAAATTACAATAGATAATGATCCGATCACTCGATGTTTTCTTTTAAATAGCAAAAGCGCCCGCACAATAGTTTGTACGGGCGCTTTTCATGTCATCGTATTTATATTACCCCTTCAGGGCAGCAATATTCTCTTCAATCGAACGGATCTTGCTCTTGGCATCTGCCTCTTTCTTACGCTCAAGGTCGATGATGTTGGCCGGAGCTTTGTTGACGAAGTTGGCATTGCTCAGTTTCTTCTCTACCATAGCGAGGAATCCCTGCTGATACTTCAAATCAGCTTCGAGTTTCTCAAGCTCTTCCTTCACATCGATCAGATCACCGACCGGGACAGCGAATTCCGTTGTCTTTACAAGGAAGGAGATCGCTCCGGAAGCCTTTTCCTGAACTTGCGTGATGCTGCTCAAATTACACATCTTGATGATGATGGGATTGAAACGATCGTAGTATTCGCCCATGACCTGAAGATCGAGCGGATTCTTGTTCGGGATATTCTTCTGAAGGCGGATGTTACGTACGCCAGCTACAACCTCTTTGATCGCTTCGAATGCTTCAAGCAACAGATCGTCTGGCTTTCCAGCTTCCGGCATGTGAGCGAACATAATGCTCTCGCCCTTCTTGCGCGGTGACAGTGCCTGCCAGAGTTCTTCCGTGATGAACGGCATAAACGGATGCAGCAGACGCAGCAAAGCGTCGAAGTATCCGAGTGTGGCCTTATAGGTGATCTTATCCATCGGCTGCTGATAAGCTGGTTTGATCATTTCAAGATACCAAGAGGAGAACTCATCCCAGAACAAGCGATAGACAGCAGTCATAGCCTCGCTGAGACGATACTTTTCGAACAGTTCGTCGATTTCAGCCACCGTCTTGTTGAGACGAGCGGCAAACCATTGCACAGCCAACGCAGATGATTCCGGTTGCGGCAGCGATTCGTCCACCTCCCAGCTTTGCGTAAGACGGAATGCGTTCCATATCTTGTTGTTGAAGTTTCTTCCTTGTTCGCAAAGGGCTTCGTCGAAAGGAATGTCGTTGCCGGCAGGAGCCGACATCATCAAGCCCATGCGAACGCCGTCGGCACCATACTGCTCAATCAGTTTGATCGGATCCGGAGAGTTGCCGAGCGATTTGGACATCTTGCGTCCCAGCTTGTCACGGACGATACCGGTAAAATAAACATCCTTGAAAGGATAAGTCTTGCGATATTCATAACCCGACATGATCATTCGTGCCACCCAGAAGAAGATGATATCCGGTCCGGTGACCAGAACACTCGTTGGATAGTAATAACTAATCTCCTTATTGTCCGGATGACTGATGCCATCGAAAAGGGAAATCGGCCAAAGCCATGAGGAGAACCAGGTATCGAGTACATCTTCATCCTGACGCAGATCGGAGAGCTGCAAATCTTTGTCGCCACTCTTCTCGCGGGCCATCTTCAATGCCTCCTCTTCCGTTTCAGCTACGACAAACCCGCCCTTCGGCAGGAACCAAGCCGGAATACGATGTCCCCACCAAAGCTGACGGCTGATACACCAGTCTTTGATGTTCTCCAACCAGTTCCGATAGGTATTCTTGAACTTTGACGGGAAGAAACGGATCTCATCATCCATGACAGGAGGAAGAGCAATCTTGGCAAGGTGTTCCATCTTGAGGAACCATTGCATGGAAAGTTTGGGTTCGATGGGAACATTGGTACGTTCTGAGAAACCTACTTTGTTCGTGTAGTCTTCCACCTTCTCCATCAGACCTGCAGTTTCGAGATCGATCTCGATCTGCTTGCGGACGTCGAAGCGATCCATGCCTACATACATTCCGGCAGCCTTGCTGATGGTACCGTTATCGTTAAATATATCAATGGAAGGAAGATTATACTTTTCTCCCAGCATATAGTCGTTTACGTCATGAGCCGGGGTCACTTTCAGACAACCCGTACCGAACTCGATGTCCACATATTCATCTTCGATGACCGGAATCTCGCGGTTGACAAGCGGAACAATGACATGCTTGCCTTTCAAATGCTGATTCTTCGGATCCTTGGGATTGATGCACATAGCCGTATCGCCCATGATGGTCTCGGGACGCGTGGTCGCAACCACCGCATAACCCTCTTCACCGACAATCTTGTAACGCAGATAATAAAGCTTGCTATGTTCCTCTTTATAGATGACCTCCTCATCGGAAAGTGCCGTAAGTGCTTTCGGGTCCCAGTTGACCATGCGTACGCCACGATAGATCAGACCCTTTTTATACAGATCGACGAACACCTTGAGGACACTCTTCGAACGAACTTCGTCCATCGTGAATGCCGTACGGTCCCAATCGCAGGAAGCGCCGAGTTTGCGGAGCTGCTTCAGAATGATGCCGCCGTGTTCTTCCTTCCATTCCCATGCATGCTTGAGAAAGTCCTCACGGGAAAGGTCTGTCTTTTTAATTCCCTGCTGTGCCAGCTTATTTACGACCTTGGCCTCGGTTGCGATGGAAGCATGATCGGTGCCGGGAACCCAACAAGCATTCTTGCCCATCATTCGGGCACGGCGAACAAGGATATCCTGAATCGTATTGTTAAGCATGTGTCCCATGTGGAGGACGCCTGTAACGTTAGGCGGCGGAATGACGATCGTGTAAGGTTCGCGCCCATCGGGCTTGGAACTGAACAACTTGTTTTCTACCCAGTAACTATACCACTTGTCCTCTACCTCTGAAGGATCGTATTTGCTTGCAATTTCCATTTCGTTGATATTATTTCAAATCGTCGCGCAAAAATACAAAAATATATGATTGTCCGTCACTTTGCTTTCGCCATATCTTTTCAAAGCGAGGCAAAGGGGAACGATCAAAGATTAATATTGCTCTGTCTGATTAGGGAAGTCTCCACTCTTGACGTCAGTGACATAACTTCCGATCGCATCCATCATGATGGAATAGAGATCTGCATAACGACGCAGGAACTTCGGCTGGAAGCCATTGTTCTTTCCCAACATGTCGTCGATGACGAGCACTTGACCGTCGCAAACATTACCTGCACCGATGCCGATGGTAGGAATAGAAAGTTCAGCCGTCACCTTGGCAGCCAATGCAGCCGGAATCTTCTCCAACGTAATGCCGAAGCATCCTGCATCCTGCAAGGCCTTGGCGTCGTCGAGCAATTTGTTGGCTTCAGCCTCCTCTTTGGCGCGAACGGAATAGGTTCCGAATTTGTGTATCGACTGAGGCGTCAATCCAAGATGCCCCATAACCGGAATGCCGACCTGAACGATCTGGCGGATCGTCTCTGCAATCTCCACGCCGCCTTCCATCTTAACGCCATCGACGCCGCTCTCCTGCATGACGCGGACCGAGTTTTTCACTCCGTCCTGCGGATTGGTGTAGGTTCCAAACGGCATATCACAAATTACAAAGGCACGTTTCACGCCACGAGCCACACAAGTCGCATGATAAATCATCTGGTCGAGTGTGATCGGAAGCGTTGTTGCATTGCCGGCCATCACGTTCGAAGCCGAATCGCCAATGAGGATGGCATCGACACCTGCTTCGTCCACGATGCGCGCAGTTGTATAATCGTAAGAGGTTAAGACTGCAATCTTCTCGGATTTTCTCTTCATCTCGATCAAACGGTTCGCCGTGACCTTCTTTTCGTCACTTATCAAATACTTAGACATTACTATAATTATTTATGGATTGAATCGATTTTGTTTTTAGGAATAACAAAAATACGCTGCAAAGTTACGATAAATAATCATTCTTTGCCAAAATGATTCTATTCGTTGCTAAGGCAGGTCTATTTCTATCGCTTCGCCCGAGAGGAATATGTAAAAGTTTATTACTACTTTTGCAAATAGATTACGGAATCAGAATAATCCATTTTGTAAAGGAGATTGCTATGATAGACGAAACAACAAGAAAGATATTCCTGGGATTTCAACAAGAAGAGGCTGACAACTGCGAA
>CAZIVE010000001.1:54664-58191 GCA_964542435.1 uncultured Parabacteroides sp.
TGAATGACGCATTGGTGGAATTCACCGGAGCTTTAGCAGGATATACGCTGGCATTGGGAAGTTCAAGTCTGATTGCGCTCACCGGAAGTATCACAGGTATCGCTGCAGCCTTGAGTATGTCGTCATCGGAATATCTCTCGTCGAAGTCCGAGAAGGCGGAAGGCAAGAATCCGGGGAAAGCCGCAATATACACGGGCATTGCCTATCTCTTTACAGTGGCCGTACTGATTCTGCCGTTCCTTTTGTTCTCGAACCCGATCATTGCGCTAGTCGTCATGCTCGTCATTGCCATCGCCGTGATCGCATTCTTCAACTTCTATTATTCCGTAGCTCGAGGCGAAAGCTTCCGCAAGAGGTTCGTAGAAATGGCGCTGCTCAGCTTTGGCGTAGCCGGACTCAGCTTTATCATCGGTTATCTGCTCAAAATCTTCACCGAATAGGACTAATCCACTTTCATCAGATCGCTCATGATGCTGTCGGAGATAAACACGGCTTTATGGGATAATCTCATTTTGTCGCCATCCACGATCAGGAGACCTGCGTCGATAGATGGTTTCGCCTGCTCCATACAATAGAGATACATAGCGTCACCAAACTTCATGCGCAACTGCGAGAGATTTACTCCGTGAAGCGTACGCAAACCCGTAAAGACGGCTTCGTTATACTGTTCCGTGGCATTCAGCTCTTCATGTCCCATTTCGGGTTTGCCCGATTCGATGCCCTTGATGTATTTCGGAAGCGAAGCCACATTCCAATCGCGGCATTCTCCGTCGAAAGAATGGGCCGAAGGACCCAGCCCCAGATATTTTTCACCCGTCCAATAGGAGCTGTTGTGTCGAGACTCAAATCCGGGCTTCGCGAAATTGGATATTTCATAATGCAAAAATCCCGCTGCTGAGAGTTTCTGTGTAAGCATCTCGAAGAGCGCCACACTCGTCTCTTCGTCCACGGGCTTGACCGTTCCGGAATGCACCATTTTCCAAAGGCGCGTGCCCTCTTCATAGATAATATGATAAGCGGAGATATGCGGGACGCCTAAGGCGATCGCTGCATCCAGAATCTGTTCCCAGCGCTGTAAGGTCTGTCCGGGAAGACCGTAAATCAGATCGATGCTGAGATTGGTGAGACCGGAATCCTGACATTGATGAACGGCATCGACAGCCTGCTTGCTGGTATGCCGCCGATTCAGAAAGGCAAGGTCATCATCAAGGAAACTTTGCACGCCCATGCTGATGCGATTGATAGGGAGCCTGCGCAACAAGGCGATATATTCCGGCGTCATGTCGTCGGGATTGGCCTCCAACGTTATCTCTTCACACTTGGAGAGATCGTAATGTTGAGAAATGGCGCCGAAAAGAGACGAGAGCTCCGTATAGGTGAGCTGAGAAGGCGTTCCTCCTCCGAAATAAAGAGTCTTCAGAGATTCGCCCTTCAAATAATCCTTCCGGAGAGACATCTCACGGATGAGCGCCTTAAGATAAGGCGTTTTATAACTCTGATCCGTATTGGAGTAAAAGTCGCAATAAATGCAGCGCTTTTCGCAAAACGGCACGTGGATGTACAATCCGGCCATCAGTGTTGCGCTTCTTCCATACTCTTGGCGATACCGAATTCAAGGCCCCGCAGTTCTGCAAGACCGCGCATGCGACCGAGACAAGAGTATCCGGGATTGGTTTTCTTGCCGATGTCATCAATCATCTGATGTCCGTGATCGGGACGAAGCGGAATGGAAACACCGCGTTTCTGCATTACGATCAGCAGATTTTTCACCATGTGATACATATCTACATCGCCTTCGAGATGATTGGCTTCGTAGAAATCGCCGGCCGCATCGCGACAGGTACTGCGGAAATGGACAAAGTCGATGCGATCTCCCCAGCGAAGCATCATGCCCGGCAAATCATTTTCGGCAGATACGCCGAGAGAGCCGGTGCAAAGACAAAGTCCGTTGCTCCAGTTCGGCACAGCTTCCACCAGTTTGGCAAAGTCTTTTTCTCTGCTGAGGATTCGAGGAAGTCCAAAGATAGGATACGGAGGATCATCCGGATGAATAACCATCCTCACGCCCACTTCATCGGCGACCGGACAGATCTCTTTAAGGAAAAGGATCAGATTCTCACGGAGTTTGTCGGCATCTACATCATGGTATCGGTTAAGCGCTTCGCGAAACTGCTCGACCGTGAAGCTTTCCTCAGATCCGGGAAGACCTGCGATGATGTTGCGGGTCAGTTTGGCTTTTGCCGTTTCGTCCATTGAGGCGAATGTACGCCGAGCGGCATCTTTCTCTGCGTCAGAATATTCCTTATCAGCGCCTTCTCGTTTCAAAATAAAGAGGTCGAAGGCGACGACTTCGGAGCGGTCATAGCGCAATGCGAGAGATCCGTCGGGCATAGGGAATGCCAGATCCGTGCGCGTCCAGTCGAGCACCGGCATAAAGTTGTACGTAACGATTTTGACGCCGCACTCGGCGAGATTACGGATAGACTGCTTGTAGTTGTCAATATAGAATTGGAATTTCCCCTCGCGTGTTTTGATATGTTCGTGCACCGGAACGCTTTCTACAGCACTCCATCGCATGCCGGACTCTTCGATCATCTTCTTACGCTTCATGATCTCGTCTTTCGACCAAATCTCACCGTTGGGTATGTGATGCAAGGCGGTAATGATGCCCGTTGCTCCGGTTTGACGAATATCTGACAAGGTTACGGGATCTTTCGGTCCGTACCATCTGAATGTTTTCTCGCTAAGTATCATAATCTATCTTTTTTAAGGGAAAATCAATCGTTATTTTTCATCTGTCATGAGAATCTCCCGAGTGCAAAGATAGTACTTATGCGGGATTGAGAGAAAAATAGCAGTTGCAATTGATAACGGTAACATGCAAAATCTGCAGAGCGCATTTCCATGTGGAAATTCGAGTTTGTTCACCGACATGGTTGAATTTCCATGTGGAAATTCCATTTTGTTCGCCTACATAGCCCATTTTCCATGTGGAAATTCCATTTTGTTCACCTACATAGCCCATTTTCCATGTGGAAATTCCATTTTGTCCATCGACATGGTCCATTTTCCATGTGGAAATTCCATTTTGTTCATCGACATGGTCCATTTTCCATGTGGAAATTCCATTTTGTTCTCCGACATGACCGTTTTCCATGTGGAAATTATACATGCTCGCCGACAAAGTTGAATTGCAAAGTTGCTTAACCATTTTGTCGATGAACAAAACCGAAATGCAAAGTTGCATAACCATTTTGTCGATGAACAAAATCGAATTGCAAAGTTGCATAACCATTTTGTCGATGAACAAAACCGAAATGTAAAGTTGCATAACCATTTTGTTGATGAACAAAACCGAAATGTAAAGTTGCATAGCCATTTTGTTGATGAACAAAATCGAAATGTAAAGTTGCATAGCCATTTGTCGATGAACAAAATCGAAATGTAAAGTTGCATAGCCATTTGTCGATGAACAAAATCGAAATGTAAAGTTGCATAGCCATTTGTCGATGAACAAAATCGAAATG
>CAZIVE010000001.1:58291-69330 GCA_964542435.1 uncultured Parabacteroides sp.
ACAAAATCGAAATGTAAAGTTGCATAGCCATTTGTCGATGAACAAAATCGAAATGCAGAGTTGCATAGCCATTTGCAGATTCCGCATGATACCAATTCCAAAATACGGCGTAAGTATATACGAATGAGGATGTTCATCGGAAATCAATTGTTCAAAATTGGTTTTTATAGGGCAGATTTTGGCCAGAGGTATGGTTTGCATTATCTTTGCATCAAATATATTACTTTAATTCATCAGGAATATGAAGCGTGTGATAGGAGCCATCCTAATGGTTTGCTGCCTCGGATTGACGGTAGCGGCACAAGAGAATGTACGCGGAGCGAGAAAGGTGATCGTTTCACCGGAAGTGAATGGAACGAGCGTGACCTTGCGCCTCGTGGCGCCCAATGCTCGGAGAGTCGTCGTGCAAGGTGGATGGCTACCCATGATGTCGCCGGGAGCGGATATGACCTTGGGCAATGACACAGTCTGGACCTACACGGCAAACAACCTGGCTTCCGATCAATATCGCTATAACTTTATTGTGGACGGCACGCGCATCATCGATCCGAACAATGTCTTTATGATCCGCGACGTCGGGTCGCTGTTCAGTCTGTTCAACGTTTCCGGCGGTGTCGGTGATTATTATATGGTAAAGGATGTGCCTCATGGAAATGTCACTCGTACCTGGTACCATTCCGCAACGTTCGGCGTGGACCGTCGTTTGACGGTATATACACCGGCTGGTTATGATAGCAAAAAGAGTTATCCCGTCTTCTATCTCCTGCACGGAAGTGGCGGCGATGAAGAGGCCTGGATCACTCAGGGATGCGTGGCACAGATCATGGATAATCTGATTGCGGAAGGCAAAGCCGTTCCGATGATTGTGGTCATGCCTAACGGCAATCCCGACAAGCAGGCGGCTCCAGGCGAGACATCGGAAAACTTCAACTATACGCCGGTGATGAGCAACGCCTTTCCGAAATACAAAGACGGATCGTATGAAATGGCTTTCCCTGAGATCGTCAAATTTATCGAAAAGACATACAGCGTAAAGGCCGATAAGAGCCACAGAGCACTCGCGGGACTTTCCATGGGTGGTTTTCACACGATGTTTATCTCTATGAACTTCCCGGATATGTTTGACTATGTTGGACTATTCTCTCCAGGCGTCAGCAACAACGGCGTACATCTCGAAACTCCGGCTTATCAGAACCGCGAGGCGAAATGGAAGGTGCAGGCTCAGAAGGGCGTCAAACTCTATTGGATAGGAGTGGGCAGCGAAGACTTTCTCTATAAAGACATCGCGGCTTGTCGTCAGTCTATGGAACAATGCGGCATCAAAGATGTCTATCGTGAGACCGACAGAGGACACGAATGGACCAACTGGCGCAAGTATCTCGTAGAATTTTCCCAAAAGCTTTTCAAATAAATGAAAATGAACAAACGTATAGATATCCTCGTCCTTTTCTTTGCGCTTCTGCTTTGTCAGAGTCTCTCGGCAGCAGGGAAAGTTCGCGTGGGTGCTGAACGAATGGACCAGTTGGAGTCGTTGCTCCGAGGCAAACGAATCGCCTTGGTGGTCAATCAGACTTCGGTGGTGGGAATGAATCAGGTACATCTCCTCGATACACTTGTCGCCGACCGTTATCGCGTCATGAAGGTGTTCGCTCCGGAACACGGACTCAGAGGGAAAGAGGATGCAGGCGCTACGATCAACAACACCAAGGATGAGAAGACCGGCGTACCCATCCTTTCCATTTACGGCAAGACCAAAAAGCCCTCTGCTGAAGATCTGAGGGATGTGGATGTGGTCGTATTCGACATTCAGGACGTAGGCGCACGTTTCTATACCTATATTAGTACACTGCATTACGTCATGGAAGCTTGCGCTGAACAGGGCAAGGAGATGGTGGTCCTCGATCGTCCCAATCCGAATGATTATGTGGACGGACCGATGCGAAAAGAGGGATTCCAATCCTTTGTCGGTGTCGATCCGCTGCCTTTGCTTCACGGCGTAACGGTGGGTGAGCTGGCTAGAATGATCAACGGAGAACACTGGTTGGCCAGTAAGCCAGACACATGCCGATTGACCGTTGTAAAAATGGAAGGTTGGAAACACGGAGACCGCTATTCACTTCCGGTGAAGCCCTCTCCTAACCTGCCCAATGATATCGCCATCAGACTTTATCCTTCGCTCTGCTTCTTTGAAGCAACCAACGTCAGCGTAGGTCGAGGCACCACGATACCCTTTCAGATCATCGGTTATCCCGATCCGAACTTCGGCAGCTTTACCTTCACCCCGAAATCACTTCCGGGATTCGACACCAATCCTCTGCAGAAAGACAAACTGTGCTACGGCGAAGATCTTCGTGGAGAACATCCCGATGGTTTGACACTGCGCTACTTCCTCCGCTTCTATGAGAAATCAGGAAAAGAGAAGGCCTTTTTCTTCTCACGTCCGACATGGTTCGATTCTCTCGCCGGCTCCAAACAGCTCCGCACTCAGATTGTAAGAGGATTAACCGAGCAGGAGATCCGCGCCTCTTGGCAAGCGGACTTGAACAAGTATAAACAAATAAGAAAGAAATATCTATTGTATCCGGATTATCAAAATCAATTTAAAAACAAGAAAAAGTAAAAGTAAATGAACAATTCAACACTGCATGCTTCTACTGCATACCGTTTCCGCCGCTTCATGCGCGAGCGCTATGCTGCCTATGCAAGCATGCACAGAGTCATTAACATCGGTGTCGTTGCAGCCAGCACATTGCTCTTCGCCTTCCCGAACAGTGCACAAGCACAGACGGAGATGAAGCACAAGCCAGCCGTAGCGACCGAAGAAAGCCCCATCGCTCTCGATGAGGTCGAAGTGACGGCATCGCGTGCGCCGATCGCTCTTCAGGATGCCTCACGTATCGTGACGGTCATCACAGCACGCGAAATAGCCGCGGCGCCTGTCGCGAGTGTCCAAGAACTTCTCTCCTACGTCGCCGGCGTGGATGTCCGTCAAAGAGGCACGGGCGGAACACAGGCCGACGTTTCCATCCGAGGCGGTACGGCCGATCAAATCGCAGTACTCCTCAACGGCATCAATCTTTCCAATCCACAAACGGGACATTACAGTTTCGATCTTCCTGTCAATCTTTCGGATATCGACCATATCGAAGTGGTATATGGTCCTTCAGGTCGTATCTTCGGAGCCAGCGCCTTTGCAGGTGCCATCAACATCGTCACCAAGACTCATAACGAGAACAGTCTGACGACGACCGATGAAGCCGGCATGCATGGCCTGTGGAAAGTGGAAGGCGGATGGAACGCTGCCACAAAGTCCTACTCGCAACGTCTCTCCGGAAGCTACGCATCGTCTGACGGATACATGGACAACACCGACTATAAAATCGCAAACGGTTTTTGGCAGTCGATGGTCCGTACCTCATCCGCCGATATCCAAATGCAGGCCGGAATCAACGAGAAACATTATGGAGCCAACAGCTTCTACTCTGCTGCCTATCCCAATCAGAAAGACAACACGCAAAGGATGTTCGTTTCGGCCGGAGCCGAGACGAAAGGAGCCATTAAGTTCACGCCGCGCGCCTATTGGATGAAGAGCACCGACCGCTTTCAGCTCTTCCGGAACAATCCGGCAAGCTGGTACACAAGTGACAACTATCACGAAACGCACGTGTTCGGTTTCAATATGAATGCCGAAGCAGACTGGGCGCTTGGTCGTACCGTGGCAGGTCTTGAATTCCGCGACGAAGGTGTGAGAAGCAATGTATTGGGCACCGATCTCTCCGAGAAACAGAAAGTTCCAGGTGAGGATGCCTATTACACCAAGAGTGCAGACCGTTCCAACGTCAGCTATTTCTTGGAGCACAATGTAAAATGGCAACGTCTCACTCTCTCAGCAGGCGTGTTGGCCAACCACAACTCATCGCTTCATGAACCGGTCCATTTTTATCCCGGAGCAGACATCAGTTTCCGTGTCACAGACAATTTCAAGCTCTATGCCAACTGGAATCGTTCGCTCCGTATGCCTACGTTCACGGATCTCTATTACAAGAGCAAAACCAACCAGGGCAATGTCAATCTGAAACCCGAGAAGAGTGAAGCTTCGGAGTTTGGTATGAAGTATGCCAACAGTTTTATCAGTGCCGACGCGGATATCTATTATCGCAAAGGCAAGGACATGATTGACTGGGTGAAGAAGAACTCCGGCGACATTTGGGAAAGCCGTAATCTCACAGAGGTCAACAACCTCGGAGTGGAGACCAACGTTCGTTTTCTGCCCCGCAATCTATGGGGACAACAATGCTTCATCGAGAAAGCGGAGTTTTCCTATGCCTACATTCATCAAAACAAGAACAGCGAGGGGCTCATCTCCAACTATGCTCTGGATTACCTGAAGAATAAGTTCACTGCCGAACTGAGCCATCGCATTTGGAAAGAGATATCCGCAACCTGGTACTTCCGTCATCAAGATCGCGTCGGAGGCTATACGAAGTACGTCAACAGCAAAGCTGTCGGCGAAACCCCTTACAAGCCCTACAGCACACTTGATCTGAAAGTCAACTGGCAACATAACCTGTTAGGCATCTATGCCGAAGCCAACAACATCTTCGACAAGACCTACTACGACTTAGGTAACATTCCGCAGCCCGGATTCTGGTTCAAAGCCGGATTCACCTACACGCTGCCTCTCTAAGTCCTTTTTCGGATACAAATAGACAGAAAGGCTCTGCGAGATTTCCTTGCAGAGCCTTTTATTTTGGAGTCACGATACCGTTATTGCAGCAAACAGGCCTAAAAAAGGCGACCTCTTTCGGAAGCCGCCTTTCTCTTTAATCAATACCTTTTAAAGTACCTCAACACCGCCGTCATGCGCTTTTTCTTCGCCTGAAGGTGTGATCAGTTTGTAACCTTTTCCGTGGATGTTGATGATTTCGATACCGGGATCATCCTTCAACAGCTTGCGGAGCTTCGTGATATAAACGTCCATGCTACGAGCATTGAAGTAATTATCATCTACCCAAATGGTTTTCAGAGCATAGTTACGTTCCAGAATCTCATTGGCATGAGCACAAAGCAATCCGAGAAGCTCGCACTCCTTCGTTGTCAGTTTCGTCATCTTATCGCCGATAGAAAGTGTCTGTTTCTGTGTGTCGAACATGAAGTTGCCGAGTTTGTAGAAAGGCACGTCTTTCAGCTTCTTACCCTTCACACGGCGCATAATGGCTTCGATACGAAGCAACAGCTCTTCCATGCTGAAAGGTTTGGTCAAATAATCATCAGCTCCAATCTTGAAGCCTTCCAGAATATCCTCTTTCAAGGTCTTTGCCGTCAGGAAAATGATCGGGATATCAGCGTTGAGCTGTCTGATTTCCTGTGCCAGCGTGTAACCGTCTTTCTTAGGCATCATGACATCAAGTACGCAGATATCATACTTGGTCTTCGTGAAACCTCTATATCCGGCCTCGCCATCGGGGAACAGATCCGTTTGATACCCTTTTGCTTGGAGATACTCTCTCAAGAGCATACCCAGATTCTCGTCGTCTTCACAAAAGAAGATCTTCATTTTTTCGTCCATAACTAACTTTTTATTAGCGGTAAAGTAATAATAAATTTTGTTCCTACATTTCCTTCGCCACTTTCAGCTCTGATAGAGCCTTTGTGGTCTTCTATGATTTTCCGGACGTAAGCCAAGCCCAGTCCGAAACCTTTTACATCATGCACGTTGCCTGTCGGTACGCGGAAGAAGCGATCGAACACCTTCTTCTGGTATTCCTTCTTGATTCCGATACCGTTGTCCTCAACCGAAATCTGCAGCTTACCGCCTTCATCCCATGTTCTCACCATCAGCTTGAGCGGAACATCCTGACGACGGTATTTAACGGCATTATCCAACAGGTTGAACAGAACGTTCGTGATGTGCATTTCATCTACATATATATCTGAATTGTCAGCACCTAAATCTACATCCAGCGAACCGCCGAATTTTTCCACTTTGAGTACAAACGTGTTGGCGACGCTCGTCACGATATCGTTTGCATCCAGTTCCTTCAGCTTCAGTTGAGCACGCTGACGTTCAAACAGAGACATCTGAAGCACCTTTTCCACCAGGAAGCTCAGACGTTTGGTCTCGTCGTTGATCACGCCGGAGATATGTTTGAACACGTCGGGATTCTTCGTGATATCCTGGTCTTTGAGCATCTGCGCTGCCAGCGAGATCGTTGAAACCGGCGTCTTTAATTCGTGTGTCATGTTGTTGATGAAGTCATTCTTCATCTCCGACAGTTTCTTCTGGCGGAACACGATGTAGATCGTGAAGATGAAGGTGATGAGCAATATCAGCGAGAAGATGACAGAAGGAACGATGAATGTGATGGAGTTGGCGATGTAATTGCTCTTCGTTGGGAAATAGATGCGAAGGTAATTGAGCCTCGACGGAGGATCATTCGGGAACAGTACCTGAGTGATAATGTCCGAAGCAATCGGCTTCTTATGGAGTTCACCACTCTGATAGACCACATTTCCATCCTTGTTGATGACCGAGAACACAAACGGCAGATTCAAACCGTTACTCAACAACTCAGCTTTAAGATAATTCTCCAGCTTCTTGAAATCCACACGTTCTTCGATCGGTTTCAGATTCGCTGTATAGAGAATGTTATAGATCACCTCATCGATCAAGCCTCCCTGATACTGATAGCGGCGCTTCAACGTACGCTGCAAGTCCTTCGAAGTGCTTACGATGCCATTGCCTTGGGAAGTTGGGCCGACACCCGTGCCACTACTGCTGAAGCTCTCGAGCTCGATTTGCTTGGTGGCGCCATTCGAATCGGTTATCTGCAACTGATACTTACTCTTGCTGATCACTCGACTTAGGTTCTGAGACTGCGTCTCCTGATACAAGAAACTGTTCTCATCACGATCAATATCTTCCTCAAGGTATTTCCTTGTCTCATCCAACTCCAGGTTCTTCGAGACCTGCAGAAGACTCTGCTTTACAGTCTCATTGAATTGCTCGCTTCGCGTTTTTAGGATAATGCTGACGTAGCTGATTTGCAGATACAGCAAACCACCGAAGGCAAAAGCCATCACAACCGCAAGTAACCAAATAGTGGACTTCCTCATCTTTGTCTTATCCTGTTTTTAACACAACAAATAACGCACGTTTTAGTTTAATATTTATACAACAAAGGTAAAATTCGCGATTCGAAGTGTTAATTAAGCATAGCAAAGAGGCTGGCCGATGCAATTACATCGGTCCGCCAGGTCCGCAGCCAGGGCCTCAAGGTCCATCAGGTCTGCAACAACCGGGCCCTCCAGGACCGCCACCTCCAGGGCCGCCACGAAAGGCATCTCTAAAGCTTGCTCCACCTTTGAAGATACTGAAACGATAGATAAAGCGGAACATGAAGTAACTGTTCAGTGTGTTGTATTGCGTATCCGTCGTTGCACTTGCAGTTACCATACGCGAAATATTGCTGCGCTGTTTCAATATATCATAAATCTTGAACTGCAGCGTACCTTGATCTTTCAAGAACGATTTCGACAGAGATGCATTCCACAGCGTTTCATTCAGTTTATAGCCGCTGGAATAACCGGAGTTAGCCGACCAGGTAATATCACTTTGTACTTGGAAATTGTACGGAAGATAAAGAGTTGTACTTCCTCCCACTCCATACGTATAGGTTTCCAGATTACTCGAAGTCTGCAAAGAGTTGGTCGCCTTGTTATAGGTAATGTTGCCATTTATTCCGAGATCAACATAATCCGAACGAAAATCAAAGCCGCCACGTTCACTCAGGACAAGATTCTTGTTTGTATTTTTCTCGGCATTGACGAATCCGTTGCTCTTGGCATAAGAAGCCATCGTACTGGAATTGAAAGTAAACTTCTTGCTGAAGAACGGCGTGTTAACCATCATTCGCATGTCGGCATTATAGTTGCCATTGACATTCTTATAGGTGGTGACTCTGCCGCCCGTCGTATTGTCATAGGTTGCATAACTTACGATGTCGTTCAACGTATAAGTACCGTTCAACATCAACATTAAAGCACTCATTTTCTCGCGGTTGAAGTTCTGGAAACGCAGCGACAGACGGTTCGTGTAGGTCGGATCCAGATCCGGATTACCTTTCGTGATGTTCAATGGGTTTGAAACATCGGCCACAGGTGAGAGTTGTGTCATCGAAGGCTGCGTTGTAGAGCCGTTATACTGGATTCTCAGATTCTTCTGCTGACTGAACTTGTAATTGAAGATAGCCATAGGAGAAACATTGAAGACGTTGCGGCTAATGTGATAAAGCACCGTGTCACCGACGAAGGTCTCACTGGTAGAATGTGATGGATCGAAGTTGACACCCATCGTGAAGTTATATTTCTGACGCTGCGCCATAAAGCTTAAGCTGGCACGCTGCGTAGTGAAGTTGTTGCGATAACTCTTGCTGTAAGTCGAATCGAGCACGCTATAGTTGCCATCGTCGTCCGTCGTATAGGAATTCTTCAACGATTTCTGATATTGTTTGCTATAGCTATACGTAGCTTGCAGGAAATTGTTGTGACCAATCGGTTCTACCCAAGAGAGGAATGCCCGATAATTGTAACCGTTGTTATCGTAACGGAACTTCTGATCGATCAGGTTGTCGGCGCTTCCATCGGTGATTCGGTAATACTGCGTATTGGACCAGTTCGTACCTTTATTATAGGAGTCGCTCAAACCTCCTGTGACAGATGCACTGAACACACGGCCGGTGTTATTCAGTTTCCGGCTGAACTCCAACTGGCCCGTTGTGCTGTAGCCTTCACCATAAGAATGATATTTCGAATTACTAACATTCACCGTGTCCAGATTACCCGCCAGCGTATTGGTAAAGTCGAGTTCGTCACTTTGACTCTTGTAATAGCTGATGTCAGGACGGAAGAGGATCTGCGTCATCGAATCCGGCTTCCACTCCAAACGAAGATTCACGCCAAAGTTGTCGTTCTTCGTATTGCTCACGCTCTTCGTGTTTTCGTACGAAGTACTGTCTCCGGTAAGGATATTCTGCTTGGCAATGCTGCTCGTCGCATCTGTGCTGGAGTGTGAATAACGGCCGTTGCCTCCCAATGTCAGCTGAGGACTGAACTGCTTGCTGAAGTTGGATCCGGCATTTCCTGAAGTGGTGATACCGTTGTTCGTACCCATCGAGAAACGACGACCGCCGCCGCCCATGCCTCCGAACATACTTCCGGCCACATCCGTAAAGCCCATATTATTGGTATTATTCAAACCGCCCATGAAGGTAAACTGATCGTTATTGATGAATCGGTTGACCATGGCATTGCCTTCGTATCTGCCTCCGCTGCCGTAACCGGCAAAGGCATTACCAAAGATGCCCTCTTTCATGCCCGGCTTCACGGTCAGGTTGATGACAGTCTCTTCCTCGCCATCATCAAATCCAGTCATCTGCGACATATCGCTCTTCTTGTCGAGCACCTGCAGTTTATTGACCATCTTCGCAGGGAGGTTCTTGGCAGCCACCTTCGGATCATCGCTGAAGAATTCCTTGCCATCCACCATAATCTTCTTAACCTGCTTGCCGTTGACGGTGATCGTCCCATCGCTGGATACCTCAACGCCCGGCATCTTCTTCAGAAGGTCTTCCAATACGGCACCTTCCGTTGTCTTGTAAGAATCGGCATTGTACTCGAGTGTATCGTTCTTGACGACCACTTCGGCAGCTTTGGCCGTAACCACAGCCTCGCCCAATTGAATGCCGGTTTCTGTCAAACCCATCTTCCCCACCGAAACGGGATTGCGTCGCCCCGTGATTCGGACAGGTTGATAAATAGGATCGAATCCCACATACGTAATATGCAGGATATAATTTCCCGGTTTGATACTCTTCAAGGAAAAAGCACCATTGGCAGTGCTCACGGTTCCACGGACTAACGAACTGTCTGGAATACTCAACAATCGGATAGTCGCCTGTTCAACAGGATCTCCCGTTTTTTGCTCCACAACCGAACCATTCAACGTAATACTATTACTAGTTGTCTGCTGAGCTTTGGTTTGGAATGCAAATAGGGTTAACAACAACAAAAGGTAACTACAAAGTTTCATACAAAAGGATTCATTATGTTTTTACTCGAATGTGATTAATAGACGATCGATTTTAATTAAAGTTTAATTTCAGATTGATGATTTTGATTAATTAACGAAAGAAGAGACGCATTACCGTCCGCAAAAAACGGGTTATACTCTGAGCTATGTAAGAAATTCATCCTTCCAAGCATATCCTTCATAGGAAAAGAGACTACGAAATTCAGTCTCAAACGTTATGGCTTTATGATGATTCTGCTGGTTATTGATATAATGGATGATGGTAGTTTTGCTGCTGTATTGGCAGGTAAATGCCGCGTACTCTTTTCCCCAACCAATGAATTGAGGAAAGAAGCCGCTTTGCTTTGCCCACTTACTGCTAAGTTGTTTTATATCTCTCATAAGTGTTGACAATGGTACTTCGGGATGTAGATCGATCAAAAGGTGTACATGGTTGGGAATTCCTCCTATACGATATAGTACGCATTTCCTGTTGATGATTAATTTCCAGATGAAACGATATAAATCTTCTCGATGATCGTTATTGATAGTCATTTGCCGTTGGTATGTGTTGATGACGATGTGATAAATTGCGTTTACCTTGCTCATAGTTAAATTTGTTTTGATTCTTCACAAATATATACTCTTCATTTCAGATACACAAGATTTCTATCTCGAATGTGCTATCACGAATCGCATCATCCGATGCGATGGAGGTTGGGCGTTGACTTATCACACAGCGGCGCATCGCTTCGCGATTGCTTGCAATGTGTTTCGCATTATATCGGCTCGCCGAGCCGTCTGCATCATCGATACTCAAGAATGTGAGAATCATCTGGAGATGATGAAACGTCGGAGACGTGCTTTCTTGCTGAACACATTGCAAGATCCTTCGAAGATGGTCGTCGCTGTGTGTTCTATCTCGAATGTGCTATCACGAATCGCATCATCCGATGCGATGGAGGTTGGG
>CAZIVE010000001.1:69430-69735 GCA_964542435.1 uncultured Parabacteroides sp.
CGCGATTGCTTGCAATGTGTTTCGCATTATATCGGCTCGCCGAGCCGTCTGCATCAATGATGCACAAGAATGTAAGAATCATCTGGAGATGATGAAACGTCGGAGATGTGCTTTCTTGCTGAACACATTGCAAGATCCTTCGGAGATGGTCGCCGCTGTGTGTGAAGGCTCTTTTCCTTGCACTATCTTTGTTGCTCTGCAACGAAGATAGGCTGCGCCTCGGAAATGCAAAAGCAAGCTTTGCATTTCTCTCGGCTTGCACTATCTTTGTCATCACAAAATGCGGAGGAAGATTGTCGTATATT
>CAZIVE010000002.1:0-40788 GCA_964542435.1 uncultured Parabacteroides sp.
CTGCATGGGTGAAAGTACCAATATAACTTCTAAAAAGCTTCCTGCACTGGTGAAACGATTTTTTTGAAGTCATTTTAACCGTTTCACCCGGTGAAATGACTTTTTGAGATTCGTTTTAACCGTTTCACCCGGTGAAATGCATGTGGCCAATCCCTTCCTTACAAAAGCCGAATTTGGATGATGTCCTTGATATTGGTCGTATAATTCTTACTGATAAATTCCCGTTTAAGCCATTCCTTGCGCTGTACGCCTTGTGCGGCACTATGAATGGTCTCGTAACCTACTTTTCTGTTGATGGCATCCACGACTGTGTTGAGACGACGTTGCTTCTGCCGATCGACGGGATCGAAAAGGTCTTGCTGAATGGCTCTGTCGGAAGAAATATTGCTAACGACTACGCCAGCTTTCTTATACATGATATGCTCGCGGTATATGCTCTTGAGCGACTCCGAACAGACACGAATGATTTCAGCCGTATCGGCTGTGGCAACGGGCAGTTTGACCGTGAGGCTGTTGTCATATTGTGCGAGGTCGTCGCGGAAATGGTTGCTGAGGATAAAGACAGTAACGGTCTGACAGACGGAATGCTGTTCCCGCAGTTTGCGTGCCGTCTTGGAGGCGAAGTTTGAGACTCGTTCTGTCAGATCGGCCAGATTATCGGTCATCTGTGAAAAACTTCGGGAGGTACAGATGGATTTCTTTTCGGGTAGTTCTTCGATATCAATACAATCCTGACCACGTAATTCCCTCCAGGTACGAACGCCGGTAATACTCATCTCGCTTTTGATCCAAGACTCAGGTTTCTGCGTCAAATCCCAGGCGGAACGGATTCCATAGGCCATCAAACGCTTTCCAAAACGACGTCCGACACCCCAAACATCCGTAACGTCAAAAAGTTGAAGCGCCCGCACACGTTTCTCTTCAGAGTCGATGATGCAAACACCTTTGTAAGCTTTATACTGTTTGGCAAACTTGGCTGCCACCTTGGCCAGCGTCTTTGTGGAAGCAATGCCCACAGATACGGGAATGCCTGTGCCTTTGATCACCTTGCGATGCAGCTCTCGTGCGAAGGACTCGAGTTTGGGTGGTTCGAAGCCATCGAGATGCAGGAAGGCCTCGTCGATGGAATAGATATCGATGTCGTCCACATTCTCCGCCAGAATGCTCATGACACGCGCCGACATATCTCCATAAAGCGTGTAGTTGCTGGAGAAAACAGCCACATCATATTTCTCAATGATATTCTGAACCTGATAGATCGGCATACCGCGTTTCAGACCTACCGCTTTCGCCTCCGTGGTCAGTGCGACGATACATCCGTCGTTGTTGCTGAGTACGACGACCGGCTTCTCGCGCAGATCAGGACGAAACACCTGCTCGCAAGAACAGAAGAAGCTGTTGCAATCCACCAGTCCATACATGATTCAGACACGTTTGATGATATAGGTAACGATTCCCCAGATCTGAAAATCGTTGTTTTCGGTCACCCGAATGGTTGGATATTGAGGATTGGCAGGAACGAGAAGAATGGCATTATCCTTCATAAAAATGGTCTTCAGCGTAAACTCACCGTCTATAAAACAGACAGCCATCTTACCATCCGATGGCTCAAGCGATTTGTCTATGACAAGGATATCGCCTTCGTGAACGCCGGCATCTTCCATGGAATCACCCACGACACGACCGTAAAATGTGGTGGCCGGATGACGGATGCATTCCTTGTTCAAGTCGATACTGTCAAGCATATAATCCTGAGCAGGCGAAGGGAATCCCGCATGGATGCTCTCTCCCGCCATCGGCAGACTAATCTTGGACGTATGGTCCACTTGATATATTTCTATCTCTTTCATTTCAGGAGCGAAGATAGTGCAAAAATAGATATTCCGGACAAAAGTGATCCGGTTGTGTGCAGCCGATGTGCATAGCAGCGAAACCTAAAATATGTTATTAGTAATAAATGAAATATTTCCAATTAAGTTGTACTTTTGCTTCCGCTAACAATAAACGGTTCAGGCGTGGAAAAGAAGATCGAGTTACATTTGCAAGGATTGACAAGCAGTCAGATACAGTCAGGTGCTTATGCCCTTGTACTGATGGAAGAGAACGGCAAAAGACATATTCCGATTGTGGTCGGGACGGCCGAAGCACAATCCATAGCCATCGCATTGGAAGGCGTTTCCACGCCGCGTCCGCTCACTCACGATCTCATCGTCAGTATGGCGAACAAGCTAGAGCTGAAACTGAAGCAGATCTTCATCTACAAATTCGAAGACGGCGTTTTCTTTTCCGAACTATGGTTCATTAAAGGAAGCGAGACCATCAAGATCGACTCGCGTACGTCAGACGCCATCGCCGTTGCCCTTAGAATGAAGGCGCCCATCTTCACCACGAAAAAAATCATTGAAGAATGTGGCGTAGATCTCGACGAAGAGCCGCAGGAAGAGACTGCCCCCAAGGAATCTTCGGATGAGAAGGGGGTACAAACCTTTATCTTTGGCGAGCCTGAAGAACTTACGGATGAACATGAGATGAATCTATGGATTTCACAACATGAAACGGAAGAGCTGAGAGAGCATCTGCAGAAAGCCATCAATGAAGAAAATTATGAACTGGCGAAAAAATTTCAGGACGAGATAGATCGCCGCGAATCAGAGAAAAACAAAAAATAGATAATGGAAGAATTGGGAGGATTCAGCTTCATCTCTTTAGGAAGAGGGCTGCTGGGAATGGTCGTTATTCTTGCTATCGCTTATGCGATCAGCTATAACCGAAAAAAGATCGATTGGAAACTGGTAGGCGGCGGATTGCTTATCGAATTGGTATTCGCACTGGCCGTACTTTACATCCCCGTATTTGGTTTTATTCTTGAAGAAATCGGCAAGATATTCGTCAAACTGATGGATTTCACCGATGCAGGACTTACCTTCCTGCTGGGCAACTACGCATCTCGCTCCAACGGCTTCGTATTCATGATCCATTCGCTTCCTATCGTCATCTTCTTCTCTGCCCTCGTCTCCATCTTTTACTATTGGGGCGTAATTCAGAAAGTGGTAGGTGCCTTTGCCTGGCTGCTTCGCAAGGTGATGAACATCTCCGGAACAGAAGGTCTGGTATCGGCCGGGAACATGTTTATGGGCATGACCGAATCACCTGTCCTCATCAAAAACTATTTGCCAACCATGAACAAGTCGGAGATCTTCCTCGTGATGGTCTCCGGAATGGGAACCATAGCTGGTTCCGTGATGGGAACATACATCGGCATGCTGGGCGGAACGGATCCTGTTGCCAAGGTTATGTTTGCGAAGCATCTCATCTCGGCATCCTTTATGGCAGTGCCCGGTTCGATCGTCCTGGCCAAAATGCTCTGTCCACAGACGGAAGGAGCAACTGACAGAGCCGTCTCGACAGCCGACTTGAGCAGCGGCGAGAAACAGAACATCCTCGACGCCATCTCCGGCGGTACGATGACCGGCGTCAAACTGATGGTCAACATCGCAGCCATGCTGCTTGTATTCATCTCTCTGGTCGCATTGGCCAACTACGTCACCGACAATCTGATCGGTCACTATACAGGACTCAATGATTGGATCAAGGCATCCACAGGAGGCAAATCGGAAGGTCTGACCTTCCAATATATTTTGGGCATCATCACGGCGCCTTTCATGTGGCTCATCGGTGTGCCAACGCCTGATATTACCGTGGTAGGTTCTTTACTCGGGCAGAAAACCATTCTCAACGAGTTTGTGGCTTATGCCCAAATGGAGCAATGGAAAGATGCAGGCATTTTCATGACGCAGAAAGGCATCATCATGTCAACCTATATTCTCTGCGGCTTTGCCAATGTTTCATCCATCGGCATTCTGTTGGGCGGGCTCGGCGTTCTGGCACCACAAAAACGGGGTATGATCTCGAAGATGGGTGTGAGAGCCATGATCGGCGGTGCACTGGTTTCCATTCTTTCTGCCACTATCATCGGAATGATCCTCGGATAATTTACCATCATGGAAGCTCTTTTCTATACGCCCGACATTCTTCAGAATCCGGAACTGCCCGCTGAAGAGGCAGGCCATTGTATCCGCGTGCTCCGCAAAAATGTTGGCGACAGGATCGACCTAACAGACGGGAAAGGCTTCTTCTACAAAGCTGAAATCACTCAAGCCAATGCCAAACATTGCCTCGTGCGAATCGTGGAACAGGAAGAACAGAAGCCGCTCCGCGATTTCCGTCTGCACATTGCTGTAGCACCCACGAAGAATATGGATCGTATGGAATGGTTTGTAGAAAAGGCCACGGAGATTGGCATCGATGCCGTCACCTGCCTCAACTGCCGTTTCTCCGAACGACGCGAGATCAAACCGGAACGTCTCGAAAAGATCATGGTGAGTGCCATGAAACAGTCGCAGAAAGCCATACTTCCCGAGATGGTCGGGATGACTGATTTCAAGTCGTTCATCGAAAAGCCTTTTAGCGGCCGCAAGTTCATCGCCCATTGCGAACCGGGTGAAAAGCCGCTCCTTGCTCATATTTACCAACCGCACGAAGATGCGCTGATCCTTATCGGACCCGAAGGAGACTTCAGCCACGACGAAATCACACTTGCCCTCCAGAACGGGTTTGAAGCTGTCTCCTTAGGCGAAAGCCGCCTCCGCACGGAAACAGCAGCCCTCGTCGCCTGCCACACCATTCACGTGATGAATCAGATAGACTGAAGAAAATAGCCTAATACGTATCGCTTGTTATTTTCTAATGAATTTTTCATCAGAAGCTTGCTCATCTGCCGAAACATATCTTTCGACCTTCATATGAAGATTGTATTTTTCGCGTAGCGTAGTGATAGCCTTCATCATAGGTGTCGCATGATGTTTGTCGATGGCTTCCTGACTTTCCCAGCTGTCGATGAGCAGTACTGTTTCAGAATTGTCTTCAGGAAAAAAGTATTCATAGCGCAGATTACCGGCTTCTGATCGGATTGCATCCACAGTTCCGCTGGATTTCATCTCATTTACGAAAGCTCTTGCACTTCCGTTTGTGCCGGTATAATAGATATTAACCGTCAATGCCTTGGATTTCACCTCTGGTTTCACCTTCTCCGTTTGAGCATAAGCGCTGACCATGAAAAACAGACTAAAGAAGGAAAGTAATAACAACTTCTTCATGATGTTTGATATTTTATTTGGATTGTTCTCCGTTCTTCACCCACACATGCTTCGCGTTTCTTGCCGCAGGAGTATTTTGTGCCATCACTCCTTCGAGAAAATGCGGGACGTAAGGTTCTACAAGATATTTTATTTCCTCATCAGAGAGTTCAAGTTCCACTGCTTTTACAGCTCCATCAACATGATGCATCTTTGTGGCACCGACAATGGGCGAAGCCACCTTTGTCAGCAGCCATGAAAGCGAAACTTCGGTCATGCTCACGCCTCTCTTATCGGCAATCTCCATTACTCTATTGATGACCTTCTGATCCTGATCAGCCGTAGCATCATACTTAAACTTCGCATAGGCATCCTCCTGCAACCTCTTCGAAGTTTCCCCCTGGCGTTTTGAAAGCCTTCCACTGGCTAACGCACTATAAGGAGTAAGACTAATGCCTCGCTCGGCAGCATAGATATTCATCTCACGTTCCTCCTCTCTCATGATGAGATTGTAGTGGTTCTGAACAGAAACGAACTTAGACCAACCGTTGCGATCGGCTATGTCATTGGCCTCGGCAAGCTGCCATCCGAAACAGTTGGCAATGCCAATGGCGCGAGCCTTTCCAGCCTTCACCACCTCGTTCAAGCCATGCAGAAAATCTTCCACAGACGTGTTCCAATCCCAGATATGATAGATGTAGAGATCCACATAATCCATGCCTAGATGGCGGAGACTAATATCGATGCTATTCTTTACATGTTCACGACCTGAAATTCCGTTTTCTATTTCATCGGCTGTTCGGGGAAGGAACTTTGTTGCAACAACCACATCTTCTCTTTTTGCGAAATCCTTCAGCGCGCGACCGAGATACATTTCACTTGTACCAGCTTGATAAGCTATGGCTGTATCAAAGAAGTTTATGCCCTGTTCCAAACCGTATTTTACGATGGTACGCGTCGTTTCCTCATCCACTGTCCAACTGTGCTGACCTGTCTGAGCATTTCCAAACCCCATGCATCCCATGCAGATGCGGGAGATCCTGATATCCGTATTTCCTAATGTCGTGTACTTCATTATTTCCTGATTTTATAATGACAAAATTATATAATCCATAAGATGGACTTGGTAAGTTTTTTACAGAAAATTCTACCATCTTTACTGATAGTCGTCACTTTTCAATAACACGACCAAATGCTTTCCAAAGGTTGTTTGGAAACTTTCTAAAGCCATTGCTATCTGACGAAGACACAAAAATAAAACATAAAAGCAAAAAACAGTTGTATATCGTATTCAATTTATATTCATATCTTTGCACCGAAGGACAAAGAAAGATGAGCAGGAAGATAAAGTTCATACAATATTTCATGGTATTCACAAGCATTATGCTGCTTGCGTCCATCATCCTGCCTCATCACCATCATCGCGACGGGTCTCCCTGCTACTATTCCATCACCAAAGAAATGCAGAAGGAGCATGGCGAGCATCACAGCGACACCAGCGACTGCGGATGCAACGGTCACAATCTTGCTTTCTTCGACTGCGGTTCCCATTCAGACAACCACACGTTACAGCTCCACCTGATGCCACTCATGTGTGCATTCATCGAAGCCGATCTTATCCCAGACTATTTTTCTCTTCAACGTTCAGATAAAGAAAACGTATATCACGAATCGCTGCACAGCATCTCACAAGGAGGCGCGGTGGTTCTGCGGGCGCCGCCCGTCTGCTGATCCAAAGGACAATCATGTCCATTCTCAGCGAGATTAAACATCTACAGGTTTTCTTTATTATTCAAATCACATGAAGATAATTTACATAGCGGGCGTGTTATGCGCTGCGCTGTTCGTCAGTTGTGGCGGACAATCCTCCTCTTCAGAAGAAGCAGAAGAACATGAGCACGAAGCTGCTGCACAAGCAGAAAAAGGCCATACCAACGAGATTCCCTTCGACCAGACCAAACAGAAGGCTGTCGGACTTCAGACGACAAAGATAGAACCGGGTACTTTCACAGAAGTGATCCGTACAAGTGGTAAGATCATGCCGGCTCAGGGTGAAGAATCTGTTGTTGTAGCTACCGTTTCGGGAACTGTAAAACTGGGACGCACATCACTCATCGATGGAACTGCGGTGAACCGCGGACAGTCATTGCTTAGCATATCAAGCAGCAACCTGGCAGAAGGCGACATTGCTGCCAAGGCACGTAACAGTTTCGAAACAGCTAAGGCTGAATATGAACGAGTGCAAAAACTAGTTGCAGACAAGATCGTATCACAACGAGAATACGAGCAAGCAAAACTGAACTACGATCAGGCGCGCGTGGCATACAATGCCATAGGCGGCAAATCTTCAGGCAGCGGCGTATCCGTCTCTGCTCCTATCAGCGGATTCCTGAAAAATATTCAAGTAAAAGAGGGCGACTATGTAGCTGTCGGTCAACAGCTGGCTACCGTTTCACAGAACAGACGGTTGGTGTTGAGAGCCGAAGTGTCGGAGAAATACTATCCGATGCTGTCACTCATCAGCAGTGCCAACTTCAAGACGCCCTATGACGATGATAACATCTATGAACTGAAGAACCTCGGCGGACGGCTTCTCTCCTATGGAAAGGCATCGGACGCCAACAGTTCATACGTGCCTGTCACCTTCGAATTCGACAACAAAGGCAACGTCATCCCCGGATCTTTTGTGGATGTATATCTGCTAACGCGTCCTCTTGAAGGTGTGATCAGCGTTCCGGTGAGCGCTCTCGTCGAGGAACAGGGAGTATATTCCGTTTACACAAAGTTTGACGAAGATGGTTTTCTAAAGAAAGAGGTGAAGCTGGGCGCCAACAATGGCGAGAGCGTACAGATCCTCTCTGGTCTGAAGGCCGGTGACGAAGTGGTAACCAAGGCAGCTTACCAGATCAAGCTGGCTTCCGCTTCGAACGCCATTCCGGCTCACAGTCACCACCATTAATCTGAGCAACCATCATGTTAAACAAGATTATAGCCTATTCATTGCATAACCGTCTGCTCATCCTCGTATGTGCAGTCGTATTGATGGTGGCCGGTTGCTGGACATCATTCCACACCGATGTGGATGTCTTCCCCGACCTCAATGCTCCTACTGTGGTCATCATGACCGAAGCTCACGGACTAGCTCCGGAAGAGGTGGAAAAACTTGTCACCTTTCCTATCGAGACAGCCGTCAACGGTGCGACCGATGTGCGCCGCGTCCGTTCTTCTTCTACCACCGGATTCTCCGTTGTTTGGGTAGAATTTGATTGGGGCACGAACATCTATCGGGCACGTCAGATTGTCTCCGAAAAACTGGCTGTCGTCAGTGAACAGCTGCCGAACAATGTGGGCAAGCCTACACTCGGTCCGCAGGCTTCCATCCTTGGCGAGATGTTGTTCGTTGGACTCACCTCCGACTCTACTTCCATGATCGACCTGCGTACTATTGCCGACTGGACGATCCGTCCTCGCCTGCTCTCTACAGGAGGTGTTGCTCAAGTTGCTGTCATCGGCGGCGACATCAAAGAATATCAGATCCAGCTCGATCCGGCCCGAATGAAATACTACAACGTCGGACTGGACGAGGTTCTGAAGGTCTGCCGCGATATGAACCGAAATGCCAACGGCGGTGTACTATATGAGTTCGAGAACGAATACATCATCAACGGACTTCTTTCGACGGCAAGAGCTGAAGAGCTGGCTAAAGGTGTCGTCAAAACCGTTGACGGTACTCCTATTCTACTGGAGAATATTGCGACAGTGAAGATAGCCGGGAAGAGTCCGAAATTGGGCGTCGCTTCCGAGAAAGGAAAACCCGCTGTACTGATCACCGTCACCAAACAGCCCAACACGAGCACCATCGACCTGACAAACAAACTGGATGCTACCGTCAAAGACCTGCAGAAGAACCTGCCGCCTGACGTTCATGTCTCAACTGATACGTTCCGTCAGAGCCGCTTCATCGACAGCTCTATTGACAATGTAAAGGAGAGTCTGCTAGAAGGTAGCTTCTTCGTTATCATCGTACTCTTCATCTTCCTGATGAATGTCCGCACCACGGTGATTTCCCTCGTTGCCATGCCGCTGTCCCTATTAATCACGATGATTGTACTCCACTTCATGGGGTTGACCGTAAATACGATGAGCTTAGGAGGTATGGCCATTGCCATCGGCTCGTTGGTGGATGATGCCATTGTGGATGTGGAGAATGTGTATAAGCGAGTGCGACAAAACAAACTGCTGCCCGAAGACCAGCGTCGGCCGATACTGGATGTCGTGTACGATGCTTCTCGCGAAGTGCGTATGCCTATCTTCAACTCCACGCTGATCATCGTCGTCAGTTTCCTGCCGCTGTTCTTCCTGAGTGGAATGGAAGGCCGCATGCTGATTCCGTTGGGAATCGCATTCATCGTCGCACTGTTTGCCTCTACTATTGTGGCTCTGACGCTGACACCTGTACTCTGCAGCTACTTGCTGAAGGGAAAAGTCAAGAACGGTCCGGAGACGATTGTCGCTTCCGACGGCAGCACAGTACTCACTGAGCCGCTGGTAAGCCGTGTGATCAAGAAGATCTATCGCCGCTGGCTCAACGGAGCCTTGAAGAAAAAGAAAACCGTATTGGGCGTCACCATCGCACTCTTCATCTTTGCACTGGGCATCTTCTTCACTTTGGGAAGAAGTTTCCTGCCGTCATTCAATGAAGGATCGTTCACCGTCAATGTCAGTACACTGCCAGGCGCATCCTTGGCTGAAAGCGACAGCATTGGACGAAGAGCCGAACTGCTGCTGATGCAGGTTCCGGAGATACAGACCGTAGCCCGCAAGACAGGACGTGCAGAGCTGGATGAACATGCACTGGGCGTCAATGTATCTGAAATCGAAGCTCCCTTCGAACTGAAGAAACGTACACGTGAACAGGTGACCGACGACGTGCGCAAGAAGCTCTCGGGCATCACCGGTACGAACATTGAGATCGGACAACCTATCTCGCACCGTATCGACGCCATGCTTTCGGGAACGGAAGCCAACATCGCCATCAAACTCTTCGGAACGGACCTCGGACGTATGTACACCATCGGGAACCAGGTGAAAGATGCCATCAAGAATGTGAAAGGCGTCGTGGATCTGAAGGTGGAACAACAGATCGACCGTCCGGAGCTGACCATCACGCCACGACGTGATCTGTTGGCCCGTTACGGCATTCCGCTGCCGGAATTCCAGGAGTTCGTCTCTGTAATGCTCGGTGGTGAACAGGTCGGTCAGGTTTATGACGACGGAAAAACGTTCGACCTTACAGTAAAGGCAGACGAGAAAGACCGTGCCACAATGGAAGACATCGGTAACCTGATGATCGATTCCGAACAAGGAAAGATCCCTCTCAGTTACGTTGCCGACATCCGCAGCACCAGCGGACCAAACACCATCAACCGTGAGAATGCGCAGCGCAAGATCGTCATCAGCTGCAACGTTTCGGGACGTGACCTGCGCGGTACGGTCAACGAAATTCAGAACAAGGTGAACGCCTCTGTAAAACTACCCGAAGGTTATCATATCGAATACGGCGGACAGTTCGAGAGCGAAGAGTCGGCCAGCCGTACGCTGCTGATCATGTCGTTCTTCTCATTGCTCATCGTCTTCATGCTGCTCTATAACCAGTTCAAGAATGCCAAAGAGAGCGGCATCGTACTCATCAACCTGCCGTTGGCTTTAATCGGCGGCGTGCTGATACTGAAACTCACATCCGGCGAGCTGAACATTCCGGGCATCATCGGATTCATCTCGCTCTTCGGTATCGCTACACGTAACGGTATGCTCCTCATCAGCCACTACAAACAGCTCAGGTCGGAAGGCATGGGACTTATGGAGGCTGTGCTGCAAGGTTCGCTCGACCGACTGAACCCGATTCTCATGACGGCACTCTGTTCTGCCCTCGCCCTCATCCCGCTCGCCATTAACGGTGACGTCTCCGGCAACGAGATACAGAGCCCGATGGCCCGCGTGATCCTAGGCGGACTGCTGACGAGTACCTTCCTCAACGGATTCATCATCCCGATCGTCTATCTATTAATGAACAAGAAGAAAGAAGAAGAAGAAGAAGTAGAAGTATGAAAAGAATCATCATAACTTTCCTGCTGGCATCTGCCGTTGTTGGGCAGGTGTCGGCTCAAACCACGGCTGACGTGCTTCGCAGCGTGGAGGCCAACAACAAGGAGCTGCAGACTGAGATGCACCGCGTGGCATCGGAAAAGATCGGAGCGAAGGCTGACAACAACCTACCCGATCCTTCTGTCACCTTCTCGCATCAGTATGGAAATCATCCCAGCACTGGTACGCAGAATGAATTGATCGCCTCACAAAGCTTCGAGTTTCCTTCGGTCTATTCAAGAAGAAGTGAACTGGCACGCCAGAAATCTACAGCCTTCGACCGGCAGACAGATCTGTTGCGCCAGACGGTGCTGCTCAAAGCCAAGGAGCTTTGCATCGACCTCACGATGCTGAACAAGCAGAAGCAACTGCTCGACATACGACGCGAGAATGCAGAGAAACTCTCCACGCTCTATGACAAACGACTGAAGACCGGCGACGCCAACATCATCGAGACCAACAAGCTTTCGCTGGAACTGCTCAACGTCAAGACCGAAGCCCGCATGATCGAGGCAACGCGACAAGCCAAGCTTCAGGAACTGGCCACGCTGAACGGCGGAACAGCCATCGACTTCACGGCAGCGAACTATGATCCGATACAGTCGGACGAGTTGACCAACTTTGAACAGCTCAAGGAACAGGCGCTAGGTGCCGACAAGGAACTGCTCACGCTCGCCAGCCAAAAGGATGTCGCGCAGCAGCAGATCAAGGTAAACAAGGCGAAGAGTCTGCCGGGATTTCAGATGGGTTACAGAATGAACAGTCAGCCCGGCGTTTATTACAACGGATTCCTCGTTGGTGTCACGATCCCGCTGTTTGCCAACAAGAATCGTGTGAAGCAGGCACAAGAACAGAGCCGCTTTGCGGACATGCAACTCGAAAGCCGCTCGACCGCTGTCAGTGGTGAACTGAAGCAGCTCTACGACCGGACTGTCGCACTGCGCGGATCGCTTGGCGAATACGACAAGGTGATGAAGAACCAGGATCTCACGCTGCTCACTAAAGCCATCGAGGCAGGGCAGATTTCAATGATCGAATACTTCGTCAACGTCAGTACCTACTATCAGAGCATGCAGAATTATCTGCAGTTGCAGGACGAATATCAGAAGGCCATGGCCGAACTGTATAAGTTCAAACTATGACAGTTAGACATTCTTAATCCTTTACAAAAAGCATCAGTCAGAAATGGTTGATGCTTTTTTCATGTAACCAAATCAAGCGTTCTTACGTCTTATGGTTGTAACGACAATAACGAAACAACGAATAAGACAGTTATGAAAAAGATTTCTTTCATCCTTATGATCCTCCTCTTTGCTGGGCAAATCCATGCTGAGATGATCAAAGTGACCGGACAGGTGATAAACAAGAAAGACGCTACGCCCATCGAGTATGCAAACGTCATCCTTCAAGCCAACGACTCCACATTCATCAGCGGTGGGACAACCGACGAGAAAGGGCACTTCGCCATCGATGTCAAGGAAACCGGAAACTATCGTCTGGTGGCATCCTGCATCGGCTACGACTCGCAGACCATTCCGCTCAATGACTTCACGAGGAGCAAGAATGTTGGGAACATACAGCTCGACGAATCGTCCATTAGTCTTGGCGAAGGAGTAACAGTGACGGCCACTTCCGTGATTCACAAATACGACCGCTCCATCTCCTTCCCGAACGGAAAACAGATCGAGAAATCCAACAACGGTCTTTCGCTGCTTCAGAACATGATGCTGCCGGAAATCTCCGTCAACCCATTACAGAAGACCATTGCTACTGTTGACAACACGTCGCTGCAGCTCCGCATCAACGATGTCAAGGCCACCATCAACGAGGTGAATGCACTCTCACCGAAAGATATTATCCGTATCGAATGCATCAACAACCCGGGACTGCGCTACGACAATGTCGGCAAAGTGCTCAACTTCATCGTACGTCATAACGACTCGGGAGGCAATCTCGGATTGGATACGCAAAGTGACTTCAACTGGAAATTCAACAATACATCGGCTTATGCCAAAGTGAACAAGGGGAAATCGGAATATAACATCAACTACGACCTCTATCACCGCAGATTCAACCACATGTGGAGAGATTACGAGCAGACCTACAACTTTGCTGACGGCACCAGCGAGAAACGCGTCGAGACCGGAATGCCAGGTGATTACTACGAAGAGAGACACAGCATTTATTTAGGCTACAACTTCCAGCAGCCTGAGAAATATACGATCAATATAAAACCCGGCATCGAAATCTACCGCTCGCCAAAGACGAACTTCAACAGTATGATCAGCTCCTCACTCAACAACCTTTCTCTGGACATGATCCACGACTATACGAACCAATATACTACGACACCGTCGCTCGATCTCTACTTCGCCCGCTATTTCAAGCACAAGCAGATGCTTATGTTCAACGTGGTCGGAACCTACAGCCGCGACCATTATCGCAGCAGCTACACGCAGTTCTATCGCGACAGCGTCACCGGCGACTATCGTACCAATGTGATGGGACATAAATATTCCGTCATCAGCGAAGGTCTCTATGAAAAGGAGCTGAAAGGAGGACGCATCGACATCGGCGTGAAGCATACGCAGAGCCATTCCAACAACGATTACCTTGGCACGACCAATTACAACACGAAGATGAACGAAGCCAACACCTACATGTACGGCGAATTCACCTCATCACTGAAGAATTTCACCTACACGGTCGGCTTCGGAGCTGTCCGCAACCACTTCAAGCAAGAGGGTGAAAGCAGCTACACGACCTGGCAGATCCGTCCGCGTCTGACACTGGGATACAAGTTCAGCGACCATTTCCAAATGCGCCTCAACTCGTCACTCGAGAACTACAGTCCCGACCTCAGCAACCTGAGCGCCGTGGAGCAAACCACCAACAGCCGTGAGATTTCCAAAGGCAATCCCGATCTTAAACCCTACTACCGTTTCAGTAACCGTCTGCGTCTCGAAGGAAATATCGGAACGCTCACGGCCATCCTGCAGAACGGACTCGACTACGACAACAAACCGATCATGGAAAGCACCTACATGCGCGGCAACGACCTCTTCATCCGCACCTACGAGAACCAGGACAGCTGGACCCGATACTACAGCACTCTTACTCTGCGCACAGGCATGCTGTGGAAATTTCTGCAACTGAATGCCACCGGCGGTTTCAATCGATTTGCTTCAAATGGAAAAACATATCATCACAATTACACCTGCTGGAACTACAACTTTACAGCCAACCTGATGTATCACAACTGGACATTGACCAACATTCTGATGCGTAGCAATGACTGGCTTCGTGGCGAAAGCATGAATGGCGGCGAACATCTGCACGTCTTGCTTCTGAGCTATAAATGGAAAGATTTGAATATCGGAGCAGGCATGATCAACCCGTTTATAGACAATTATCGGCGCGATTCCTGGAATCGTAACCAATACGCCAACTACAAGAGCAGTCTTTACTTCAAGGAATCCTCACGATTGTTCGCAGTCACGCTCTCGTGGGGTCTCAACTTTGGCAAGAAATACAAAGCCGATCAGAAGCGCCTCGAAAACTCAGACAGCGGCTCGAGCATCATGAAGAGATAAGCCGTTTGAGGATTCACGGCCTGCACTCCATCCATTCGGATTCCGTTTTGGGTCCCGCAAGCGAAATGCACCCTTTTCGGATTCCGTTTTGGGCCCCGCGAGCGAAATGTGCCCTTTTCGGATTCCGTTTTGGGCCCCGCAAGCGAAATGTGCCCTTTTCGGATTCCGTTTTGGGCCCCGCGAGCAAAATGTGCCCTTTTCGGATTCCGTTTTCGGCCCCGCGGACGAAATGTGCCCTTTCGGATTCCGAATGACATTTTACGTAAGACCGTCATTGCATAATCCACAAGTTTTTCCGACCTTTCGGGAGAAATAGAAAAGCAATGGAACAACACGAGCATCATCACGAGATCAACCAGCAGAACTACCTCAACAAGGCATTCATATTCGGCATCATCCTGAATTCAGTCTTTGTCGTAGCAGAATTCATAGCAGGTATAGCTGTCAATTCGGTCGGTCTGCTGTCCGATGCAGGTCACAACCTGAGTGATGTAGCTAGTCTAGCGCTCGCCATGTTCGCCTTTCACATTGCAAGAAAAGCCTCCAGCAGCAAATTCACCTACGGATACAAAAAGGGCACAATCCTCGTGTCGCTCATCAATGCTGTGGTGCTGATGGTTGCCGTTGCCTTCATCATCATCGGAAGTATCAAGAAATTTACCGATCCTCAGCCGGTCAACGGTGGCGTAGTCTCTTGGGTGGCAGCGATCGGCGTGGTCGTGAACGGCATAACAGCCTGGCTCTTCATGAAAGATAAAGACAAAGATCTGAATGTAAAAGGCGCCTATCTTCACATGGCTGCCGATGCATTGGTTTCGATCGGAGTCGTCGTCTCGGGTATCGTCATCTCCAAAACCGGTTGGAACGTCATCGACCCGATCGTCGGACTTGCCATTTCCTGCATCATCATCTATTCCACATGGTCGCTACTTCGCGACAGCGTCTGTCTGGCTTTGGACGGCGTTCCGTCAGATCTCGACACCGAGAAAATCATTGCCGAGCTGAAACAGACGCCGGGCGTCAAAGAGATCCATCATATCCACATCTGGCCCATCAGCACTACCGACACAGCTTTCACCGCTCACATCGTCATCGACGACATCGAACAGATGGAGAACATCAAGAACAACTTAAAAGACCGTTTGAGAAAAAACGAAATCAGTCATGCCACATTGGAATTCGAAACAGCCACCTGCCAATGCCACGAGCATAACGAATTCGGCGATGCCGAGACACCGTCGTAATTCCACACCTCTAAATCGTTGATTATTTAAAGCAACGCGTAATCCACAACCTGCTTGATATCGTCCACATAATGGAACGTGAGGCCATTCAGATATTCAGGCTTGATCTCATCCACGTTGCGTTTGTTCTCGCTACAGATAATGATATCGGTAATACCTGCACGACGCGCCGCCAATAGTTTCTCACGGATTCCTCCGACAGGAAGCACCTTTCCACGCAGTGTGATCTCGCCCGTCATTGCCAGATTAAGACGGACACGTCTTCCCGTGAAGGAAGAGACAAGCGATGTGACCATCGTCACTCCGGCACTCGGTCCATCCTTCGGGATGGCCCCTTCGGGCACATGGATATGCACATTCCAATTCTCGAACATCTCTTCGGGAATATTGAAATCGGCCTGGTGCGAATGGATATATTCCAAAGCCAGCATGGCAGATTCCTTCATCACGTCACCCAAGTTTCCGGTGAGAGTCAGTTTGCTGCCCTTACCTTTGCTCAGGCTGGATTCCACATAAAGGATCTCGCCTCCTACCGCCGTCCACGCCAATCCGACAACGACGCCGGTATATTCATTTCCTTGATATTTTTCCCGCTGATATTCCACTTCGCCCAGATATTCATGCAGATCGTTCGGGCCGATATTGAATGGAGGCAGTGCCTCGTTGGAAGCCATTTTCTTGGCTGCACGCCGCATGATCTTGGCAATCTTCATGTCCAATTCACGTACACCGCTTTCACGGGTGTAGGATTCGATAATCCCCTGAAGTGCCGTCTTACGGAAACGAACGCCCTTCTTGGGCAGACCGTTTGCAGCCAACTGCTTCGGTACAAGATGACGCTGCGCAATCTCAATCTTCTCCTCCGTGATATAACCCGGCACCTCGATCATCTCCATTCGGTCGAGCAGCGGCTGTGAGATGTTGTTGATATTGTTGGCCGTGCAGATAAACATCACGTGGCTCAGATCATAGTCGATATCCAGATAGTTGTCATGAAAAGAATCGTTCTGTTCCGGATCGAGCACCTCGAGCAATGCCGACGAAGGATCGCCATGCATATCTGCCGTCACCTTATCAATCTCATCCAGTACAAACACAGGATTGGAAGTCCCGGCTTTCTGGATATTGCGAAGGATACGTCCCAACATCGCGCCCACATAGGTACGACGATGACCACGGATCTCCGCTTCGTCATGCAAACCACCGAGAGACATACGAATATATTTCCTTCCCAAGGCTGCCGCAATGGAATGTCCCAGCGAAGTTTTGCCCACGCCCGGAGGACCATAAAGACAGAGAATCGGCGACTTCATATCGCCCTTCAGCTTCAAAACAGAAAGGTATTCGAGGATACGCTCCTTCACCTTATCAAGTCCATAGTGATCTCGGTTGAGAATCTTCTCTGCCCGATCCAGGCTGAAGTTGTCAACGCTATATTCCTCCCAAGGCAAGGAAACGATCGTATTAAGGTATTCAAACTGTACGGAATATTCCGGCGACTGCGGATGGAGCCGTCCAATCTTTTCAATCTCTTTATCGAAAACGCCAGCCACATCCTTCGACCATTTCTTCTGCTCCGCTTTGCGCCGCAGTTCCGTAATCTGAGGATCCTCCTGATTGTCGCCCAGCTCCTCACGGATCGTCTTCAGCTGCTGTTGCAGGAAGAAATCCTTCTGCTGTTTCATGATCTCGATCTGCGTCTTCTTCTGAATAGAGTCTTTCAGCTTCATCAGATGCTCTACGCGAGAAAGGATGCCGAAGAGGTTCATGGCACGATCCTTGAGTTTGTCATCCTCGAGTAAAGTCTGCTTCTCAGAAGAGGTGGCAGGGAAATTGGCCGCGGAGAAGTTCACCATATAACGATCGTTCTTGTTGCCCTTCAAAGCAGAGACGATATCTTTGGGAACAGATGGATTGGCCTGCATCAGACGAATCGTGATGTCTCGGATGCCAGTGACAAGCAGTTTGAATTCGTCGTCGCTGCTCTTCGGCATCACATCATCCATCTGTTCGATGTGTCCTTTCATATAAGGCATATTGGCCGTCAGGCTATCCAGCTTGAAACGTTTCTTTCCCTGGAAGATAGCCGTTGTGGAACCATCGGGCAATTCGAACACACGCACGATGTCCGCAAGTACTCCCACATGATAAAGATCGTCATAACCAGGATCCTCCACGTCTGCATCTTTCTGACTGACCACACCAACTACAGCGTGGTTGCGTACGGCGTCATCCACAAGACTCTTCGACTTGGGACGAGCTACGATGACAGGAAGTGCCACACCGGGGAAGAGCACAAGATTGCGGAGCGCCAGGATTGGCACCTCATCACCGATCTTATCAAGACCCTGTGTAAAATCATCATCTGCTTCGTTATCACTGAGAATAGGCATGACGAAACCAATGCTGTCGTCATCAGAATCCAAGGAGATATCGCTGGTAAATATGTCTTTCTTTTTTTTCATTCTAGTACTGAAAGAGTCGGATATAGTTCGTTTTATGCGCCAAAGGTAATGATTTTCGATGAAATCCATTTAATTTTGCAGTGCTACATTATATATAAAGGATCCATGTCGAACCCCTACTTTCAGTTCAAACGCTTCACTGTCTGGCATGACCGCTGCGCCATGAAGGTCGGCACGGACGGCGTACTGCTGGGTGCCTGGACGGATGTTTCCCATGCTCACCACGTGCTGGATGTAGGAACAGGAACAGGATTGGTGGCTCTGATGCTTGCCCAACGTTCCGATGCGAATTTCGACGCCATCGACTTGGATCAGGATGCTTGCATCCAGGCCGAATCCAATACGCAAGCCTCTCCTTTTATCGGACGAATCACGGTCCGTTGCATTCCCTTCGAGAATTATACGGAAAGCTGTGAGACGAAATACGAACTTATCGTCAGCAATCCTCCCTACTTCGTCGACTCACTGAAATGCCCCGACAAGCATCGTACCGCGGCGCGACACAATGACACACTTCCACTCCTCCAATTGCTCGAAGGGAGTCACCGTTTGCTCACCGAGGAGGGGACACTCGCACTGATCCTTCCCTACGACAGGAAGAGTGAACTGGAATTCTGTATGGTCAAATGCGGCTTCAGCTATCGCAGACTCACGGAAGTCATCACCGTCGAAGGTTCGAATCCACGGAGAATCCTCGTCGAAATCGGGATGAAACGTACGGAACCGAAGATTGACCGTCTCGTCATCGAACGGCCACGGGGAAGCTACACGCCGGAATTCGTACAGCTGATGAAAGAGTACTATTTAAAGATGTAAGGCAATTTCTTGTCGAAGAATCGCGAGACATCACCAAAGAACTGATAAACCTCATCCGAGAAAGGTTCCTTCTCAGGAGTAAACACAGTAAGAGCTTGCGGTTCTACCGTGACATTGATACAGGCATCCGCCATCACAGGTTCGCCGTCAAGGTGCATCCATCCGCCATGCTGACGGATAATGGAGACACGCTTCGCCTTCATCGTCTGGATCTTACTGTTGCGATCAATCTGTTTGGTGAAAAGTTGAATGGCCAAAGGCGCAATGTCGAGCGGGCCGAAGGGCTTCAGGATCGTCAGATCCATCTCGCCATCCTGGAAATTGGCTTGGGGCGCAATGAACGCATTGTTGCCATATTGCGAAGCATTGGCACACGCCACCAGAAACGCCTTCTCGTTGAGCGTATGATCATCCACCTTCAGTTCATATACTTCGGGACGATAGTTGAGATACTCTTCCACCGTCTTCCTCACATAGGTAATGGAACCACGCCGTTTCACATCGGCAAACTTCTGGCTGACGGCCGCATCAAAGCCTACGCCGCATGTGCAGAAGAAAGGACGTCCGTTGGCACGACAGCAATCGATTACGATGCGATGGTTCTGCATGAAGATATCCAGGGCACGCTTCGGATCCATCGGAATATGTAGATCGCGCGCCAGTCCGTTGCCAGAACCTTTCGGAATGATACCCAGCACTGCCTTGGAATGAATCATCGAACGTGCCACCTCGTTAACCGTGCCATCACCGCCCACAGCCAGAATAACGGAAGCTCCGTCATCCACAGCCTGACGTGTGAGAACAGAAGCATGACCAGCATACTCCGTAAAAGACACATGAAGTTGAAGATTCATTTTGGCGCACGCTTCTTCAATCATCTTGGGAATCTTTCTCTTAGAGCCTACACCCGAAATAGGATTTATGATAGCCTCTACCTTCACTTTGGTTCCTTCCATTCAGTTCATTTCTTGTTTAGGCTACAAAAATAACGCTTTTATAAATCTTTTGCAGCAATAATGACAGTTTAGATTTTTTTTACTACTTTTGCGGCTGTTACAAATACAGCGATCAGGAAATAATTGGAATCTCTTTATTACTAAAATATGAAACTTTTACAAGAGAAACTTTCTAAGTACGATGAGCCACAAAAGGCCATGGCCGCAGGTATATACCCCTATTTCAGAATGATTGAGAGTGATCAGGATACCGAGGTCACAATCAATGGAAGAAGGGTCTTGATGTTTGGCTCAAATGCCTATCTTGGTCTGACTAATCATCCAAAGCTTAAAGAGGCTGCCATTGCAGCTGTCAAGAAATATGGTACGGGTTGTGCCGGATCACGTTTCCTCAACGGAACGCTCGATCTGCATGTACAACTGGAAAAGCGTCTGGCCGAATTTGTCGGCAAGGAAGACGCCATCACCTATTCTACCGGATTTCAGGTAAACCTAGGTGTCGTTTCCTGCGTTACAGGACGTGAAGACTACATCCTTTGGGATGAACGCGATCACGCTTCCATCATCGAAGGTGAACGTCTCTCCTTCTCTACCAAACTGAAATATCGCCACAATGACATGGAGTCATTGGAAAAACAATTGCAGAAATGCGAACCAAATCGCATCAAGCTGATCGTTACGGACGGTGTGTTCAGTATGGAAGGCGATATTGCCAAGCTGCCGCAAATCGTAGAACTGGCAAAGAAATACAATGCCAGCGTCATGGTTGACGAGGCTCACGGAATCGGCGTTCTGGGTGATCATGGACGCGGCGTCTGCAACCATTTCGGTGTCAGCGACGATGTGGATCTGATCATGGGAACCTTCAGCAAGTCGTTCGCTTCTATCGGCGGATTCATTGCTTCAGACAAGGACACGATCAACTACCTGCGTCATCATTCCCGTTCGTATATCTTCAGTGCAAGTAACACACCTGCCGCTACAGCTGCCGTTGGCGCTGCTCTCGACATCATGCTGAGCGAACCGGAGCGTATCGAACATCTTTGGAAACTCACACACTATGCATTGGACGGATTCCGTACGATGGGTTGCGAAATTGGTCATACAGAAACGCCTATCATCCCGCTCTTCATCCGCGACAACAACCTCACGTTCCTTATCGTAAAGGAATTGTTTGACGAAGGCATCTTTGTCAATCCGGTTGTTTCACCCGCTGTAGCTCCCGACGAAACGTTGATCCGTTTCTCTTTGATGGCTACACATACGAAGGAACAGCTTGACTTCGCGCTCACAGCCATTCACAAAGTATTCAAACAGCACGGATTGGTTAAATAACCATCTGCGATCCTTATAACGAAACCCAGGAGCCACAAACTCTTGGGTTTTTTGTTTCTATAACAGCGGAGATGGACAAAAATCAGGGTAATCAGCCTCCTTTCGTCAAAAAGCTAGAGGGAAAAATTGCCAAGTATGAAGTAATAGGCGTACACATAAATGATAAATAAAGTGTCTGACACGATGATACGTGATATACAATCGCATCAAACGTATTGGATACAAAATGACAAAAGCTGAGAAACTTTTCTTACTTTTGCCATAGAAAGAAAACAGAATGAATATGACAACCATAGAACTTGACCATAGAAAATATCAGTTGATCGAAGAGCTCATGTCTATCAATGATAAAGAGACATTGGATAAACTGAAGGAATATATTCATTCGCTGAAGAATCCATCGTCGGTAGCCGAAGGACAGACAGAATATATTACCAAAGCTGAAGTATTATCCGGGATCGATTCCGGGCTCAAAGATGTCAAAGCAGGAAACACCAGACCCATAACAGATTTGCTGAATGAATTATAATATTCTTACAACCAACACCTTCGACCATGAAGCCAAACGATTGGCGAAACACTATCCATCCTTAAAAAAGGACATAACAGATCTGTACCTTTTATTAGAGAAGAATCCACATTCGGGTATTTCTTTGGGTAATGGATTACGCAAAGTCAGAATGAAAATCGGCTCAAAAGGAAAAGGGAAAAGCGGAGGTGCAAGAGTTATCACTTTCACCATCATTGTCTCTGAATTTGAATCCAACTTAAATCTGCTGTATATATATGATAAATCAGAACGTCCGTCCATCCATAAAAAAGAAATGGAAGCATTGCTTCGCTTTAACGGACTGATCTGATTTGATAACAGTAATACGAAGAATCCAACAACGTAACACACAAAATGACAAAAGCTGAGAAACTTTTCTTACTTTTGTTGCTGATAAAATCGAATAGCGACAATGGATCTCAAATTTGATACAGGAAGTCTCCATCTCGACATAAAAGGATGCAGCAGGATTCAGGATCATCAACTGAATACCTACGATTGGCTTGCCGACATCCCTGAAGCAGCAAGTGCAACCGATTATGTGGAGGTTCAATTCAAAAATACACGCAAAGGTTATTATGTCAACAGTTCTCATCTGCCTCTACAGAAAGGCGACGTCGTCGCTGTCGAGGCAAGTCCGGGACATGATATCGGCACAGTCACTCTGACCGGGAAGCTGGTACTTCTCCAGATGCGCAAGAACAACATACGTACCACGGAAGGTGTAGAGCCCAAGAAAATCTATCGCAAGGCACGTCCGACCGATATGGACAAATTCAAGGAGGCGAAGGCCAAGGAACATGATACGATGATCCGTTCGCGCCAGATTGCAGCGGAACTGGGATTGAACATGAAGATCGGTGACGTGGAATATCAAGGCGACGGCAACAAAGCCATCTTCTACTACATCGCCGACGAACGTGTGGATTTCCGTCAGTTGATCAAAGTGCTGGCTGATGCCTTCCATGTTAAGATCGAGATGAAACAAATCGGTGCTCGTCAAGAGGCCGGACGAATCGGCGGAATCGGTCCTTGCGGACGGGAACTCTGCTGTTCCGGTTGGATGACGAACTTCGTCTCCGTTGCTACGAGCGCCGCACGTTATCAGGATATCTCCACCAATCCACAGAAGCTGGCCGGACAATGTGCCAAACTGAAATGTTGTCTCAACTACGAGGTGGACGACTACGTAGAAGCCATTCATCACCTGCCTTCTCGAGAGATTGTACTGGAGACCAAAGACAATACCTATTATCATTTCAAGACCGATGTCTTCAAACAGGAGATCACCTATTCGACAGACAAATCGTTGGCTTCGAATCTGATTACGATTTCCGCACAAAGAGCGTTCGATGTCATTGGTATGAACAAGAAAGGAACGAGACCCATCTCTCTGGAAGCCGATGAGAAACCACAGCCGCCGAAACGCGATGCACAGGATATCCTCGGCCAGGACAGCGTTTCACGCTTCGACTCGACGCTGAAGAAGAAGAAAAAGAAACATGGCAACAAGAACGGCGGTAACAATGCACCAGCCAATAATGCTGCACCAAATAAAGAGGCCGCTGCTGATTCAACGCCAAACGAAGGCGAGAAGAATGAGGCAGCGAACAAGCCTGAGAACACGAACAATCGCGACAATCGTCCGCGTCCCAACGTTCCAAGGCCCAATCCGAACAATAACAATAACAATCATCCGCAGCCGAATGGACCGCGTCCACAAAATCAGCAGGGAAAAGATCAGCATCAGAGACCGGAACAGAGGAACAACGACAGACGCAACAACCATCCGCGTCCCAACAAACCTTTCAAACCGGAACAGAGAGCTGCAGCGCCCAATCCTCCACAGAAGCCAGAGGTTCAGCCTCAGCCCCAGTCTGAAAACAAAGGAGGAGAACCGGCAGCACGTCCTACGATAAACAAACCAGATAACACCAACGATGCGGCTATCCACTCTTAGTCATTTGGCTTTGGCTGTCTTCATCGCTTCTCTGACAGTGTCCTGCTCCAATTATGCCACGTTCGACCAGTATCAGTATGTTGAAAATGGAAACTGGGCTAAGGAGCAGAATTACTACTTCACATTTGAGATTAAGGATGCATCGGTTCCGTACAATGTCTCTGTCAACATACGGAACAACAACATGTATCCTTTCCAAAACCTATGGCTCTTCATTGACGACGAACAACCTTTCGGTCCGTTGCTCAGAGACACCATCGAATGCATGCTGGCCAATGACTACGGCAAATGGCTGGGAAAAGGAGTCTCCATCTACGAGACCAGTTTCCTCATCAAGAAAGCTTACTATTTTCCAATCGAAGGAGAATATACCTTTTCGCTCCGTCAGGGAATGAGAGCTAAATCCATTCCCGGAATCGAGGAGGTTGGATTACGAGTGGAAAAGCATAACGGATTTACCGAACCTTCCGCTGTGCGTCAAACCGCAGGAATATAAAAAGCAGAATCGTAAAGCCCCAAAGCGAAGAACCTCCATAGCTGAAGAAGGGCAAGGGAATTCCTATGACCGGCGTCAAACCGGTCACCATACCAATGTTGATGGCAAAGTGGAAGAAGAAAATGGAGGCCACACAATAACCATATATGCGCGAGAAATCGCTGTCCTGCCGCTCGGCCAAAACGACCAGCCGCATGATGAAGATAGCAAAGAGGATGATCACAGCCACCGATCCGATAAAACCTTCCTCCTCGCCCACTGTACAAAAGATGAAGTCTGTGTCCTGTTCGGGAACATACTTGAGCTTGGTCTGTGTGCCATTGAGAAAACCTTTTCCCTGCAGACCACCCGAACCAATCGCAATCATGGACTGATTGACATTGTATCCGGCGCCTGTCGGATCATCCTCCAAGCCGATCACCTCTTTGATACGCACCTGATGATGCGGTTCGAGGATATCGCTGAATACGTAATTCACAGAAAAAAGATAACCCAGCGAAACCAAGGAGAAGAGAGCGATCCAAATATAGTTCAGAGTCAGCTCGCGGATAGAGACAATGACGAGGAACAGAGAAGAGGCGATGACCAATCCCAAAGTGATCGCGGCAAAGTTCACCGGCATGAAGATGGAAAGGATTCCGGAGACGAGGAAAGTGAGAGCCGTGACGCCCAACATGTAAAGCATCGCGAGATAGTTCTTCCATCGGATTCCAACCATGGCGATCGAGATAGCCAGGATGATGGAACAGACGATGAGTTCGCCCAAAGGCGAGACGCCTACTGTCACAGAGGCATATTTCAGTCCGATGATGAAGAAGACGATGGCGCATATTCCCGTCAAGAGCACATATCCCGACATGCCTTCACGATAAAGAACCAGGAAGAAGGCGAGATAAACCAACGCGGAGCCAGTCTCCTTTTGCAGCATGATCAGGATCATTGGCAGAAGGAAGAGCATCATCACACGCATGAAATCTTTGCGGTTGCTCAACTTGAAACCGTAGGTGTTCATCAGCTTGGACACAGCGAGTGCCGTGGCGAATTTAGCGAACTCGGCAGGTTGGAGACGAAGCGGACCGAGCACGAGCCAGGAATGCGATCCTTTGATATCGGGCGCCATGAAGATGGTCGCCACTAATAGCAGGATCACCGCGGCATAGATAAAGTAAGCCAATATGTCGTAGAGCGAGCTGTCGAGCATCAGGATCACAAAGATGATGACAAACGAGAGCGCAATCCACATCAGCTGCGAACCCGGACGACTCGTGATGTCGAAGAAGCTCGGGCTGTCGAATCCATAGCTGGCGCCGTAGATGCTGAACCATCCTGCCACTACGAGGATGATGTAGAGCACGATGGTGAACCAGTCCACAGATTTTCGGATCTCCGTCTTTCTGTAGCTTCCCGTTCCGGTTGAATTTGTACTATATAGCTCCACTTGGCAAGATTACTGTATTTTCGATTCTTGATTCCATTGCCTCATTTCCCGTTGCCTTATCGCCATGGAAATACTTGTTCAGCATCAGACGAGCGATAGGCACAGCCACATCGGCACCGAAACCGGCATTCTCCACGAATACGGAGATAGCGATCTTCGGATTATGATACGGTGCGAAGCCCATGAACACGGAGTGATCCTTACCATGAGGATTCTCGGCCGTTCCGGTCTTTCCGCACACCTCGATATCCGGAAGGGCAACGCCTCGTGATGTACCGCCATAGGCAGTACCCGTCACGGAAGCACGCATACCGGCAGCGATATATTCATACCAGCGACGTTCCACCTTTGTATAGCGTCGATGCGTATAGAGCGAATCGAGAGGCATTCCTTCGATCGACCTTACGACATGCGGTGTAATGAAATAGCCACGATTGGCGACGGTAGCAGCAAAGTTACAGATCTGCAGAGGCGTCGTCAAGATCTCACCTTGTCCGATGGCAATGGAGATGATGGTACTCGAGTTCCAATGCTTGTGATAGATCTTGTCATAGACCTTGCTGTTGGGAATGTAACCACGTTTCTCGCCGGGAAGATCCACGCCCAGTTTATAGCCGTAGCCCATGGAGATGATATAATTCTTCCAAATCTCGAAGGCTTTCTGCACCGATCCATAGCGACGACGGTTGTCGATCATGGTGTGGAAACCCCAAGGGAAATAGGAGTTACAGGATGTGGCCAAGGCATTCACAAGGTTGATGGGCGAAGGATGGCCGTGGCAGGCAGGATGACCGTGCAGGAACGTATAGCCATGCGCACAGGGGAAATAGGTTTCCGGTGTGATGACACCTTCCTGCAGGAATATCAAGCCCTGTGAAGGTTTGAAGGTAGAACCGGGCGGATAGCTTGCCATGATGGTTCGGTCGAAGAGCGGCTTATGCGGATTCTTCTCCAGCATCTCATGATTCTTGCCACGCATCTTTCCCACGAGCATTTCCGGATCGTAGGTCGGCGCTGAAACCATACAGAGGATCTCTCCCGTTTCCGTATCGATCATGACGATGCCGCCCAGTTTGTTCTGCATCAGTTTCTCTCCGTACGCCTGCAGATCCATATCGAGGGAAAGCGTCAAGTTCCTTCCGGACTGCGGGGCAAAGTCGGCAGCTCCGTTCAAGTATTTGCCTTTAATACGGCCATGCGCATCACGCAGCATGATCTCCACACCTTTGACGCCGCGCAGGATCTTTTCATACGAACGTTCCACGCCCGATCGTCCGGAATAGTCGCCGGAAACATAATAATCATCCTTCTCCAAATCGGAGCGGTTCACCTCGCCGATGTTGCCCAGGATATGAGCCGCATAAGGATAGTTGTATTCGCGAATCGTACGATTCTGGATATAAAAGCCGGGGAACTTATAGAGTTTCTCTTCCAGGACACCATATTCCTCGGGCGTGAGCTGGTTCATGAAGATCTGCGGAACGTAGGACGAATAGTTGGGATTGAGATGCGGATCCTTGATTTCGCGGAAGCGCTGCACAACCTGTTCTTTCGTCAGACCGACGGTACGACAGAAGTCGAGCGTATCGAAAGGCTGCACTTCGCGCATGATGAGCATCAGATCGTAGGCGGGACGATTATAGACGAGCAGTTTGCCGTTGCGGTCGTAGATCATGCCACGCGCCGGATAGAGCGACTTCTTGAGGAAGGCATTGCTGTCCGCCCAGGCTTTATAATCGGTATCGACGAGTTGCAGATAGAACAGGCGGGCGATGAAGGCAAGCGACACGACGATGAGCGCACCCACGAAGATGAGCTTTCGGTTGTCGTAGTCCGAACGATTGTTCGAGCCGGAACCACCGCCTGTACTGATGTTCGAATTATTCTCCACTTCGCGATGATTCAAAGTTGAGCGCTTCGACGGTCAAGATCAATGCTGTCGTCAAGATGACGCTGGAGACAATCCTGATCAGCAGGAAGAGCGGATCGAAGAGGATCAGCGATTCCAAGATAAACAGCGCCGTATGATGAATGACAACGAACGAGAGGGTATAACGGAAGAATCCGCCAAAGCCGCACACGCGATACGACGGGATGCTTCCTTCGGATATCTCCTTGCCGATGAAGAAATGGAACAGCGGTTCGCGGATCACACCGACGAAGGTACAGACGGCTGCATGCATGCCGGGCGTATTGCTGAAGAGATCCATGATCACGCCAGCCAGGAACGAGATGATCACGATCTGGTTACGCGACAAGTCGGTCGGCTGTTTGAGGATGATATATAGATAGAGGAAAGGCGTGGCCACGCGGAAGAAGCTGATGTTATTGAGCACCAGCAGCTGCAAGGTCATAAAGATCAAGAAATAGACGATACTGCGTACAATATTATTGATCATTTTTCACCGCCTCCTTTTCGATATTCTGTCGTTCCTGTTGATGAAAATTCTTAATGATAAGCACATTCTGCAATCTCGTGAAGTCGGTTGTCAGACGCACCTTCAGCGAGAAGAAATTGTCGTCGTGCTGATGTTGATAAGCCTCCACATATCCGACGATGATGCCGGCAGGGAAGATAGCCGAATAGCCGCTGGTGACGATGACGTCGTTGCGATAAAACTTGACGTGGCGCGGGAGCTGTTCCAGGTTGGCATAACGCTGATCGCGACCATACCAGACGAGCGATCCGAAATACTGACTGTTGTTGACCTTACAGCTCAAGCGGAACTTCGGGTTGAGGACAGGCAGGATGACGGAATAATGATCGGATACGACCAGGACGATGCCGACGATGCCGTACTCGCTCACGACGCCCATATCCGGAGCGATGCCGTCGAGACGACCTTTATCGACCGTAATATAATTGGATGTCCGGTTCACCGATTTGCTCACCACATGAGCCACCGTGAAGGCATAGTCGGGACGCGGAAGGGAATCGGGAACAAAGCCTTTGAACGTAGAGGTATCAGCCACGATGTTGTTGAGACGATCCTGCAGTTCCAATACGCGCTGTTCGAGCAATCCGTTGCGGTCGAGCAGTTGCCGGTTGGCTTCGCGCAGGTTCATATAAGACATCACGCCGCCCGCGATATTGGAGAAACGACCGACCACGACATTCGCCGAGCTGAAGATGACATTTCGTTGGTAGGAATTATTGGTATAGACAATAACCAGCGAAATGATCTCGAGCACGATGAAGAGCACCCAGTGCATCTTTCTGACAAGGAACTCAAGCAGTTTGCGCATAGCTTATATGTTTGACAATCGGCAATCGCGTCCGGTAATTGACAATTGGCAGCTGATTAAATGTTCGGACGCTTCGTCCGGCATGTCTCCGATCCTAACGAATTAAGAAGTTGAACTTGTCGAGATTCTTCAATGCTACGCCGGTACCTTTGGCCACAGCGTGGAGCGGATCGTCGGAGACATGGAAGTCGATGTTCATTTTGTCCTTCAGACGTTTGTCGATACCACGGAGCAAAGCACCGCCGCCAGCCAGATAGATACCGTTCTTGACGATATCGGCATACAGTTCCGGAGGTGTCTGTTCGAGTGCACTGAGGATGGCTGCTTCGATTTTCGAGATGGACTTGTCGAGACAGTGAGCGATCTCCTGATAAGAGACGGCCACCTCCATTGGAAGTGCGGTCATCTGATTCGGTCCATGTACGATATAATCAGCAGGAGCATTATCGAGAACCGTCAGCGCTGAGCCGACGTTGATCTTGATACGTTCCGCCATTCTCTCGCCCACACGTACATTGTGTTGGCGACGCATATATTCCATGATATCCGCCGTCAGATCATCGCCTGCCATACGGATAGACTTATTCGAGACGATACCGCCGAGTGAGATGACAGCGATCTCCGTCGTGCCACCGCCGATATCCACGATCATATTGCCTTCGGGAGCCAGCACGTCGATGCCCACGCCGATAGCAGCAGCCATCGGTTCGAAGATCATATAGACATCACGTCCGCCGGCATGTTCTGCGGAGTCGCGCACGGCACGAATCTCCACTTCCGTACTGCCTGACGGTATTCCGATGACGATACGGAGCGAAGGGGCGAACCAGCTACGTTTCGAGAGGGCCATCTTGATCAGACCGCGCATCATCTGCTCGGCTGCATAGAAATCGGCAATCACACCTTCGCGCATCGGACGGATAGTCCGGATGTTCGGATGTGTCTTCTCATACATTTCTCTCGCTACCTTTCCGATGGCTAGTACCTTATCGGAGTGAGCGTCAAGTGCGATGACGGATGGCTCGTCAACCACGATCTTATCATTGGTGGTAATGATCGTATTGGCTGTGCCCAAGTCCATCGCTATTTCTTTTGTCAAAGAGAACAAACCCATTTATTTGATTCTGTTTAAGTAAGTCAATGATTAATGTTTAAAATGACGGATGCCCGTCTTTACCATAGAGAGTCCGTGCGCATTGCAATAGTCCACGGATTCCTGATCACGGATCGATCCGCCCGGCTGTATCACAGCGGTGATACCTGCCTTGTCGGCAATCTCCACGCAGTCGCCGAAGGGGAAGAACGCGTCGGAAGCCATGACAGCTCCTTCGAGGTTGAACCCGAACGATTCGGCTTTCGTGATTGCCTGTTTGAGTGAATCCACGCGGGAGGTCTGACCTACGCCGCTTGCGCAGAGCTGTTTATTCTTTGCCAATGTAATGGCATTGCTCTTGCTGTTCTTCACGATCTTATTGGCGAAGAGCATATCTTCGACCTCCGAAGCCGTCGGTTTTTTCTCCGTCATCGGCTCGAGATCTTCTTCGGCCTGGATGCTGACATCCTTCCACTGCATCAGCACGCCGTTGAGTGACGAACGGAACTGCATGAAGGGAAGCTTGCTCTCCTGGCGAAGCAGGATGATGCGGTTTTTCTTCTGTTCCAGTACAGCCAGTGCATCTTCGTCGTAAGCCGGAGCAATGATCACTTCGAAGAAGATCTTGTTGATCTCCTCAGCGGCTGCAAGATTGATCTTGGCATTGGTCACCAGCACACCGCCGAAAGCGGAAGTAGGATCGCCTGCCAGGGCATCTTTCCAAGCCTCGAGCACGTTGCCGCGTGATGCCACGCCACAAGCGTTGTTATGTTTCAGTACGGCGAAGGTCAGTTCGTCGAACTCGTCAATCAGATTGATGGCAGCGTCCACATCCTGGAGGTTGTTATAGCTGATCTCCTTGCCATGGAGCTGTTTGAACATCGCTTCGAAATCTCCGTAGAACTTGCCGGGCTGGTGAGGATTCTCGCCATAGCGCAGGTGCATCGGATGGTCGTAAGCCTGGCGGAAATAGGAACCTTTGCGATCGTCGAAATAGTTGAAGATATCGGTATCGTAGCCGGAAGAGACTGCGAAAGCCTCTTTGGCGAACCATCTGCGGTCGTCCAAGGTAGATTCCGCTCCGTTCTGAACGAGCATGTCTGCCAACGCTTTGTATTGATTTTTGGATGCGACGATTATCACATCCTTATAGTTTTTAGCTGCAGCCCGGATGAGCGAGATGCCGCCGATATCGATTTTCTCGATGATGTCCTCTTCCGGTGCGCCGGAAGCGACCGTTTCCTCAAAAGGATAGAGATCGACGATGACGAGGTCGATCTCGGGTATATCATATTGCTGCATCTGAACCTGGTCGGAATCGTTGTCACGACGGCCCAGAATACCTCCGAATACTTTAGGATGAAGCGTCTTTACTCGTCCTCCAAGGATGGACGGATAACCTGTCAAGCTCTCTACGGTGTCGCAGGGAATACCCAACGATTCTATGAATTTCTGAGTCCCTCCTGTTGAGATCAGTCTCACACCTTCACCATGAAGTTGTTTCAATATTTCGTCCAAGCCGTCCTTGTGATAAACAGAGACCAGTGCGCTTTTAATTCGTTTTGTATCAGCCATTATCTACTCACAGTTTATATTTAATGTTTTAGAGCACAAAAGTAGGTATTATATTTGTATTTACTTTTGATTTGCACAAATATTTCATCACTTTATCCACGCTGTTTAACGAAAATGAAGAATAGATGGGATTGGAGAGGATTGAGGTTGTGTAAAAGCCCCGTTCTCCTTTTCAATCACATTCCGATCGCCTCTCTAAGCGATTTGAAGACGTAACCTTTCTTTTCGAGGCGGGTGATCAATTCGTCGAGGCGGTTATAGAACTTATCGGTGCGCGCATTGTCGGTGCCGAAATGAATCAGCATGATGTTACCCTTGAGCGTATGCTGTTTTTCATACTGCATGATACGGTCGAAGAGCACATCGGAGCTACGGTAGTTCTTCATGTCGGGCGTCGTGTAGTCGGCATTGGAACCTGTGCCGGGCGTATAATTGATCACCTGCAGACCCAGTTCCTTCGTCCAGGCTGCGATATCGTCGTTGTACCATTCGTAAGGCGGCATGAACAGCGGTGCATCTGCGGTCTGTATGCCGGCTTTCGCCAGCTCCTTGTAGGAATCGAGCAGATCGGTCGTGAACTGCTCCTTCGTGACGAGCGTCGAGTCGCGTTTCGTCCAATCGTTGTAGAGCAGATGGTTGTTGGAATGAGAACCCACGTAATGGCCTTCGGATTTCACACGCTGCACCACTTCGGGAAAATCGCGGTAGAAACCGCCGGTGAAGAAGAAGGTGCCGATGATATGATGTTTGCGGAGCGTCTTGAGAATCACCTCTTCGCCATCGTGTTTGTCGGCGGCGGTGAAGACCAGCGAGATCACCTTCTTCGTCGAGTCGGTGCGGATGATGCCGCCTTCGTCCCACGTGTTGCGGTCGGTTGTGACCGTGCGTTCCTTCCGGCCCTCGTTCTGCAGGGCGGAGAGATAATAGGTGAGGCTGGCGGTGCCGTCCATCGTCGGTTCGTTGGTGGAATAGTCGTTGACATCGTCGTGATAGACGGTGCGTGCCTGAAAACGGCTGTACGGATCGGGCTGCGTGATGCTTACGCCATAGAGACTGTTGAAAATCGTGGCATAGACCGGACCGTCAATCAAAGCGCCGGGCACATAGCCGATGCCTTTCACCACATACGACGAATGCGGATGTTCGGGCGTATCGCCCCAGCGCGGCAGACCTGCCACCATACTGGTTCCCCATGGATTACAGCCGAAAAGCCAGTCGCGCAAAGCCGATTCCATTTCCAGATAGCGTGTGTCGCCCGTCGTCTCGCGATAGAGCCGGCACTGCGTGATCATCGCGGCCACGAGATTGTTGGAGCACCAGATGCCTGGAATGCCGTAGAGGAACGGATCGCCTTCGGCTCGTTCGCTGACCCGATCGATGCCGGTACGCAGATTGCGCCGGAACTCCTTGCTGACCGCTGCATCCGTGACGTTGCTCAGCAGATAATGACCGATATTGACAAACGGATACCATTCGTAATGACGTGCACTGTCCGCGCCCATCCAAGGCGTCACCGGTTCCATGCGTCCGTAGCGCACGGCATCGTTGAGATAGTCGCGTTTGCCTGTCGAGGCATATAATTCAGCGGCTGCCAGCTGCATATCGTCGGTCCAGTTGTCCTCTTCGTAAAAATAGGGCGCATTGCCGGGCGCTGTCTGAGCCACGCCGGGGAATTTCACGCCCTCCTGATAGGCGGCATCGGCCTTCTCGGCGAGTTTGGCTGCATAGGCAGGATAATACGGCTTGAGCAGCTCTGCCCCTTTGGCGAAGCAGGAGGCGAATTTCCCCGCCGCACTGGCTTTACCTGTGGCATGATTCTTATATTTCAACAGACCTTCGGGCTGTCCCGTAATGAAATAGACCGGACGTCCGAGTCCTTTTCCCCAACCGTAATCAACGGAATCGCGCGTAGGCAGACGAAAACCCGCATGATCGCGGTCGTCGGCAATCTGATTGAAAAGCATGCCCGGTTCGGGATTCATCTTGCAGAGCCAGTCCATGCCCCATTTGATCTCGTCCACAATGTCGGGAATACCGTTGGCGCCCGCGCTGCCGTTGGCTCCGTACGCATCGCCGAAAGCTTCGGGATTACGCGTGTAGGCGAGCATCATCTGATAGACGGCGTTGGCCGAAGTGGTGGTGTATTGCAGATAATCGGTGGCATCGTGCCAGCCGCCTGTAGCGTCGATCTTTTCACCCGAGCGCGTCGGATGGCAGACGATATAACCGTCGTGCACATGGCAGCTGTCTTTCAGCCAAGGATTGTAGCCGCAACGCTGCTGACGCATGTAATTCAATAGAAAATCGGCCGTGCCGTCGTAGGCATCAGCATTGATGCGAAAGACGGGAGACTTGACTCCTGCGGCTTCGATATAATAGCTTCCGGACTTCTTGAAGGCAGAGAAATCAAGGCGGAACGTGGATTGCATCTGACCGAAGGCACCACAAGGACGCACCTTGTCAAAACGTTGCACCGCCGCGCCGCTGATCGCTTCGTGCAGTACAAAACCGTCGGGCGTGACCGCATCCTCGCTCATGAGCACCGCCACTTTGACTGCATCCGGCAGATAACCCAGCAGATTGACACGCACCCATCGTTCGGCAGACAAGGGCAAAGCAAGTACAGACAAGATCAACAAAGCAAAAAATCGTCTCATGGCGCAATGATTTTTAGTAACGAACAGCGAAGATAAGGAATCTTGGGCGGGAAAGCAAATAAATAGAGGAAAGAAGCGAACTGGTGACGCGGATTCTCATGAAAAGGATTGTAGCCGTGAGCTTCGTTAGAAGCGTCCCTCGTCGAAACCCTGATGCTCACTTGTAGTATGGATTAGGGTAAATATAGATAAATACGACCATTGATATTCATGCATTTCTACTCCTTTTACCACAATTCTCGTCATCCATTTTCGGGATACGGTTTTAAATCATAACTTTGTCGTCGTTAACATTAGGAATCTAAAAGAATAAGCCATGAAACTCAATAGAAAAATAGAGAAACGGATTTTTATGCGCGGACGCGTAGTGATGAAAAGGAACGGAAAGGAGGGAAAGCGATGAAGATGCAGATCTATGATTCGATCCTTCACGGCGCGATGGCGAAGGAGATGGCAAAGGAGAGAGAGGATTTCTACAGTTTTGCTTGCTATTTAGAGGAAGATCCAACGGATCTAAAGGAGACGGAGGAACTGATCCAAACGTTGTTGGGAAAAAGGAGGGTTATAGACTTCCGCGAGGAGCTGGATATGCCGATCGGAAATGTGAAGTACAAACGGGAATATACGCCGCGTACCCAGGTGAAATATGAGCCGGATGTGGAGGCTTTGATCGAGGGAGATGAAACCTTTGTCAGATACTATAAAGCGCTGTTCAGACTGGAGAATAGACGCATCAAAATGCTGCTCGATAAATACGCAAGCTTGGTGAAGGACGATATGATTACGAGAGCGGAAGTGATGGGGATTTTACAGAGAATCGTGGCCTTCGTAAAGGACGATGTATATATCTTAAAACTGAGTTTACATCCCGATCTTCAGATTGATGAACGGAGCAGTAAAGAGGAGAAGTTACAGTGTGAAAAGACTTATCTCACGTTGCAGATGCTGATGGTGTATCTTGTCAAACTCTACTACGAAATCGTGCTGATGTTCGATGTGATTAACGGATCCTATATCCTGCCGCAGGATATGCTGGAGATCATGGAAGGATATTTCCCCAAAAAGCTGGATTTGTCCCATTCGTTCCGTGTGGCTATGGATATCCATTTCGCACAAAAAGAGCACATCGGATTTGACGGTAAGAGAAACGAATGGATCCAACAGATGCTGGTTCAGATCTACGATACCCTCGAAGAGGAGCCGTACAATGAGGTATTGAAAGAGGTTTCCATATCATTAGAAAACGACCTCTGGCATAGTATCTCAGGAGGTCCGATCAGGTGTGAAAAGGGTCGCAACACAATGTGTTTCATCGCGGAATATCAGAGGATGAAAAGTGTGATTATGGAGAAGGTCAATGGGGTGCGTATGGTGGAGAACAAACTGATGGTTTTGGAGAACGAGAAAGACCTTCTGTTGTTCTTTCAAGATCACCCCGCAAAGTTGAAGAGTATTCCGCGAATGTTGATGGAATGGATTGACGCGCAGATAGAGCTGTATAAGAGTCGTTTTGTCGGGATTGCAAATTCTAAAGACGCGAGCGTCGTGGAAAAGACGAAGCCCACGAAAAGAGTGTTGAAAAGAGATGTGCGGTTCGATCTGATGATGGCCCGAGACCGTCTCTCCTATCTGTCGGGATATAACCTCAACAAAGAGAAGATCATGCCGGAGGAAGATTACAAACGCATGATGGAGTATGTGACCTATCTGATCGAGACGGGAAAAGTGCCGTATAATGTCGATAAACTGCCCAAAATAAAGCTTTCCAACAGCATGCTCATGCACACCTTTTATCTGCTCCATAAAGAGCTTTACACGATGCGTCCTACGCGCGTCGAATGGATCGATTTCCTGCAAACGGTTTTCGCTCAATTGTCGAACAGCAGCCTTATCAGTATCCGCAAGAAATGGCAAATCGTCCCCAAATGCTACGAAGAAGACCTCCGAGAGATGCGGAAAGGGAGATGAAAGAGAGAAAGTTTTACCCATTTTCCCAACCCATTTTTTGTATTTTGGGTAAAACTTTTGACCACGATGGTTAAATATTCATTGATTATCAATGTATTATGTGAAAAATAAATTCCTTTTTCCCATTTTCCCATTTTCCCACCCCCCCTTTTCAAAATGAAAAAGTGAGAACATTAGCGAAACTCTATAATAATGAAATAAAAGCCTTGACGTGATTCATTTATAAACGACTATAATAACCATAAAAATCTATGGAAATGGAACACAAAAAAAGGGAGGATAAGATAGATGGAAAATAATAAAAGTGAGCATCAGAGATGCGGCCCTCGTCGAAACCCCAGGCGTAATGAGCGGAGCGAATGGAACCTGGGGGGCAAATACACGCACATAATCAAGCTTCGGAGATGCGTCCCATCTGCCACGATGTTTCTTTTCTCTTGTGGGTGTTAGTCGGCATCTCCGATGCGCGATTATCCTTTGGCTTTCATACCCTAGGTTCCATTCGCTCCGCTCACTCCACCTAGGGTTTCGACGAGGACCGCTTCTACCGAAGCTCAATAATGATTATAGATCTGATAAAACGCATTTAAAACTATTTCTTTTGATACATTCCTCTTGATTCGTGACACAAAAGATCCGATAAAAACATCTGCTTAATATAACGATCTGCAGAGGTACGAGCTATATTAAAACGAGAAGCTACTTCGATAGCCTCTTTTCTATTAAACCTCTGAGGCAACGCTTGGAAGAGTTGCTGTTTGCGACTGTGATCGGACGAGGAAATGATGCATTTCATATCGACTGAAGGCAGCGAATCAAAGACGAAGGCGGTGTGCTTCATGACGACCTCCGTGATGGACATGACGATGTCGAAATCGGCTTGCGTACAGATCAGATCCGTAGTGAGACGATGCTCGAAAAAGGCACGCACCACAGAGAGCACCATGGCCAAACGGTACGTAATCAATGCCTGACGCTTGACAGAGGCGGTTATGTTGAATCCGAAGATACGTGCATATTCCGTCTGTATCTTGCCGAAAAAGGCATTGAATTGCTGCTTCATGTGAGGCATCATCGTAAAGTTTATCGACGCTGCATTCTGTAAATATTTATACAGCTCATAAAACTGCAATCCGTACCGATAAAAGAGATCTTCCAAAGGCACCTGATCGTCGTTGGCAAAGACGTCGATCCACTCCAGTTTAGGTTCGAGATTATAGAACATAAAGCGACTGAACAGACCGTTCTCGGCATCGGGAATCAGATTGTTGATCTGCTGAGGCGTACCAGCCAATACAACCGATAAGATAGGTTTGACAATCTCGATAAACTCACTGTCGGTCACACGGCTTTGCGCGATCTGTTCGTTCTGGAAAGTGCATCGGAAGAACTCCGAATAATTGCCGAAATCCGATTTGAACATGCGCGTAATCGTATCACCTTCCGTCTCGAACATCAGTCCGCAGCCGTTGTTGTCGTTCAGTACCTTGATAAAGGAGGAACTACTGCTGTTGGCAGGAATGAAAAAGGTCTTGGTGGGAGGCTCTAACAGCAGGTTATGATCCTCGGAATTTTCCTTCTTCCGAGTCTTTAAAGTGCTCTTATAGACCTTCCATTCCTCCTTCGAAGCCTGACGGAGTTCGTTGTGGATAGGCATCACCAACTGACGGCAGAAATCGAGCCTTCCTTTGCCGGACGCAGGAGGCGCAGTGACGAACAGGAAGAGATTGGGATAGACGCGATGACGGCAGTAGATGCCCGAAACGTTGGGCAACGCAGCCGAAAGGGTCGTCAAAGCCCCGAGAATCAACATGTCTGCATCCGCCTTCGAAAGAGACTGATCGGCTATTTTCCGAAAGAAAGGAGGCAGTTTGTCCACCACATCCTGCGAGAACGTAGGCAGCGCCAAAGGCTTCCCGACGATATCGCTTTCTTCGTTGGCAACGACCTTCACAGAAGACTTAGGCAACGCAGGGGCAGATTGATTCGCAAGCGATATACCCGCATTCTTCACCAGATAGAAGAAGGTGGAGACGCTGATATTGCCGTTGTGCGAAGCAAGGTACGACGTATATTTCTTATCGGTTTCCACCTCCGAATAATCGGCGTGTAACGAACTGAGACGATGGTAATAACTACGTCCCGATTCACCCAAACCGTCGGCCAAAGCGAAGCCTAAATCGCGCCATTCATCGTAGCTGGGAGCGATATCCACATGCATCAATTCCACCTGCTGCGTAAGCTTCTCTATGGAGTCATTCAAATCGTCGTTTTCATACACTCTATGAACAGCGGAATGGACTTCGGATTTCACCGTTTTTTTCTTCTCCTCTATCCAATCATAGGGATTGAAAAATTTTGCCTGCTTGTTGCGATCAAATTCATGAATAACCGCATGAGGATCGTAAGGAAGATAGCAGGGACGCGAGAGATCCCGACCCGATTTATCCACCTCCAACTGATACCTTTTTTTCATGTATTCGACGATAGCCTGGAAGAAGATCGCGTGAGGCGCCAGCTTCAGATCGATGGAGACAATCCATTTCAATCCGATGCCGGAAGGACTGACGAAAAGCAGGCGCGTCTCGATCTTTTCATCGTTCAGCAGCAGCTCTTTCACGCGGTTACATTCCGCTTCGTCACCGAGATGATCGAAATCGATGCACAGCAGACCGGAATGTTCCACAAGCGCCTTGTCGTTGCGTGACGTGAAAACGCCCGAAAACGTACAGTAATCGAAGTAATAACCCTTGTAATTCCGTGCCTCAGCAGGATCGGTCAGCTTTCGGAGCTGCGCCGTCTGATTCTGCGCGTCCGCGCCTATTATATAATGGTAGGCATCGCGCAGCGTCATGATTTTCGCAGGATGCGTGTTGCGCACAGGTGCTTTGAAAAAGGAGAACTCAGGCTCCTGAATTTGCTGGATGGAAGATTGATTATCAGCCATAGAACTCACCTCCTTCCTCCCTTTTGCGGACTCGGGTTTCACCGCCGTCCAGGCAGTGCGCTTGGATTTTCGACTTCATGAACTCGGTCTGACGCAGCAGTTGTCCGACGCCTTCGCCGCTTATGCAGCTCTGAAGCATCACCTCGCTGATCGACTCTACTTTGCCACTTCTACCGTTCGTGGCGCATCCCGAAGGATGCCGTTTTTCTATTAAACACATAATTTTAAAAGATTTGGGCGGTTGGATGCAGACGTTGCCCTTCCGTAATGAATCTGCACCGTTTTCAACTACTGAAAACAATGCAAAATTACAGCGAAAACAGAGGGTGATAACAAGGTGATAACTTGTCACCGCTTTTTGTTTTATCTCCTCTTTTAATACGTTATATATCAATACATTACAAGCAGAAAAAGAAAAACGGTGATTTGAGATTTATTTTTCAGTAACTAATCTCCTTTTTTCACTAAAAAAATAACCAAATAAGACCAAACTATGCCATAAGATGCCATTAGCGTCCATTACGCGCCATAAGCAAAATAAAAGGTGCCAAAACATCTCCTTTTCCTCTCCATTTTTGCATGAAAAAAAGGAGGGGGTGAGAAAATGAGAAAATGAGAAAATGGGAATAATTTTTCACAACACATATTGATTATCAATATAAATACGCGATTTTCCCCGAAAAAGTTTTTCTCACCGCTGACAATTTGAGTGAGAAAATGAGAAAATGAGGAGGGTGATAAAGAGGTGACAAAGGAGATTGGAGAGGGTGATGAGCGTGAAAAAAGAGAGAAAAGAGGCGAAAAAGGTGAAATTGCCAACTACAAGTGAGCATCGGAGATGCCGCCTACCCTCTGCAAGAGAAAGAAACAGCGTGGCAGATAGGTCGCTTCTTCGAAGCTCTATTCTCTTTTTGCATCTTTACACTACGTTCCATTCGCTACGTTCCATTCGCTACGCTCCTTCCACGTAGTGCTTCTACAAATGACGCCGATTCTCGGCTTAAAACCAATCTCACTACTTTGTATTTCACTCGACTTGCACTACTTTGACGCCTTGCGTCATCCAAGATAGGCTGCGCCTCGGCATAAAAAATGAACGAATTCATTTTATTCTGCACTCGACTTGCACTACTTTGACGCCTTGCGTCATCCAAGATAGGCTGCGCCTCG
>CAZIVE010000002.1:40888-62312 GCA_964542435.1 uncultured Parabacteroides sp.
CGCCTCGGCATAAAAAATGAACGAATTCATTTTATTCTGCACTCGACTTGCACTATCTTTGCCCTAAAATCAACAGAGATGAAGAAGGGGACAAGAGATAGTACATTTTATCTGCTGATGATCGTTGTGTTTGTGGTGCTGATGTACCTGCTGATCAAGGCGGGAGAAGGCATCCGGAGCGACGCGGCGGTCAATGTGGCAAGCAGTTCCTGGAACACGTCAGAGGCTTTTACAGACTTTGGCGGTATGATGTTCGCACATGTCCGCTCAACGGTGGGCATCCTGCTGCTGCAAATCATCGTCATCCTACTGGCTTGCAGACTCTTCGGATGGCTCTTCCGAAAATTGGGACAACCGACGGTCGTGGGCGAAATCATCGCGGGCATCGTGCTCGGTCCTTCGTTCCTCGGCTCTGCTTTTCCCTCGACTTCGGCCTTCCTCTTCCCCTCCGATTCATTGAACAACATCACCATCATCAGCGAATTCGGACTGATCCTCTTTATGTTCGCCATCGGTATGGAGCTGGATATCACCGAAGTGCGGCGCAAACTCAAGGAGACGATCGTCATCAGTCACACCAGCATGTTCGTGACCTTCCTCTTCGGCATGATCGCCGCACTCATCGCCTATAAAAGCTATGCTTCCGAAGGCACGCCGTTCATCTCGTTTGCGCTGTTCATCGGTATTGCCATGAGTATCACTGCGTTGCCTGTGCTGGCGCGCATCATACAGGAGAAACGTTTCACGCACACGCATCTCGGCACGCTCTCGTTGGCCTGCGCTGCCAGCGAAGATGTCACAGCCTGGTGTCTGCTCGCGGTGGTCATCTCCATCGCACAAGCCGGCTCGATCCTCAGCGCCCTCATCAACATTGCCTTCTCGCTGCTTTACATGGTTTTCATGTACTCGGCTGTCCGTCCGTTCCTTCGCATGGTGGGCGACGTCTATCATAATAAAGAGGTGATCAACAAAGCGCTCGTGGCGTTTATCTTCCTGCTGCTCGTCGCTTCATGCTACGTCACGGAACTGTTTGGCCTGCACGCGCTGTTCGGCGCTTTCTTCGCCGGCGTGGTGATGCCTTCGAACCTGAAATTCAGAAAGATCATGATCGATAAGGTGGAAGATGTCTCGGTGGCGCTGTTTCTGCCGCTGTTCTTCGCCTCGACCGGCTTGCGCACGCAGATCGGACTGCTCGACACACCCGACGCGTGGAGCATGTGCCTGCTGTTTATCATCCTCGCCGTCATTGGAATGATGGGCGGAACGACCGGCGCTGCCCGTTTCACCGGTGAAAGCTGGAAAGACAGCCTTTGCCTCGGTGCTTTCATGAACACGCGCGGACTGATGGAACTGGTGGTGCTGACCATCGGTTACGACATGAAAATCCTGCCGCCCACGATCTTCGCCATCATGGTGATCATGACCATCGTCACAACGCTGATGACCACGCCGCTCGTCTCGCTCATCCATTGGCTCTATCGCAAACACGAGGACAACGAGATGATTCTCAGGCAGGCACACGCGGAAGGCATCTACAAAGTACTGCTTTCATTCGGTCGCGCAGGCAACGGACAGATCATGCTCGACGTGGCGCACCAGCTCTTCTCGCGTAAGGACGACAAACTGAAAATCACCGCATTGCATCTCACCGTCGGCACCGACGTCAATCCGCTTCACACGGACAAATTCGAAGAGGTGAGCTTCGGTCCGGTGCTTTACGGCGCCAAGAAACTCGGTCTGCACATCGACACGCGCTACGAAGTGTGTGACAACGCCAGCGCCTACATCTGCGACATCGTCAACCAGGAGAACTACGATTTTCTGTTGGTCGGCTCGGGCATCACGCTGAGCGACGCGCAGAGCGACATCAACGCCACGAGCTACAACGAACATCACAGCGGCTTCTTCAACCGTTTCCACTCCACGCATCCTTGGTTTTATCCCGCCTCGCTGTTGAAAGACAAGACGCGCGAGTTCATCATGCAAAGCAATTGTCCCGTTGGCGTCTTCGTCAACCGCGACTTCGTCAGAGCGACACATATCCTGATGATCATCGCCTCCACCGACGATCTCTTCCTGATAGGCTACGCGCTCACGATGCAGCGCTGCACGCACGGACAGATCTCGCTGCTCGACATCCGCACCGACCGCAACGTTTCCGATCCGCGTCTCACCACATTCCCGAACGAGTACAACACGATCCTCGCCGAACACAGTCTGACGCCCGAGACCTTCACGCTCAACGAATACGACTTCCTTTTCATCAGCTACGCCACCTGGAACGTTGTCTCCGAGCAAGCCAAGGAAGCCCTTCAATCCATGCCCTCCACGCTGATCCTGTCGAATGGCAAAAGAGGAAACTTGGAAAAATGAAGAAAAAAGGAGTGTATTTGCAATGATGTGTTCCTCGTCGCTACAAGGTGGCAAGGCTGCGCCATGCAGTGATTCGCCAAGGCCGACGGTTGTTTTGTTGCGGCGTTTGGATGCGGGCAACAAGGCAAACCCAATTTCGGACGGGCAAACCCTTTTCCTACAAAATGATGCATAAAAAGACAAAATGTTGATCCTTTGAGAATAAACTACCGCTACAGATTGATTTTTAGAGAAATAACGAAAAAAAAACGGTTTTGGAGATTGATCTTTGTTCTTTAATGGATATAACGAATCATTATAAATTAGCGAAAGTTATGAAAGAGACAGCTAACGACATGCCATCATTCCGCCCTTATCATCCCGGAGAACTTTTAAAGGAGGAACTGTCACACCGCAACTTCGCACAGAAAGATTTTGCGCAGAGGATTGGTTTGCCCTATTCTTCGCTTAATGAAATTTTAAATGGTAAAAAAGCGGTGTCTGTTGAAATTGCATTGAGGATGGAAGCAGCTTTGGGAATTCACGCGGATCTGTTGGTCAAAATGCAGTCGGATTATGATCTTCAGACGGCTCTTACCAACACCCAACTGCGCGATCAGCTTTCCGAAATTCGCAGAATCTCTGCCCTATAATGATTTCTTTTCGCTTTTTCCGCACTTGACGATCACCTTGGCGCCGTTGGACAAAGTCGTGGCGAAGAGATAAACGTCGCCACCATCGGCAATGCCCGTACGACGGCGAAGTTCGGAAACGGAAAGGGGAAAGTTGCGGACGGCGATATTCGCCTGCGGAATCGTACGAGATAACGTGCGACACTGACGGTTGAAAGGAATCACCTCGTGCACGCAGAAGATTCGACCCGGAAAATCGGAACATCTATTAATAGATGTATAGAGATGACTGCTGACAGCCAGTTTCTCGATGGGATATTTCTGACAGAGCGATTTGAAAGCACCTGCCTTGAGAAGAGAACTCGACGGCTCGTAAAGGAAGGAACGAACCTCGTCCGCCAGATGAATCTCTGCCTGTTGCTCTTCGTCGGGATGAAAGGAAAAATACTGCTCGCCATTTTCCGTAGTGAAATTCACACAGTGGATCACTGGATCAGACGCGCTGGGACTTTGTATCACGAAGAGCAGCTCTTTACATTCGTTGCGCACAGACAATACATGAACCGCCACTGTGCCCGGGAGCAGCTCCAGCGTATGGGAAATATCCGCCATCGGCGAGAGTTTGGCAATGACCTTCTTCGTGTGGCGCAGCATCTCGGGAAGAAGCAGCGTCAGATCGGGCTCGCAGTCGCTGAGCGCATAGACACGTCGGTCGCCATCGGCACGGCGCGCCGGATCGATATACATCACGTCGCTCTGCAGCGAAGGCAGCATCTGCGTGGCATCGCCGCACGTGACCTCGATGTCGGCATGCAGCTCGGCGAAATTATAGCGCGCGGCTTCACAGTAGTCTTCCGAGCGCTCGATGTAATGTACTTTGGAAATTTTTTGAGAAAAATAATAGCTGTCCACGCCCAAACCGCCCGTCAGATCCGTCAAGGTTTCATCGGCAGCATCCAGCAGACGCTGTTTGTAAAGAGCGGTCTTCTCGGACGAACATTGTTCGGCAGCCAGACGGGAAGGAAAAATAAGACGGTCGTCATCGAACCATTGCGGCAGCTTGGTCCGTATCTGTCGCCTTGCAGCAATCTGCGTGGCAGCCAGCGGCACATCGATTCCACGGTAACGCGATGCGTCCAGCAGCAGCTTCTCAGGCTCGTCACCCGAATGCTGTCTGATGAATGCACGCATCTCGTCCGTAAGAATCATAGAAGAAAACTATTTTCTGGTCTTAGCCGATTTCGTAGTAGTTTTCTTGGTCGTAGTCGTTGATTTGGTCGTGACCTTCTTCGTTCCGCTCTTCGTGGCTGTCGTCTTGGAAGACGAAGAAGAAGATTTGGTAACGGTTGATTTGGCAGGTGTCGTTGTCTTGGCTGCAGCAGCAGCGGTCGTCGTTGTCGTTGCCTCAGCCTGTTTGTAAGAATGAAGCGTGAAACCTACGAGCAAACCATCGTATTGACTGGCAAACTCATTGAACACCTTCAGCGTCTCATTGCTGGAGAACTTCGAAGCGAACTGCAGGAACTTGAGCAGTTTATCACCATCGAAGAGCAGGTTCATCTGATCGCCCGACATCTGGATTTTGGCTGTCATCGTCTTGTAATTGATGAGTCCGCCAAACAGATAATGCAGATCGACGGTGCTGTTGGCTTCGTTGATGGAATAGGTGCCGTTGAGCTGATGTCCGCCCATCAGATTGGTAAAGGTGCTGTCGGCATTGAAGATGAAATTACATTTCTGCGTAGTGATGCCCACTTTCGTGTAATATTCCGACAGTGAATTCTCCGCCTTGATGGAAGCAGCCGAAGCGACAACCTCTTTAAGAACGTTGTTGCTCTCGAACTTCATCGAAGGTTTGTAGTAGTTCCAGCGTCCGTTGAGTGTGGTAGCATTCAATTTGTTGGTTCCCTGGATGGTCGAAGTGACTTTGCTGACAGCAGAATTGAAGATGTCCTTGATCGTGTTCTGTGCATTCATAGAAAACGGCATGGATGCAGTGCAGGCCAATAAAAGTAATGTAGCGATTCTTTTCATTGTGTTTGTATAAATGTTTTCCTCCTCTTTTCGGGAGATGTCATGTACCAAAAAAGAAAGGCCATCCCGATTGAGATGGCTTTTCTATAATGGTGAATGTGTAATTAAAGTTTATCGTTAGAACCCAGAACGTCCATGATCTTGTGCTCGTAGAGCGCTTTCATAGAATCGCGAGCCGGTCCCAGATATTTACGAGGATCGAATTCACCTGGTTTGTCAACGAATACCTTGCGGATTGCAGCGGTCATAGCCAAACGGCTGTCTGAGTCGATGTTGATCTTGCAAACAGCGCTCTTTGCAGCTTCGCGCAGCTGATCTTCAGGAATACCGATAGCATCCGGCAACTTTCCTCCGTGAGTGTTGATGATATCAACGAGATCCTGAGGAACAGAAGATGATCCGTGGAGAACGATCGGGAATCCAGGAAGCTTCTCTTCGCAACCTTTCAATACATCGAATGCCAATGGCGGCGGAACAAGGCGGCCTTCAGCATTGCGTGTGCACTGTTCGGGTTTGAACTTATAGGCTCCGTGGCTTGTACCAATGGAGATAGCAAGGCTGTCAACGCCTGTTTTGCTAACGAAATCCTGAACCTCTTCAGGACGTGTATAGGTGTGATGCTCAGCTACAACCTCGTCTTCAACGCCGGCCAGAACGCCCAGTTCACCTTCAACCGTTACATCGAACTGATGAGCGTACTCAACGACTTTCTTCGTGAGAGCTACGTTCTCATCATAAGGCTTGCTTGAACCATCGATCATGACAGAAGAGAAACCCATATCAACACAACTCTTGCAGAGTTCGAAAGTATCACCATGATCCAGATGGAGAACAATCTGTGGATGTTCGCAACCCAACTCCTTGGCATACTCTACAGCACCTTCAGCCATATAACGCAGCAGCGTCTGATTGGCATACTGACGAGCGCCTTTGGAAACCTGAAGGATCACCGGTGACTTTGTCTCAACAGCAGCCATAATGATAGCCTGCAGCTGTTCCATGTTATTGAAGTTAAAAGCAGGAATGGCATAACCGCCCTTTACTGCCTTGGCAAACATTGCTCTCGTGTTTACCAAACCTAATTGTTTGAAACTTACCATAGTTCTATTTACGTTATTAATTTAAAAACTTCGTCAAAGGTAACACTTAATCCCGTAGAATAGTTTTCCGGCAGCGTTATTTTATACAAATAAGAATGTAAAAGAAAAAAATGAGCGCATTTTTTTGTTCGTTCAAACAATATCCATACCTTTGCAAGCCAAAATTATGTTTTGACACTTGAGAGAAATATAAATTATAAGATACAAAAGCAATGAAAAAAGGTATTCATCCGGACAATTATCGCCCGGTAGTTTTCAAGGATATGTCTAACGACGACATGTTCATCACACGTTCCACTGCAAGCACGAAAGACACCATCGAGATCGACGGCGTCACCTACCCACTGATCAAGGTCGAGATTTCCAGCACTTCTCATCCTTTCTACACAGGTAAGTCTAAACTGGTCGATACAGCCGGCCGCGTTGATAAGTTCATGAGCCGCTACGGAGATCGCAGCAAAAAAAACAAGTAAACACATCCCCAGTGTTTACATATAATGAAGAGAGTGCTTCCTACGTGTAGCGCCCTCTTTTTTTATGCCCGGACCTTTGCACCCATTTCCCTTTGTTTCAAGTTGCGGAGTGGCTTAAGAACTATATTTTCTCTTTGATGCTCACTGCTTCCCTCCTTCTACTCCTTCTCCGATCTTATTTTTCCTCTCATCTTTATTTTTAGACGATTCATAGATTTGGATATTGAAAAGCTCTTCTTACCTTTGTTTCTCAATAATATCATGAGATGAAGAAGTTGTTGTCACTACCGGCAAATGAGGTGCACTGTTTCCACGAAACGGAGAATGTCAGTCATAACGAATGGTTTTGTACGTCCGATCCCGCGGGTCATCGACTCGGCTCTGGCGGCGGAACAGCATGGCTCCTCGATGCCTGCAGATTGTCGGAGGAGGACGTCCTGCCTTTGAAGAATTGGCTGCCCAAAGAAAAGAGAATCCTGCTTCATGCAGGAGGTCAGAGCCGGCGACTGCCTGCTTACGCTCCTACGGGCAAACTTCTCACGCCTGTTCCGGTGTTCCGCTGGGCACGCGGACAACGACTGTCGCAGAACCTGCTCAACTTACAGCTGCCGCTGTATCAGCAGATCATGGAGAAAGCGCCCGAATCGCTCCACACACTCATCGCCAGCGGGGATGTCTTCATCCGTGCCAACGAACCGCTTCAGGAGATTCCCAAAGCGGATGTCGTATGCTTCGGACTATGGGCCGATCCTACTGTGGCTACGCATCATGGCGTATTCATCTCCCGAAGAGAGACTCCGGAGAAACTGGACTTCATGCTCCAGAAACCTTCTCTGCAGGATCTGGCTACGCTCGCTTCGAATTATCTCTGTATGCTCGATATCGGCATCTGGCTGCTGAGCGACCGTGCTGTGGAACTGCTCTTCCAGCATGCGCATAACAATGCCAAAGCCATCATCAACTACGAACTCTATTCCGAATTCGGATTGGCTTTGGGCAATCATCCGAAGATCAAGGACGAAGGGCTGAACGATCTGTCCGTCGCTGTGCTGCCGCTCCCCGGTGGCGAATTCTACCATTTCGGCACCAGCCATGAACTGATCTCTTCTACGCTCGCCATACAGAATCTCGTACGCGACCAGCGTGCCATCATGCAACGTACCGTCAAGCCGCATCCGGCTATGTTCGTACAGAATGCCGAGATTCATCCCAAGCTCCAGGCAAGAAACTCCGATCTGTGGATCGAGAACAGTTGCATCGGTTCGCATTGGACGCTTCATCATCAACATGTCATCACCGGTATTCCGGACAACGACTGGACCATCGATCTGCCTGCAGGAACCTGTATGGATGCCGTTCCCGTGGGCGATCAGGCTTTCGCGGCAAGGCCTTACGGCTTTGAGGATGCCTTCCGTGGCGATACGCACGATCCGGATACACTCTTCCTGGGCCGTCCGTTCACGGAATGGATGAACGAACGCGGACTGACCGAACAAGATATTCCTCACAACGACGATCTACAGATGACACCGCTCTTCCCGCTCTGCACCACAATAGAGGAACTGGGAATGGCGTTCCGCTGGATGATTTCCGAACCGCAGCTGAAAGAGGGAGAAGCCATCTGGAAAAGACAGGAGAAACTCTCCGCCAATCAGCTCATGGACAGAGCCAATCTGCCACGGCTGAACCGTCAACGCCTCGACTTCCGGAAACGCAACTGGCCGCTCCTCGCTGCCAATCACGAGAAAAGCGTCTTCTATCAGCTCGACTTGAACGATGCCGCTCACGAATTTGCTGCATTCCATCTGCCTCTGCCCGCTCCGCTCACTGACAACGCACCGCTCATGAAACGCATCCACGACGCCATGTTCCGCGCCCGGACGCTACAGATCCTTCATCAGGACGACCAGCAGCAACAGGACAAAGCCTTCGAACTGCTGAGAAAAGGGCTGACTTCTACCCTATCCACTTGCAAGGAACCGCATCTCAATGTCTATCACGATCAGATTGTTTGGGGAAGAAGTCCCGTCCGCATCGATCTCGCAGGCGGATGGACCGACACGCCGCCGTTCTGCCTCTATTCCGGAGGTAATGTGGTCAATGTTGCCATCGAACTGAATGGACAACCGCCGCTGCAAGTCTATATCAAACCATCGGAGAAATACGAAATCACTCTCCGCTCCATCGATCTTGGAGCACGCGAAGTGGTGACGAAATGGGAAGAGCTTCTGCAGTTCAACAAAGTGGGATCGCCCTTCACCATTCCGAAAGCAGCCCTGGCTCTTGCCGGCTTTGCGCCCGAACGCTCCTTGCATCGCTATGACTCGCTGGAGGACCAGTTCTTTGCGCCCGATCTCTCCTTGCGACGCTACGATTCGTTGGCCGAACAACTGAGAGCTTTCGGCAGCGGAATCGAGATCACACTGCTCGCCGCTATTCCTGCCGGATCCGGATTGGGCACCAGTTCTATCCTCGCAGCCACCGTACTAGGCGCCTTGTCCGACTTCTGCGGACTGGGCTGGGATCTGAACGAGACAGGCAAACGAACCCTTATCCTAGAACAGCTGCTTACTACAGGCGGCGGCTGGCAAGATCAGTATGGCGGAATCCTACACGGCATGAAACTGCTTCAGACCAGCGACGGATTCAACCAAAGTCCGCGTGTACGCTGGCTTCCCGAATATCTCTTCACCGATCCGAATTTCCGCGATCTACATCTATTATATTATACAGGCATCACCCGAACCGCCAAAGAGATTCTGGCGGAGATCGTACGCGGTATGTTCCTCAACAGCGGAAAGCATCTCTCAATCCTCAACAAGATGAAACAACACGCCATGGATATGTACGAAACGATACAATACGGCGATTTCGAACATTACGGACGTCTCGTGGGCAAAAGCTGGGAACTGAACAAAGCACTCGACTCCGGAACCAATCCGCCGGATGTGGAAAGAATCATCGAACGTATCCAGGATTATATGCTCGGATGCAAACTTCCGGGAGCTGGTGGAGGCGGTTATCTCTACATCGTAGCCAAGGATGCCAAAGCAGCTGCTCATATCCGCAGAATCCTCAACGAAAATCCGCTTCACAGCAATGCTCGCTTTGTGGAAATGAATCTCTCCGGCACTGGTTTGCAGATCAGCCATTCCTAAAACGAATGCCGATTGGTTCCAAACCATACAAATCTGCATCAAAAAAAGGGGAAAAGGACAAAATATCTTCTTTTGAGAACATTTTTGGAGATACGACTTGTTATACCTTTGCAGGATTCAATGTTGCAAGGTAGATTCAAGTAATGCAGAAAATATTTATATCTATTCTCTTATTGATCAGTTTCGCGATAGGAACGATGGCACAAACCACTATCAAAGGTTCGGTGAAGGATTCCATTACAGGCGAACCATTGCCCTATGTATCCATAATCCTCAAGGGAACAACCATCGGCAATACGACGGATCTCGACGGACGATTCCTCATCAATTCTTCATCAAAGGTCAGAACGATGGTCGTCTCCTACTTGGGATATCGAGACAAGACAATTCTCGTCACGCTCGGACGTGTCAATAATATCGACATCAAACTGGTCCCGACAAGCATCGCCCTCGACGAAGTGGTCGTCAAACCGAAACACGAACGCTATACGAAAAAGGAGAATCCGGCGGTCATCTTCGTCCGGAATGTGATCTCTCACCGCGAAAGCAGCAGTCCGCGCAATCATGACTACTTTTGCTACAACCGCTATGAGAAGATGGTATTCGCGCTCAACGACTATCATCCGAAGGAACGGAAACCCAATCAGAAAGCCGGCAAGTTCGACTTTCTGTCGCAATATGTTGATACCATCGCTCTCGGCAAAACCATTCTTCCTGTCTCTGAAAAGGAGAAGATAGAGAACGTTTATTACCGCAAAGATCCGAAAACCGAGAAGAGCGTTATCTCCGGCATCCGCTCGGCCGGTATCGATGAGATCTTCTCACGCGACGGCATCCGGCAGCTGCTGGGCGAAGTGTTCCGCGAAACGGATATTTTCAAAAACGATATTCCACTGTTCCTCCAACGATTCGTCAGCCCGTTGTCCACGATTGGTCCCGATTTCTATAAATACTACCTGCTCGACACATTGGATATTGAAGGAAAGAAATATGTCGATCTCGGATTCGTGCCGCATGTCTCCGAATCGTTCGGATTCACGGGCCATATGTACGTCACGCTCGATTCCACCTTCTTCGTCAAACGAATCCTGCTGAACGTGCCGCAGGACATCAACCTCAACTTCGTCCACGGCATGAGCATCGAACAGGAATTCCTGCGCACCGACGACGGAACGAGACTGATCACCAAAGACGATATCAACCTCAACTTCAAACTGAGCAAGAACGAGAAAGGTATGTATGCCCGACGGCTTTGTCTTTATGGCAACCAATCTTTCGATCCACCCAAGGATCTTACCATATTCAACCAGGAAGAGCCGGAACGTATGATCACCAATGCCTATACGCAAAACGAGAAGTTCTGGAACGACATCCGACCGGAAGAGGCCGGAGGAAAGAAGGGCAACTCCGTGGACAAACTGATGGCGCAACTGCGTTCCATCCCGATATTCTACGTGACCGAGAAGGTCGTCTCGATCCTCGTCAGCGGATATGTCGGCACGCATAAGGACAAATCGAAGAACCTGTTCGAATTCGGACCGGCCAACACCTTCATCAGCGGCAATGCTGTGGAAGGCGGACGTTTCCGTCTCGGCGGCACCACCACGACCAGCTTCAGCAAACGTTTCTTCCTCGACGGCTTCCTTGCCTACGGCACGAAGGATGAGAAACTGAAATACGACGCCATCGCCGAATATTCGTTTATCGACAAAAAAGAATACCGCAAGGAATTCCCCGTCCGGTCGCTGCGCCTCGAAATGAGCTACGATATCAACGAACTGGGCCAGGATTATATGTACACCAACAAGGATAATATGTTCCTCGCCTGGAAACGACAGAAGGATAACCGCGTAACCTACATCCGCAAGGCGGAACTTACCTATTACAACGAGCGCTACAGCGGCTTTGCCTATGGCGCAGCCTTCCATAACTTCACAGAGTCGTCCACCAAGTATGCGGAGTTCAACCGCATTAACAGCGACGGGACAATCACGCCCAAGGACCATTATAACATGTCGGAACTCGAGTTCCGTCTGCGATATGCGCCCAATGAGAAATTCTACCAGACACGAAACTACCGTTATCCTATCACCTACGACGCACCGATCTTCTCGCTGAAGCACACCGTCGCACTGAAGGGATTCCTCGGTGCGGACTACAACTATAACAAGACCGAGTTCGGCTTCGAGAAACGATTCTGGTTCTCGGCATTCGGCTACATCGACATCATCACGAAAGCGGCGAAGGTATGGAACAAAGTGCCTTATCCGCTGCTGCTGATCCCGAACGCCAACATGACCTACACGATCCAGCCCGAACAGTTCACCAACCTGAACGCGATGGAGTTCCTCAACGATGAATATGCTTCGTGGGACGTCACCTATTACATGAACGGATGGATTCTCAACCAGCTGCCGCTCATCAAAAAGCTGAAGTGGCGTGAGGTGTTCTCCTATCGAGGCATGTTCGGTTCGCTGAGCGACAAGAACGACCCGAGCAAAAACGGCGTCGGACTTTACCAGTTCCCCGAAGGCACAACGACAATGAGCAGCAAGCCCTACATGGAAGCCGGCGTGGGCATCGAGAACATCCTCAAGTTCATCCGCATCGATTATGTATGGCGTCTCTCTTACCGCGATAATCCGAACATTCAGAAACGAGGTTTTCGTTTCGTCATGAAAGTATCTTTCTAATAATATGATAAAAGCGCTATTTTTCGACATTGACGGCACATTGGTCAGTTTTCAAACGCATCGTTTGCAGGATTCCACCATCCAGGCATTTGCCGAAGCACGACGGAAAGGCATCAAGCTTTTCATTGCAACCGGCAGGCAGCTCCACGCCATCGACAACCTTGGAACGGAAGTCTTCGACGGCTATGTCACACTGAACGGCAGCCTCTGCTATGCTTCAAACGACCAGATCATCTATCGCAATCCCATTCCGGACGAAGATATTCGTTCACTGATTGACTTCCTGCAAATTCATCCCTTCCCATGCGGTTTTGTGGAAGCCGACCGTATGTCCATGAATTTTACGAACGAAAGCACCGATCGGCTTTATGCGCAGCTCAACTTCCCGAAGCAGCCGGTCCGTCCGCTCGAAGAAATAAAAGGCAAAACGATTTATCAGCTCATCGCCTTCTTCACCAAAGAGGAAGAGCCTGAGATTATGCCCGCCCTTCCGCATTGCACAGCTCCGCGCTGGAGTCCCGCTTTCGCCGACGTCGTAGTGAAAGGCAGCGACAAAGGATTGGGCGTGCGGAAGATACTCGAGCATTTCCAAATCGATCCCAGCGAAGCCATGACGTTCGGCGATGGCGGCAACGATATTCCGATGTTTAAAGACGTAGCCGTTGGCGTAGCTATGGGCAATGCCGTGGATTCTGTCAAGCAAGCTGCCGATTATGTCACCACATCCGTGGATGAAGACGGCGTATATCGTGCGCTGAAGCATTTCCATGTAATTTAAGGCAGGGACCGGAATATAATTTATTTACTGGTACATCAGCTTTTGGAGAGCGGAATATAAATTATTTTCCGATGAATCGGCAGGCAGCGACCAAATATAAATTATATGAAGATGAATCAGCAGTGGTTGGTCAAAATATAAATTATTTTGAGGCAAATCAGCCGTTGGCGACCGGAATATAAATTATTTTGGGGCAAAGCGACGGTCGTTGACCGTAATATAAATTATATAGAGGTGCATTTGCGGTGGTTGACTGAAATATAAATTATATAGTGATGAATCGGCAGGCGCTGATCCGAATATAAAAAAGGCTTGCATCATTTATCGACACAAGCCTTCCTTTATAAGATAGAACGTTCGTGGAAATTATTCCCACTCAATCGTTGCCGGCGGCTTCGAACTGATGTCATAGACAACGCGGTTGACGCCTTTCACCTTGTTGATGATTTCGTTGGATACCTTCGCAAGAAATTCGTAGGGAAGCTGTGCCCAATCGGCTGTCATGGCATCACGGGAGGTGACAGCGCGCAATGCGACTGTATTCTCGTAGGTTCTCTCATCACCCATCACGCCGACCGAACGAATCGGAAGCAGAATGGTTCCGGCTTGCCAGATCTTGTCATACAGATTCCATTCGTGAAGCATCTTCATATAGATATCATCAGCTTCCTGCAGAACGCGGACCTTTTCAGGTGTAATATCACCGAGGATACGAATGCCCAATCCAGGACCCGGGAACGGATGACGTTTGATCAGATGTTCCGGCATTCCCAGATTTTCACCCACGCGACGAACCTCATCCTTGAACAACAGACGAAGCGGCTCGACCAGCTTCAAATCCATATCCTTGGGAAGTCCGCCTACATTGTGATGGCTCTTGATGGTCGTTCCCGTGATGGAAAGCGACTCGATGACATCTGGATAAATCGTACCCTGAGCCAGCCATTTGATATCTTTCAGCTTGTGCGCCTCTTCATTGAAGACGTCGATGAAGCCCTTGCCGATGATCTTACGTTTCTTCTCCGGATCGCTTACGCCGGCCAATTCCGAATAGAACTTCTCCTGCGCATTGACTCCGATGACATTCAATCCAAGTCCTTGATAATCGTTGAGCACATTCGTAAACTCATCCTTACGCAGCAACCCGTGATCCACGAATACGCACGTCAGATTCTTTCCGATAGCACGGTTGAGCAGAACGCCCGTAACCGAAGAATCCACGCCACCGGAGAGAGCCAGAATGACTTTGTCGTTGCCCAGTTTCTCACGCAGCATCTTCACCGTCGATTCGATGAAAGAAGCCGGGTTCCAATCCTTGGCACATTGACAGATGTTGAGGAAGTTGTCGAGGATCTTCATTCCGTCGGTCGTGTGGAACACTTCCGGATGGAACTGCACAGCCCACGTTTTCTCTCCTTCGATATGATAAGCAGCAGCTTCCACATCCTCCGTACTAGCAATGATATGGAATCCCTTCGGCAATTCCGTGATCGTATCGCCGTGTGACATCCAGATCTGCGATCCAACGGGAATGCCTTTCAGCAACGGATCGTCCGCATTGATCTTTGTCAGATTGGCACGTCCGTATTCGCGACTTCCTGCAGGTTCCACTTTCCCACCGGCAGAATAAGCCAGAAGCTGTGCGCCGTAGCAGATTCCCAGTACAGGATACTTACCACGCAGACGATTGAGGTCGGTTTTGAAAGCCGATGCATCGTAAACGGAATAGGGACTTCCTGAAAGGATCACTCCTTTGATCGTTTCGTCACCTTCAGGGAATTTATTGTAAGGAAGAATCTCGCAATAGGTATTCAACTCACGAACTCTGCGTCCAATGAGCTGCGTCGTTTGCGAACCAAAATCAAGAATGATAATTTTTTCGTTCATTCCAATGACTATTATTAGTTTGAAGTCACAAAGATAATTCAAGTTAAGCATAGAAGCAAAACTTGTTTTGAATATGTCGGAATGAAGATTAGCCCCATTCCATACCCAAATTATACTCTGATTGTTTCCTTAAAAAAATGTAAATAGCCCAACCTCATCTATAAGAAAGCTGATTAAGTAGTAATTTTGCCTTCCGTATAATAATCAGATGTTATGGCTGAAGCTGAAACAGATAAACAAAAAAATAAAGGTATTAACAAAAACGCTTTGCTGATCGCGGCAATCGTAATCCTTGCACTTCTTGTCGGAGGTGGTGCTTACTACATTTATCACCAGAAGAAACAGATAAAAGATTACGAGGAGTCTTTCAATGTAGAAAAACAATCTCTTCAGGATGACTACAACGAACTCTCCCTGCAATACGAAGGTTATAAATTCAGTGTCGGCAACGATTCTCTGGTCGCTCTGTTATCGACAGAACAGGCTAAAGTACAACGCTTGATGGAAGAACTTCGCACAACGAAGGCCACCAACTCGAAGGAAATCTTACGACTGAAGAAAGAGATCATGACCCTCCGCAAGATCATGCGCGGCTACGTAATGCAGATCGATTCACTCAACCGCGAGAACACGCAGCTGAAAGTGGAGAAGAAGGAAGCTGTACAGAAATATGAAGCCAGCACGGCTCAAGTCTCTTCGCTTACCAAAGAGAGAGAACGCCTGAACGAGCGTGTCACCCTGGCCAGCAAACTGGATGCAACAGATATCAACGTCAACACCATCAACAAGCGAGGGAAGACAACAACGAAGATCGATAAGATGACCCAATTCGTCATCTCCTTCAAGATTGCCAAGAACGTAACGGCTCCTGCCGGAGAAAAAACGATCTATGTGCGCATCATGAAACCGGATGATGATATTTTAGTCAAAAGTCGTAGTAATATGTTCTCTTTTGAGGGTAAAGACATCAATTTCTCCATGAAGAAAACAGTAGAATATGAGAGCGAAGATCTCCCTGTTACGATGTATTGGAATATCGAAGAATTCCTTTCTCCAGGGACCTATCGTGTGGACATCTTTGCAGATGGGAACTTGATTGGAAGAAGGAGCTTCTCTCTCACGAAATAATTAATATAGACATCATACCTAATTAAGGTCAATCATTACGTTGGTTCATTTTATTTTAATAAGATGAACCAATTTAAATTTCATTTGTTTTGATAGAGATAGTTAAACAACGGAACTGAATTATTTGATAAAGAGAATGTCCCACAGAGGGAATGAGATTAGAATTATGAAGACGAAAAGATTGATCATGGGCGCAGTGTTGATGATTCCCTGCTTGGCTTTTGCCCAGCAGCCATTGTCGTTGGATGAATGTCGCCAGCTGGCTGTCAAAAATAATAAGAGCTTACAGATTTCTTCAGAGAAAATCAACGTGGCTGACAATAATAAGTCGGAGGCTTTCACCAAGTATTTCCCGCAGGTATCGGCCAAAGGGGCCTATCTTTGGAATCAGAAAGATCTGAATCTGCTCGACATGGATCAGCTCGGTGCTGCCATCGGCTCACAACTCGGCGGTTTGTCACAGCTTCCGATGGTTCAGAATGCGTATAGCATGGTCAACGATATCCAACACCTCGACATCACCAATATATGGATTGGCAATATCGCTCTCGTACAACCTGTATTCATGGGAGGAAAAATCATCACCTACAATCAAATTACACAATATGCCAAGGATCTTGCAAAATCAATGCATGAGACAGAGCTTCAAGGTCTGCTCTACAAGACAGACGAAACCTATTGGCAGGTCGTTTCACTGGTAAACAAAAAGAAACTGGCCGACAAATATGTCTCACTGCTCGAAAAGATGGACAGTGATATTTCACAGATGATCGATCAGGGTCTCGCCACCAAAGCCGACGGACTGAGTGTAAAGGTTAAACTCAACGAGGCTCAGATGACGCAGACAAAAGTGGATAACGGACTTTCACTAACGCGTATGTTGTTGGCTGAGATCTGCGGACTGCCGATCAACGACAGCATCCGATTGGCTGATGAAGACATCGACCGCGTTCCCTACAACACACCTGAATCCAATGCCGACATCAACGAAGCATTCATGAACCGTAGCGAACTGAAGAGTCTGGAGACAGCTACCAAGATCTATCAGAAAAAGGAACGTCTGGTCTTGGCTGATCTTCTGCCTAATGTTGCCCTTGCAGCCAATTATTTCGTCACCAACCCAAGTTCTTTCAATGGATTCAAGAACAAATTCGGAGGAATGTTCAACGTAGGCGTTCTGGTTTCAATCCCAATGTCCGACTGGTGGGGAGGAACGTACAAACGCCATGCGGCTAAAGCAGAGACCACCATTGCCAATCTGCAACTGGCGGATGCAAGAGACAAGATCGAACTCGAAGTCAACCAATCCGTTTACAAAGTCAATGAAGCGAAGAAGAAGCTGACTGCCTCTTCCAAGAACATGGAAAATGCCGAAGAGAATCTCAAGGATGCCAACTTCGGATTCAACGAAGGCGTGATCCCCGCTCTCAACCTGATGGAAGCACAGACCGGTTGGGTTAAGGCTAAGTCAGAACTGATCGACTCGGAGATCGAAGTGAAGCTGACGAATATCTATCTGGATAAGGCTATGGGACGCCTCTCCTTGAATAATTAGTAGAATCAAATAACATTATTAAAGACAAATACGATGGATAGCGAGAAAAAGAAATTCACAGTCGGCAATATGACGCTTGCATTTATAGCCGTTCTCATAGTAATCGGCTTGGTTGCATTGGCCGGTTTCGTACTGTTGACGCCGCCCGACGATATTATCATGGGTCAAGCAGAAGCTACAGAAGTGAGAATCTCGGGCAAAGTTCCCGGTCGTATCACTCATTTCACATGCAACGAAGGTGATAAGGTGCACGCCGGAGATACTTTGGTTTATCTCGACACACCGGACATCAATGCCAAACTGGAACAGGCTGAAGCGGCCCGCGATGCAGCTGCTGCGCAGAATGCCAAAGCCATCAAAGGTGCCCGTGTACAGGAAATCACGGCGGCTTTCGAGATGTGGCAGAAATCACAAGCTGGACTCGATATTGCCAAGAAATCGTATGATCGTGTCCAAAACCTTTACGACAAAGGAGTGCTGAGCGCTCAGAAACGAGATGAAGCATTGGCCAACTACAATGCATCCGTCGCTACCGAAAAGGCAGCCCGTTCTCAATACGACATGGCAAAAGAGGGTGCCCGCAAAGAGGATAAGGCAGCCGCTGCCGCTTTGGTACAACGTGCCAACGGAGCCATTGCCGAAGTCGAATCCTACGTAGGCGAGAGTGCCCTTGTCTCTCCTATCAATGGAGAGGTGTCGGAACGTTTCCCTGAAGTGGGCGAACTGGTCGGCACAGGTGCTCCCATCATGAACCTTACAGATATGAACGATATGTGGGTTACCTTCAGCATCCGCGAGGATCTGCTGGCGAACATCCGCATCGGATCGGAGCTGAATGCCTTCGTTCCGGCTTTAGGCAACCGCACCGTCAAACTGAAAGTCTATTTCATGAAGGACATGGGTTCTTACGCTGCATGGAAGGCCACAAAGATGAACGGACAGTTTGACTCCCGTACCTTCGAAGTACGTGCACGTTCCAGTGAACCGATCGAAGGACTTCGTCCGGGCATGTCGGTCATCATGAAGAAAAAAGGGAATAAGATTATATGACATTTCAGGAGACACTGCTCTGCACATGGCGAGTAATGAAGAGAGAAGTGAAACGGATCACTTCGCGTCCGATCTATCTTTTCGGGATGATCGGTGCACCCTTGATCTGCCTCATTTTTTTCATTTCGCTGATGCGATCAGGCTTACCTTATGAACTTCCCATTGCTGTAGTCGATATGGACAACTCTGCCGACTCGAGAAGTCTGATCCGGCAGCTGGATGTCTTCGAACAGACGCAGGTCTATATCAAGACGCAGTCCTTCCAAGAGGCGCGCGAGGCCATTCAGAAGGGCGAAGTGTATGGTATCTTCTACATTCCCGAAGGGTTTGCCAGCAAGGTCACTTCCGGCCGTCGTCCGAAGATCTCCTTCTATACCAATGCCTCCTATCTGATTGCAGCTTCTCTGCTGTTCCGTGACATGAAGACCATATCCGTCCTGGCAGGAGGTGCAGTCGGACTGAAGACCGGACAAGCCAAAGGATATACCGACAAGCAGATCATGGCACAGGTGCAGCCTATTGTCATCGACACGCATCCGTTGGGGAATCCGAACATCAACTATTCCGTTTATCTGAACAACACGATCCTTCCGGGTATCCTGCAGCTGATGATCTTCATCATGACGGTCTTCAGCATCGGATCGGAATTGAAATACGCCACTTCGCGCGAATGGGTGAAGACGGGAGGCAATTCCTTCACAGCAAGTCTGGTGGGGAAACTGTTTCCCCATACGGTCATATTCTTCTTCGTCGGGATGCTTATCATCTCCATACTTTACGGCTACAACGCCTTCCCGCTGCAAAGCGGTTGGGGACCGATGATGCTCGATATGCTCCTGCTCATCCTTGCGGCCCAATGCTGTGGGATCCTTATGATCAGCACACTGCCTACACTTCGTCTCGGGCTCAGTTTTGCCTGCCTGTTTGGAATGGTTTCCTTCTCCATCGTAGGATTCTCCTTCCCGACGCCGGCTATGGATCCGATGCTGCAGTCGCTGGCACTGTTGTTCCCGCTGCGTCATTACTATCTGATCTATGTCGATCAGGCGCTGAATGGAAGAGCCATGTTCTACTCCATGGGCGAATATCTCTGGCTGGTCGGATTCTTCATTCTTCCGGTCATCATGGGACGGCATTTGAAGGCTGCCATGCTTTATTTCAAATACATCCCGTAAAAACAATGCATGAATCATGAGCGATAATACAGACAAACGAAGTAATATCATTGAAGGCATCAACGACCTTTTCTGGATATGGAAGGACGAATTCAAGAAGGTGTTCCGCGACTCGGGCGTGATGATCTTCTTCTTCCTCGTCCCATTCGGTTATCCACTGCTCTATTCCTTTATTTATAACAACGAAGTGGTTCGGGATGCCAAGATGATTGTCGTGGACAAGAGCGATTCCTTCATGAGCCGTGAGTTCATCAGGCGCGTCAACGCATCTCCCGATGTCAAGGTGGTTGCCGTCACGGGCGACATGGCCGAAGCCAAGAAGATGCTCGACGAAAAGAAAGCGTATGGTATCCTGCTGTTCCCCGAACAGTTCAGCAAAGATATCCACCGCGGCAAACAGACTACCGTATCGCTCTACTGCGACATGGGTTCGCTTCTCAACTACAAGGCGTTTCTGGTGACTGCTACGGAAGTTTCGCTCGACATGGGGAAAGAATGGGTCCTGCACAGTTCTCCGGTCTCGACCAGTGAATTGGAGCGCATCAAAGTGAATCCCATACCTTACGACTCCGTTGCACTCTTCAATGCACAGAACGGATTTGCCAGCTTCCTCGTACCCGCCATTCTGATCCTGATTATCCAGCAGACGCTGCTGTTGGGCGTGGGAATGTTGGGAGGAACGGCTCGCGAGCGCAACCGTTTCCATTGTCTGGTGCCCATCAACAAACATTTCCAGGGCACACTGCGAATCGTACTGGGCAAAGGATTGACCTATCTGATCGTTTACAGTGTTGTCTGCCTTTGGGTGATCGTCATCGTGCCGAAAATATTCTCATTCCCGCAAGTGGGTGATCCGATGGATATTTATCTGTTTTTCCTGCCCTTCCTGCTGGCCTGCATTTTCCTGGCCATGACGCTGAGCGGCTTTATGACCACGCGTGAGCAGCCGATGATCGTGCTTGTCTTCACCTCTGTCATACTGGTCTTCATTTCCGGTATCTCATGGCCCGAATCTGCCATTCCTCCTTTCTGGAAAGCGTTGGGTTATCTCTTCCCGTCCACACCGGGCGTACAGGGATTTGTCAGAATGAACAGTTCCGGAGCCGAACTCAGTCAGGTAGCACCTGAATTCCGTCTGCTGTGGTTCCAGTGCGGCATCTATTTCATATCGGCCTGCCTAATCTACCGCTACCAGATTATCCGCAGTCATCAGCTTATCCGTAAGCAGTACCGCTTCATGAAGGCACGCATGGCGACCATAGCTCAGAAGAAAGCAGAATAATCTGCACACAAACTGTACATTCTTCTTTCGAACTACTCTGCAACCGAGTACAACTAAAATACCCTTGTTTAGCTGCACTCGGCTGCCGACTACTGCTTTTCCACCCTTCTTTTGCTGCACTCGGCTG
>CAZIVE010000003.1:0-11898 GCA_964542435.1 uncultured Parabacteroides sp.
CGAAGATGCAAAGAAGGAGAGAGCGAAGGGTTCGATCGTGATTCTCGGAGGTGATTTCAACGAGCCCTCTTTGTTGGATTGGCGGAAAGATACGAAGAATATGCGCGATCATAACGGCGTCGTCATTGATTGGGATTGTTCAAAGCTTTTGCTGGACAATGGCTACAAAGATTCCTATCGCGTCATTTATCCGAATGCCGTGAAACATCCGGGTTTCACGTTTCCCGCAGATAATAAAGATGTTGAATTGAAGAAGCTGGTTTGGGCGAGCAAGGTTGACGAGCGTGACCGCATCGACTTCATCTACTATTATCCTATGAAGTCACTCAAACTGAAGGGCGTCTCGATTGTAGGTCCTTCGGGCTCTATTTTGCGTGGTCAGCGGGCCGCTGACGAAAGTGGTGAACATTTCATCCCTTCGAAAGGCGTTTGGCCCACTGATCATAAAGCGTTGATGACAACGTTTGTAATCAAATGATCCGTCTGTGTTTTAGGTTCTCTTGAATGTTGCCCGTCGGATGCTGCCGTGAACCACAGCTTTGCGAAGTGGCAACGATAACGAAAGGGTAGGCGATAAGCCTGCCCTTTTCTATTAAAATGACGACATTGATGTTTGGATGGCTGCGCCAAACCATCCGATTTACCCCTCGGATTTGAATCCCTGCGCCCAGGGAATGCGTTTAGACCCTCGGATCAGTACTTTTTGATCACAAAGTCAGGATCTAGACCCTCGGATTTGAACTTTTTCTTCCAGGGAATGCAATTCAGACCCTCGGATTGGTACTTTTTCTCCCAGGAATTGCCATTTAGACCCTCGGATTTGAACTTTTTCATCCAGGGATTGCAATTTAGACCCCCGGATCGGCACTTTTTGTTCGTAAAGTTGTAATCTTCGAGCCTTTTTGACTTTCCCTGCATCCAGGGATTGCCATCCGACCCCTCAAATGACTTCCCTGCGTCCAGGGAATAGGAGTCACGACCTCTAAATCTTGACTTTGGATGTCAGAAGCCAGGATTCGAGGTCACAGATAAGGACTTTTTCGTCCCGGAGTTGTGATCTATGAGACTTTCACACGGGTTTCAGTACGACGCCAAGGCTTCTTCGGCCATCCATTTTGATGACTATCGGACGATCGAGGCGGACATGGCGGAGGAATTCCGTTTCTTCCAACGCAGGAATGGCATCGAGATAGGCTTCGTCGAACCATCCGTCGTTCTTGAAGGGATTGATGGTGAAATAACCCACGCCGAACGATGTCAGATTCTGGAAGAAGTGCGTGCCCTGGCTTGGATCGATGCGATAATCCTTCAGTCCGCATTCCACGATGACACGTGCATTGCTGATGTGCGGCCATTTGACAGGAATTCCCAACCAAGGATCACTGCTTCCCCAACGTCCCGGACCAACCAGTACATAATTCTTTTCCGTATCAGAGAACTGACGGTTCATCTTTTCAATCTCGCGTGCAATCTGAGGATTGTTGCTCGAATTGAATGCGCCGGTCTTCACGTAGATCACATCGGTGACGTCATTTACGATGCCATGGCCGAGAACGCTTGTGGATTGCAGGATCGTATCCTCTTTCTTAACGACCGACAGATCTTCATCCATAACCTCTTTGCTGTCCACGATGGGACGGATCTGAAGCAGATAAAGCGTGGCCTGATGGAAATCGTCGGGATTGGTTTTGACCGCAAACTCGATCTCCACGGCGCGTCCCATCTCCTCCTGACTGATCTTAAGAATCTTGTCGATCGTGTCTGCCAACGGGAAGACATCATGCTGAAGAATGTTGACGAAAGAGATGATTTTGCGTCCTCCCGGATAATATCCGTCGCGGATCACCTGATCCATCGGGTCGAAAGTGGAAACGATGTAGCGGAGTGCGCCGTCTTCATCGGCATCTTTTACGGTAAGCTTGAGAAGATTGAATGCATCGTCCACGGAAAAGGTCTGTGTCAGATTGTTGAGGTCAAGTGCATAGAACTGCGTCTGCGTCTCGCGTAAGGCGAAGTCGAGTGTGCTCAACTGCAGGATACTGTGCGGATGGCGAGGTGAAAAGCGAAGCGTCTGCCCGCCATCAACGATATATTTTCCCAATCCGAGTGCCAGGTTCACAATGCCATCTTCCGCCTTCTCGTCGCCAATCGGATAGAAGTTGAGGGAACGTGTCACGCCGGAAATCATCGGATAATAACGGTTTCCGTATTTCGTTCCGATCACCTCCTGCAATACGACTGCCATCTTTTCCTGATCGATCAGGTTGCTGGTGGCCGTCATGTAAGCTTTGCTGTCGCGATAAAATACCGAAGCGTAGACGGCTTTCACGGCATCGCTCAGTACGCGAAGCATCTCATATTTCTCTTCAATCTTGGGCACCATGTAGGTGGAATAGATCCCGGCGAACGGCTGGTAGTGCGAATCCTCGAGCAGACTGGACGAACGGACGGCAATCGGTCCGTGTACGACATCAAAGAAGGCCATCAGGTCTTCGATGAGTCGGGAAGGCAGACTGGCGCGAAGGAAATATTTCAGAATTTGCTCGTCGTCTATGTCACTCAATGCAAGCGGATAGAGCTTGTTCGACTCCATGAATTCATCGAAGATATCTGTACAGATAACGACGGTCTTCGGTATGTTGATGCTGAAATTGTCCGTGTCGAGCTGTGGATTGCGCTTGATCATGGTTCCGATGAACGCAAGGCCACGTCCTTTGCCTCCTAAAGAACCGTCGCCGATGCGCGCGAAGTTGCTGTATTCGTCGTAACGGTCTTTCTGGTAAATGGCTACGACGCCGGAGTTCTTCATGCGTCTGTATTGCACAATCAGATCAAAGATCAGCTGTCGTGCCTCATCCATATTGCTATAGTCGCTCACGTCCACATCCTTCAGAACCTCTGCCGGAGGGAACATGGCACGGGAATAGAAGAAGCGGGAAAAATGGTTGCGCGAAAGGTGATAGACTAGTGAATCGTCAGGAATCAGGAACACTTTGTTTTGAAGATCCTTCAGATCTTTGATGCGCATGATCTCCTTTTTGGTCTGCGGATTGATGATGACAAAATCACCGAAACCGAAGTTATCCATGATCTCTTTCCTCAAGTCTTGCGGGTAGCTCTTGGAATTCTTTCTGATAAACGAAGCGTTCAACTCGTGAGCATACACGCTGTTGTTATCCTCTGACGACTCCAAGATAAACGGCACGATCAATCCGGTCCGGCGGACATACTGCCCGAACTTGTAACCTGCAAACTGATCCTTTCTTCCGTCGTGCATGAAACTCATGTCCGAAACGATTCCGAGCGTGTTGTTCTTGTATGTCTCGAAGATATCGATAGCCTCTTCATACGTACGGGCCAGTAAGATCTTTGGACGTCCGCGCATTCGGAGGTTCTGCTGGTGGGCATTGAGCGCCTCCTTCGAGAATTCCTGGCTTTGCTCGAGTACGAATTTATATAGATGAGGCAAAGCCGACGAATAGAATCGGATGGAATCTTCAACAAGTAGTATAATCTGTACGCCGACACTTTTTGTATCGTCAGGCGCATTCATCTTATCCTCGATCAGTTTGATGATGGCCAGCAGCAGTTCCGAATTACCGAGCCAGCTGAATACATAGTCTATGGCACTCAGATCCTCATTGGCAACACGTTTGGACACCTCCTTGGAAAACGGCGTAAGGACGACGATCGGGATCTCCGGATAACGCCGCTTGATTTCGTTGGCTGTCGCAAAAATATCGCTGTGGTCCATGTTGGGCATGCAGATGATCAGTCCATATTCCCGAGAACTGAGTTCCGCGAGAGCCTCAGCTTCCGTTGTGACATGCGTAAAGCGAGGAGGATAACTCAGATTGAGAGATGTATATTCGTTAAAGATCTGTTCGTCCACACGACCATCATCTTCTAGCATGAATGCATCGTATTTGGTTGCGATAAGAAGGATGTTGTAGATACGTTTGTTCATCAGACTGGCAAACGAAGTATCTTTGAAGACCAGACTTTTGTAATCGGGTATGCCGCTCATAAGTAATATTTTCTTGTTGAATGGGTCAAAAGTAGATAAAATATCAATACAACGGCACACTTTTGCGTCTCACTCCATCTCCCTTTTCCTTTTTATACATTTATATATAGGAACATGACAGTCTAATCGACTTCAATAGCACAAATCAAACAAATTCATGCGAAAAACGGATTCTCGTTACATTTTTAAAGGATATTGATAGGAAGAAGGAGCAAAAAGTAATATTATCTTATCAAAATGAAGCAAAAGGATGCTTTAAATAATCAAAATAAGTAGACTAAGTCTTGAATGTTTTTATAATTTCACATTTATTAGCATCAAATAGTCAGAGAAAAACTTTTTTGTTCAACTTTAATATCTACATTTGCCCTCAGAAAGTTATTCCTTAAAAAAAAGATATGCTATGAAGACTGAAGTCATTTTATCAGCACTTGAAGCAAAACATCCTGGTGAAAAGGAGTATTTGCAAGCAGTAAAAGAGGTGTTGCTGTCAATCGAAGAGGTTTACAACCAGCATCCCGAATTTGAAAAAGCAAAAATCATCGAAAGATTGGTAGAGCCGGATCGTATTTTCACGTTCCGTGTGCCCTGGGTTGATGATAAAGGTGAGATCCAAATCAATCTCGGTTACCGCGTTCAGTTTAACAACGCCATTGGCCCGTACAAAGGCGGCGTTCGTTTCCATCCGTCAGTAACGCTTTCTATTCTGAAGTTCTTAGGCTTTGAACAGACATTCAAGAATGCACTCACCACACTTCCTATGGGCGGTGGTAAAGGTGGTTCAGATTTCGCTCCGAGAGGAAAATCTGATGCTGAGGTAATGCGTTTCTGCCAGTCATTCATGCTGGAACTTTGGCGTAATCTTGGTCCAGACCGCGATGTACCAGCTGGTGATATCGGCGTAGGTGGACGTGAAGTTGGTTACATGTATGGAATGTACAAGAAACTGGCTCGTGAAAACACCGGTACGTTTACAGGTAAAGGTCGCGAATTCGGAGGTTCCATCCTTCGTCCGGAAGCTACAGGTTTCGGCGCTCTCTACTTCGTACATCAGATGTTGGAAACACACCACATCGACATCAAGGGTAAGACCGTTGCTGTCTCCGGTTTCGGAAACGTAGCTTGGGGTGCTGCTTTGAAGGCAACACAGCTGGGTGCAAAGGTTGTTACCATCTCCGGTCCTGACGGATACATCTATGATCCAGAAGGAATCAGTGGTGAAAAGATTGAATATATGCTGGAACTCCGTGCATCAGGCAATGATATCGTTGCTCCTTATGCAGAGAAATATCCGAATGCTACTTTCTTCGCAGGTAAGAAACCGTGGGAACAGAAGGTTGACATCGCTCTTCCTTGTGCAACACAGAATGAGCTCGGTGAAGAAGATGCTCTCAAGTTGATGGCCAACAAGACGCTTTGCGTTGCTGAGGTATCTAACATGGGTTGCACCGCAGAAGCTGTTGATCAGTTCTTGAAACATCATCAGTTGTTTGCTCCGGGTAAGGCTGTAAATGCAGGTGGCGTTGCTACTTCTGGTCTGGAAATGACACAGAATGCTATGCACATCTACTGGACAGCTGACGAAGTTGACGCTCGTCTGCATCAGATTATGAGCGACATTCACGCACAGTGTGTTGAACACGGACGCGACGGTGAATATATCAACTATGTCAAAGGTGCTAACATTGCAGGCTTCATGAAGGTTGCAAGAGCTATGATGGCTCAGGGCCTTGTTTAATCAGTCCATACTGTTTACAAAATAGTTTAATACGTTCCTTGTAAAGCTCCTCTTCCTTTTGGAAGGGGAGCTTTTAATTTGTCAGGCAGATAGGACATATAAAGATGAAATGACCGATTTTGACAACGGCATCTCCGTTGTCAAAATTCCGAATTGGAACACAAAAGGGGTAGAAAAAGGGCTTTTCCCTTTCAAAAATGACAGATTTTAACAACGGACTTCCCGTTGTCAAAATCGGAATTTATTCATGTACTTTCCCGGGATTCTTATTGATGAAATCTTTCCATCCGGTGTATTTCTTCTCTTTAACAGGGCTCATGAATTGGAAGAAGTGACAAACAGCGGCGGCTAATCCGTCCGTTGCATCCATTTGTGGCAGCATGGATTCTTGGGGTATATGCAGAAAGCGTTGGAGCATTCCTGCCACCTGTTCCTTGGAAGCATCGCCGTTTCCGGTGATGGCCATCTTGATCTTCAGAGGCGCATATTCAAAGATGGGAATGTCACGCTCGAGGGCAGCAGCCATAGCTACGCCTTGTGCGCGTCCCAGTTTCAGCATACTTTGGACATTCTTTCCATAGAAAGGAGCTTCAATTGCCAGTTCATCGGGATGATACTCATCGATGAGACCTGTCACGCGATCATAAATCTTTCGGAGACGCAAATAATGATCATCGAGGCGGTTGAGCTGCAGGACGCCCATTGCTTCCAGCGACGGCTTGCGGTCGAGTACTCGCAGCAAACCGTAACCCATGATGATGGTTCCGGGATCGATGCCCAGAATGATGCGTTCTCCAGCTACTTTTTCCAATCCAGTTCCTCCAGTAAGGTTACAAATCCCAATATCTTTTCACCAAACTTCTTGCTCAATTGCTGATGATAGGAGCGACCTTCGTGTTCGAGCCAATAATGAAGTGTCTCCTGATTCTTTACATGAAACTGAAGCGCAATGCCTGTTCCTTCCTCTTCGGGCGTATTCATGACGCGACTGAGTTGTGGCGACTGAAGAAATCCGCTTTCGACCGCTTGAGGAATATATGTTTCTTTCAGATAGCGAAGTGCCTCTTCGAAAATCTGTTTGTCAATGTGATATGTAGTATTGTATATAATCATACGTTTGTCTTTAACCGATTTGCAAGCAAAGGTATAAAATCCATAGAAAAGACCTTTCATTTGTTCAAAGAAGAAACAGAAATGAGAGAAAAAGAAAAAAACCGCATGCCTCGAGAAGAGAACATGCGGTTTTATATCAAGTAAATTCCTTAACGGAATCTGAGATTCTTTTAGTCGTTCATAAGGATATTCAGGATCTCGCAAGCGCACTTCGAAACGGAACTACCCGGACCGAAGATAGCTGCAACACCAGCCTTATACAAGAAGTCGTAGTCTTGAGCAGGGATAACGCCACCGGCTATTACAATGATGTCGGGACGACCCAGTTTCTTCAGCTCTTCGATAACCTGAGGAACAAGTGTCTTATGACCGGCAGCCAGAGAAGAAACGCCCAATACATGAACGTCGTTCTCAACAGCCTGGCGAGCAGCCTCGGCAGGAGTCTGGAACAACGGACCCATATCAACGTCGAATCCGCAGTCTGCATAGCCGGTAGCTACGACCTTTGCACCACGGTCGTGTCCGTCCTGACCCATCTTAGCGATCATGATACGCGGTTGACGACCCTCTTTCTTCGCAAATTCCTTTGCCAGTTCACAAGCTTTGAGGAAGCTCGGATCTTTCTTGTTTTCTGATGAATACACGCCTGAAATAGTTCTGATGATTGCTTTATAACGACCTACAACCTCTTCGCATGCGTCGGAGATTTCACCCAAAGATGCGCGAACGGCAGCAGCTTTCACTGCGAAATCAAGCAGATTGCCTTTCTTCGTGCGAACACATTCGGTCAGATCAGCAAGGGCTTTCTTAACGGCAGCTTCGTCACGGTTTGCACGCAATTTCTTCAACAGGTCGATCTGTTCGTTACGAACAGCCGTGTTATCGATCTCGAGGATATCGATTGGAGCCTCTTTCTCAAGACGGTACTTGTTGACACCGATGATCGTCTGAACACCAGAGTCGATACGAGCCTGTGTACGAGCAGCAGCCTCTTCGATACGCATCTTCGGCAGACCGGTTTCGATGGCCTTTGCCATACCGCCCATGCTTTCGATTTCCTGAATCAAGCCCCAAGCTTTGTGTACCAATTCGTTGGTCAAAGTCTCTACATAGTAAGAACCTGACCAAGGATCGATCTCCTTGCAGACTTTCGTTTCATTCTGGATATAGATCTGTGTGTTACGAGCGATACGTGCAGAGAAGTCGGTCGGAAGGGCGATAGCCTCATCCAATGCGTTGGTATGCAGACTCTGAGTGTGACCCAGAACGGCTGCCATAGCTTCGATACAAGTACGACCTACGTTGTTGAACGGATCCTGCTCTGTGAGTGACCAACCTGAAGTCTGGCAGTGTGTACGCAGAGAAAGAGATTTCGGATTCTTAGCACCGAAGCTCTTTACGATCTTTGCCCACAACAGACGAGCGGCACGCATCTTTGCAATTTCCATGAAGTGGTTGACGCCGATACCCCAGAAGAAAGAGAGACGAGGAGCAAAAGCATCTACATCGATTCCGGCATTGATACCAGCGCGCAGATATTCAAGTCCGTCGCACAGTGTGTAAGCCATTTCGATGTCGGCTGTTGCACCAGCTTCCTGCATGTGATAACCGGAGATAGAGATGGAATTGAATTTCGGCATCTTCTGTGATGTATATTCGAAGATGCTGGCGATAATTCTCATGGAGAACTCAGGCGGATAGATATAGGTGTTACGAACCATGAACTCTTTCAGAATATCATTCTGAATGGTTCCCTGCATCTCTTCAAGTTTAGCGCCCTGTTCCAGACCAGCGTTGATGTAGAATGCCAAGATAGGCAGAACGGCACCGTTCATTGTCATGGAGACAGACATCTTGCTCAAAGGAATACCGTCGAACAAAACCTTCATATTTTCGAGCGAGCAGATGGAAACGCCGGCTTTACCAACGTCACCTACGACACGTTCGTTATCAGCATCGTATCCACGATGTGTAGGAAGGTCGAATGCAACAGACAGACCTTTCTGGCCGCTGGCGAGGTTACGACGATAGAATGCGTTTGACTCTTCAGCTGTAGAGAAACCTGCATACTGACGGATGGTCCAAGGACGCATCGGATACATAGCACTGTAAGGGCCGCCCAGGAAAGGAGGCAGACCTGCGCAGTAGTGCAGATGTTCCATTCCTTCCAGATCCTCTTTGGTATAAACCGGCTTCACCATGATGTGCTCCGGTGTGTGCCAATCGGCTTCAATGCCGTTCTCTTTTGCCCATTTCGTTGCGTCGGTAGCAGCGAATCCGGCATTTTTGATATCAATATCTTTAAAATTCGGTTTCATGATTTACTTCTTATTTAATCCCTAATTTGGCGTTGAATGCGGTCAGCGTTTCAAGAACGTTGCTCTTTACGTGTACAAAGTTGGCGATACCCAACGCTTTGAGATCTTCCATGCATGCAGGAGAACCGGCTACAACGAATTCTGCTCTTCCTGCCAAAGCCTTGAATGCTTCGGGTGCATAAGTTGCATATTCATCATCACTTGAGCAGAGAACGATGATCTCAGCACCGCTCTTTACGCCTGCTTCAATTCCTTCTTCTACGGTGTTGAAGCCGAGGTTGTCGATGATCTTGTATCCAGCGCATGCGAAGAAGTTGGCAGAGAACTGCGAACGTGCGATACGCATAGCGAGGTTACCGATAGTCAGCATGAATACCTTCGGAGCTTTACCGCTCTTCTCGGTTGCCATACGAAGATCCTCAAACTGAGAAGCGCCGCGGCTGAAATCAAGTTTCGTGATCGAACCGTTACCCTCTTCGCAGCACGGGCACTTGCCTTCGTTCTTAACCTTATCACCTGCAACCTCCGTGAAGTTCGGGAATTGGTTGGTGCCAAGGATAAATTCGCGACGTGTGGCAACACCTTTATGACGAGCGTCATTGCTCGCGTTGACAGCAGCCTGGACGTTTCCGGCATTGGCTTCAGCGGCAAATCCACCCTTATCCTCTACATCGAGGAAGAGCTTCCAAGCTACATCAGCGATTGATGTTGTCAGGTTCTCAATATAATAAGAACCGGCTCCCGGATCCACAACGCGGTTGAAATGGCTCTCTTCCTTCAGCAGCAACTGCTGGTTGCGTGCAATACGTTCTGAGAACTCATCCGGAGTTTCATAAGCCTGGTCGAATGGGCGAACGGTGATTTCATCCACACCACCCAGAGCGGCAGACATGGATTCTGTTTCTGTACGAAGCAGATTGACATAAGAATCAAAAACAGTCATGTTCCACATAGAGGTCTGAGCGTGAGCTACCATCTTGCAAGCGCAGTCGCATTTGGGAGCATAAGCCTTGACGATCTCAGCCCACAACCAGCGAGCTGCGCGGAACTTTGCTATTTCCAAGAAATAGTTGGAAGAGATTCCCAAGTTGAACTTGATGCGTTTTGCCACTTCATCAATAGAAAGGCCTTTGTCGGTCAACTTGGAAAGTATATCGTTACCCCAAGCAAGAGCATAACCCAGTTCCTGAGTAATGTAAGCTCCGGCATTGTTCAACATGAATGCGTTGACAGCAAGAACGCGGTATTCGGGAAGCTCATTTGCAGCCTTGATTACTTCAACGGCAGCTTCTACCCATTCTGTGTTGGGTTCTCCCTTTACTAACGGTTTCTTGAACGGGTCGAAATTGATGGCACCTACACATTTAGAGAGGTCTGCTCCCTTTTTCTTGAAGTAGTCTGTCAAAATCGTTGCCAACTCTGCAGCTTTACAGTTGCAAGTCTTGAAGTTAAGAACGGTCGTTTCAGGATTGATCCCATCAAGTAACGTAGCGATATTGGCTGCGTTCATGTCAGCGCCTTTGAAATGGAAGCCCAAAGAATTGACACCCTTTGTGAGGACGCTCTTTGCTTTTTTGTTTGCTTCACTGAAATCGGTAACATGAATGTTCTGACGGACTTTCCAGTCATTGTTCTTTTTCGTGCCACGTACAAACGGGAATTCACCAGGGAGTGAAGCGGTCGTCTTCAAACCTTCGATGTCTTCTGCACGATAAAAGGGATTCACATTAAACCCCTCGCCTGTCTTCCAGACAAGCTTTTTCTCAAACGGCACACCTTTCAAGTCGGCCGTGATCTTCGCCATCCATTCTTCTGTGGAAATGGGTGGGAATTCTGAGAAAAGTTTTTCTTTCTGTTCTGCCATAATAATAGTTTTTATAAAAATGGTTACTGTTTCTCTTTCTATTTTTAGCACTGCAAAGGTAATAAATAAAAGAGAACAAGTAGATTATTATAAGAAAATAGACAGCTCTTTTAACGCCTTTTAGACGATGCCGAACTTAAATGATTTCATTATGACAATGATAATCTTTCAAAACTTATTCATTCGAGGTCGGGAAACTTCGATTTGGTTAAAAGTCAAAAGGAAATCAAAATAATTTGCAAAAGAGAGTTGCATATCGAATTTTTATTTACTTTTGCAGCGTCGAACGAAGAATGGTGCATTCGTCTAGTGGCTAGGACGCCGCCCTCTCACGGCGGTAACCCGGGTTCGACCCCCGGACGCACTACTTTTTGATGCTGAATATCGCAAAGGTATTTGGCATTTTCTTTTTTATACGGTTCTTGCATCCTGACATCTTCTTCATTTCCCCTCTCGATTTCCTATCTTTTTCTTCAGATGGCTGAACTTCGTCGTGTCTTATCAAGACATAAGAAGATTCGTCTTGGATGGTAAATATGTTTGACCATGGTTAAAAATTTTTTTCACAGTAGTCCCAGAAAGTTTTAACCATGGTTAAAAAAATATTCAACCATGGTTAAATAATTTTTCCTCAATCTGTTTCGCTCCTTGCCTTCGGGAATCGATTCCATTAATCAATTATATGTTTCTAATATGTAAGGAACTTAAGGTTTCAAAATGAAACTAACTGAGGCGTTTCCCATTCAGTAATAGGGCGTTTGCGCAAAAAGTAAATGGTGAAAAAGCCGAATTGAGATATTTGCATTATCTTTGACTATAGATAGCGAAGATAAGCTGC
>CAZIVE010000003.1:11998-22923 GCA_964542435.1 uncultured Parabacteroides sp.
ACCTCGGAATAATCAAACCAAGTTTTGCTTCTCCTCTCGGTTTGCATTATCTTTGACTATAAATAGCGAAGATAAGCTGCACCTCGGAATAATCAAACCAAGTTTTGCTTCTCCTCTCGGTTTGCATTATCTTTGTGCAATTTTATTTCAAAAAGGCGGATTTCATGGATAATGGTTATACACGGATCGATGTGAAGCAGGTGCTGGCCAACAAGGCACCTAAGACTGCGGGAAAAATCCCGGGGTTCGTGATTAACTATCTTATCAGGACCATTCATCAGGACGAACTTAACGATATTCTCTTTCGATATCGTGACAAGCAAGGGACTGATTTTATGGAATCTCTTCTGGATTATTTTGATTTGAAACTTGAAACGGTGCATCCGGAAAACATACCGGACGATCGTCGCTGTATATTTGCGAGCAATCATCCGCTGGGCGGATTGGACGGCATTTGTCTGTCTGCCATTTTAGGAAAGCATTACAAGGGCAGGTTCCGTTGTCTGGTGAATGATCTGCTGCTCTATATTCCCAATCTGAGGTCTATCTTTATTCCGATCAACAAACACGGCGCTCAGGGAAAAGACTATGCCAGTCTGACGGAAGAGGCTTATGCTTCCGACAATCAGATTCTCACCTTTCCTGCTGGCCTTTGTTCGCGGAAAATTGACGGAAAGGTTCAAGATGTGGAATGGAAGAAGTCTTTCATCTCGAAAGCGGTGGAATATCAACGTGATGTTGTGCCGGTCTTTTATGAAGGCCGCAATTCCACCTTCTTTTATTGCATCGCCAATATCAGACGTAAACTCGGCATCAAGATGAATTACGAGATGATCTATCTTCCAGACGAGATGTTCAAATTGAAACATACCACATTCCGGATTCATTTCGGGAAACCTATATCATGGCATACTTTTAACAACAGCCGACGACCTCAGGAATGGGCACAGACTGTTCGCGAGTCTGTTTATAATCTAACTGTTTAAATCTTTAGCAATGCAAAACATCATTGATCCCATAGACAGAAAACTGATAAAAGCTGAACTTACCAAAGAAAAACGGCTTCGCTCTACGAATAAATCCCAGAATGAGATTTACATCATTACGGCACAAGATTCTCCCAATGTCATGCAGGAGATCGGACGACTGAGAGAGATCGCTTTCCGCTATTATGGTGGCGGAACAGGCAACTCTGTAGATATCGATGAGTTTGACACAATGGAAGATGCTTATCGGCAGTTGATTGTATGGAGCCCTGAAGAGGAGACGATTCTCGGCGGCTATCGATTTCTCTGCGGTTCGGATGTGAAAAGAGATGCAAAGGGACAGCCGATTCTGGCTACTTCCCATCTGTTTAACTTCTCGCAAAAGTTTCTCGACGAATATCTTCCCTATACAGTGGAGTTGGGACGTTCGTTTGTCACACTCGAATATCAATCCACGCGCGGCGGTGCGAAAAGTCTTTTCGTACTCGACAATCTGTGGGATGGTTTAGGCGCACTGACCGTTGTCGATCCGGATTTGCGTTATTACTTCGGTAAAGTCACCATGTATAATACGTACAACACAGAGGCGCGTAATATGATTTTGTATTTCCTGCAGCTCCATTTCCCAGACCATGAGAATCTCATCACGCCGACGCATCCTCTCAAGACGAACACCGACATGAATAAGATGAAGGAGCTGTTCAACCAAGGTAATTACAAGGATGATTTCAAGATACTCAATCAAGAGGTTCGCAAAATGGGCATCAACGTTCCGCCGCTTGTCAACGCCTACATGAGCCTTTCTCCCAAAATGCGGACTTTCGGTACAGCCATCAATCACGAATTCGGTGAAGTGGAAGAGACCGGCATTCTCATCAAGATCAGTGAGATTCTTGAAGAAAAGAAGAAACGTCACATCGAAACATACCTGAAAGAGGAATACCAATCGTCTGAATTGATCCGGAAGAAGTAAGGCATGGTTTCTTCTTCATGGAAGTTATCTAACAAAGGCTCGGATTCAAATAGCGGCCATTATGGAGTAAAAGCTATTTCTTCAATCCCCAAACGATCAGTTCACTCATAAACTGACGACTGTCTTTTCCCCACCATCGTGTTTGCATTCCGTTGGCTTTGTTGCGCGTCCCGTCGGTATAACCCATAAGTTGGCCGACCATCGTGTCGGAAGCGGCAAAGAGTTTCCCGCCGTTTTTCAGTTTGACATACGAAGCATGAAGATACCCTTGTTCCATACAAACACTGGCAGGAATGCCGCCTTTGATTAGTCGTGCACCACTGAATGGAATCTCCAGACGACCACTGAATATCTCGTTTTTAAAGGTGACAGCACCGCAATTGCCCGGAAGTCCTTCAACATCCTGACCAAATTCGATTCCGAAAGGTCGCGTGATGTCATTGGCTCCATATTCCTGCAGTTTGACACGACGAGCCTCTTCATCCACGAAGAAAAGCAGCGATCTGCCGTGACGGACATAGTTGACAAGTGCCTTTTTCTCCTGTTCTGTGATATTCTTCTGCAAATCCTTATTGAGCGGCGAGAGCATGATCAGCACATCTGCTTTCTTTAGCATCGCAGGCGTAATCTCAGCACTGTCGTTTACGACAAATTTCGCTCCGAGCCCTTCGATCATCGTTTTGTAAAGCGGAACAATATCCGTGTAATATTCATGTCCGGGATAGGTATCTTGACATTGCCCATGTGAAAGATCGAACAGAACGGTCTTCTGCTGCGCGCTAAGTGAGAAACTTGACATCAAACAGAGGATCAAACATACAAAGAGATTCTTATCCATTTTATTTTTTAATTAATCGTTACTACAATTTTGCCATTTGCTTTTCCACTCTCAGCCAGAAGGTGAGCTTCTGCAATCTGATCGAAGGGAAATACTTTGGAGATAACCGGAACAATATGCTTCAGCCGGATAAGACCGAACATACCATCAATGGCTTCCCGAGTCGGAAAGTTACTGTAGAATCCGGTCAGATAAACGCCGTTGGGGATTTCTTTAATTGGGTCGAAGTTGGAAAGAAAATATCTGTTGCCGAGAACGCCGGTCGAACAGACGATGCCATGAAACGCTGCCAGATGTAAGGATTCTGATAAAGTAGCCGGACCAACCAATTCCAATATCTTGTTCACTCCGTTGGGCGCGATGGCGTGTACCTGATCAAACAACGTTCCGTTATCAATGACCACTTCGTCGCAGCCGACCGACTGTAACAATGTGCGCTTGGTAGTTGAACGAGTGGTTGCAATGACTTTGGCACCGATTGCTTTGGCCAGTTGAATGGCCGCCAAGCCGACAGTACTGGTTGCGCCTCTAATCATCAGCGAATCGCCGGCGTCAAGCGGCAGACAGTCCACAAGCGATCCATAAGCAGTGTAGAAAGATTCAGGAATGGCGGCTAACTGTTCCCAACTCATTTCCGTATCCACTGAAAAGACATTCTTTTCGGGTAGAAGTGCATATTCAGCATAACTGCCGTCGAAGCTTCGTCCCATTCCGCCCATCAGCGCAATGACTTTATCCCCTTTCGTAAATGAAGAGTCTGAAGGATTCTCGATCTCTCCGGCACATTCTATTCCAGGAATACGAGGCAGGTGAATATAAGGCGCATCGGCTTCGAACTTCCTGAGTAGGATTTCCGAATGGTTGATTCCGAATGCACGTATCTTTACCAAAACCCAACCCGAACGAACTTCAGGAACGGGAACTTCGCTCACTTTGAGCTCTTCCGCACTACATGTCTTTGTCAATACTATTGCTTTCATTTCAAACCTCCTTCCAACATTGCGGGTCAGGCGCATAAAAATTGTGCGTGTATCCATAAGCCACAGCCGGACAACCGCGACAGAACCTCAGTAATTCACACTTTGAACATTTCTCGAACTTTTCATACTGACGATAAACGTCCATCTTTTTCCCCTTATATATATGGTATAGCCGCTCGCGAAAGACGTTTCCGACAGGACTGACAAATCTGCGGCAAGCCATCACTTCGCCTGTCGGGATGATTGTCATGTGACAGTTGGCGCAGTTGCATCCGTCGTAAATAACCTCTTTGTCTGCATCTTCAGGAATCTTGAACAACCCTTTTTCGTAGAGGAAAAGCGTCCACAGATGATCTTTGAGGTTGAATGTCGTGTCACTGTCTTTATACTGTTCGAACTTTTGCCATATCTTTCCTAGAAAATCACGATATTCCAACGGTTCGATATGTGTACTTTTCTCGAAACTGGTCGGGCAATATCTTGCAAAAGCAAATAAATCCGCATGCTTGGAGACGATTAGGTCGATAATATCGGGTATTTCGTTGATATTTGTTCCGGAGACAGTGGTCATGATGGCGCAGCGAATGCCTGCCCGACGAATTACGTCTATCTTTTCGATGGTCGTATCAAAAGAACCGGGTTTGCGGATGCTGTCATGTGTCTCGCGCATTCCGTCGATCGAAAGCTGGTATTTTTCGCAGCCGAGTTCTTTAAGACGATGACAAACCTCATCAGTCAGATGAAAAGGATTGCCGAGAATGGTAAATGGAATATTTCGATCCTTCAACAGCTCGAGAATCTCCCAAAAATGGCTGTGAAGAATCGGATCGCCGCCGGTTACATAAAAATAGGGCAGACGTTCCATCTTGCTGCACATCTCTTCACAGTTGTCCAAGACTAGCTTCGCCTTTTCAAGAGACATCTCCACTAGTTTGGGATGACCTTCTGAAAAGATGTAACAGTGTTCACAACGCTGGTCGCAGCTATCGGTGATATGCCATTGGAAAGCAAAATACTCCATGTATATTTAACTTTAAATGATTCTTGATTTCGTGATATCGGCAACCGTCATGATTAGCCAATGAGCCAATCGTTGCTGGTCGTTTTCAATGATATGTTTGTAAAGATTCAGTAGGATGACAAAGATGTGTAGATGCGAATGAGCCTCTTTCAATAGCAGATATGAGATAAATACATTTCGGCAGAAATGTTCTGCCGAAATGTATGTTTCAAGACAGTGTTGTCTTATTTCTCACCTGCTCCGCAAGCCGATCCGCAAGCTGCGGGTTTCGGTTCGGGCTTCTTGTCGTCACCGGCGCCACAAGCTGATCCACATGCGCCACTCGGAGTCTTCTGGTCGTCACCTGCACAAAGATAACTCTGTGCACTTCTGCGTGCGGAATAAATGCCGCTCATAGAAATTCTTTTCATCCTTTTAAAATTTAATAGTTCACAGTTGGATTTTCAAATACACTTCACTTGAACAGTCCTTCTTTCTTTTGCAAATATAAAAGAATAAATGACCTGTGCCAAGAACTTAACAATTCATTACTTAGTAACCTTTTTCTCGCTTTTGCAGAAAGACAATACGTTAGCATGACAAAGATTTTTGAAAATTTTTTCCGTAGATTTTTATCTCCATTGTTTCCTGCAAGGAGAACAGAATAGTAAAAATAAATCACTAACTTCGCATTCGTAAGTCAGTAACCAAATAAAAGCTTCATGTTATATGGATTGCATTACTGATCTACTTTTTCCGATTCATTCAAACGATTAAGCTATGCTAAAGAAAGAAGATAAAAACTCCATCATTGAGATTTGTCCGGTCCGCAACGTGATTTCCAGATTCGGGGACAAGTGGTCTTTGCTGGTCCTGCTGATTCTGAGTGAACACGACACAGTCCGCTTCAACGAACTCTGTAAGATGATTCCTGATGTTTCTTCGCGTGTGCTGTCAGGAACGCTCAAGATGTTGGAGGCGGATGGACTTGTCTCTCGTAAAGTTTATCCTGTCGTTCCTCCGAAGGTGGAATATCGTCTTACTGATATTGGAAAATCGTTGGTGCCGTTTATCACACAACTTACAGATTGGGCAAGGACCAACATGAAAACCATCATTGCCCATAGAAACATCTATAACAAAGACAATGGCGAAATTTAAGATTCCATCGTTCGTTACGCAATTCCTTCTTAATCGATTAGCTCTATAGAATAATTAAGCGTATGATAAGATATTGGATAACGATTCTTGCGCTTTCTGTGGTAACTCTGGCGGCTCAAGCGCAATATCGGATTGACATTTTGGGCGACCGCTATCAATGCCGCACTATCTATATGCCCAATGACTATGATGGACGTGTGGTTTGTACCTTAATAAAGAAGCCGCAAACGGCAGGAATCCACAAGGCCGTGCTGTATATTCACGGTTATGATGATTATTTCTTCCAGAAGGAGCTTGGCGATAGCATCGTGGCTCATGGCTACAATTTCTATGCGCTGGACCTTAGAAAATACGGTCGCTCCATTCTGCCTCATCAGGATCCGTTCTTCTGCAAGAGTCTCAATGAATACTTTGCCGACATCGACACGGCGCTTGCCGTGATGCAAAGCGAAGGGAACAGCCGGATTCTCCTGATGGCTCATTCCACCGGCGGACTGATTACACCGCTTTATCTGCGCAGCAAGTCGAAGCATGCCTCGTGTGTGAAGGCGCTGATACTGAATAGTCCGTTTCTCGAATGGAACTTCGGCTGGTTCATGAAGAAGATCGTGATGCCTGTGGTCAGTTTCATCGGCAAGTTCTTCCCAAATCTGGTTGTTGACAATTCAAGAGATGCGATTTATTCGCACAGTCTTTTGAAAAAGGCTCATGGCGAATGGGAATACGACACCACGAAGAAAATGGAATTCGGACATCCGAAGAAAGCCGGTTGGATTCATGCGATAGAGACAGGACAGCGGGAAGTGCAAACCATCGTCTGGCTCAAATGTCCGGTTCTCGTCATGTCGTCTGACAAATCTATTCGGGATTATAAAGGTTGGAGCGAAGAGCTTCGCCATGCAGATATCGTGTTGAATCGTGACGATATACAGAAATTCGGAGCTAGATTAGGAAGCAACGTAACACGAAAAAATATACATGGCGGAATGCATGATCTCTTTCTTTCGCCGCATCCGGCAAGGGATATCGCTTACCAGACTACGTTCAACTGGATGCGTTTACTTGAACTCGTCCCAGAGAGATGAACCGATAATGGAACGCGTGGCGTTGGCAAAATCCTGCAACTCGTTGTGCGTGACGATGAGGCTTTCTGTCGGAACGGCTGGATGAATGACCATCTCCATCAAACCCGGATGTACATTGATGGAACCGATGGGAAGTACATGGAAAGGTCCGTTGAGCGTAATGGGCAGAATCGAGATATGCTGATCTAGCGCCATTTGATAGGCTCCTTTCTTGAAACGGCGCATCTTCCCGTCTCGTGTTCGAGAACCTTCGGGGAAAATCACGATGGAAGCGCCTTTACGGATGGCCTTTTCAGCTCCGATTACGCTTAATGCGGCCGTTTTGGGTGAGGAATTATCTACGAAGATGAATCCAGCTGCTCTGCAGGCTGCACCTACAAAAGGAATCTTCCCGATACCTCGTTTCATCATCCATTTGATGGGAACGCCCAGAAAACCGTATATGAGAAAGATGTCAAAAGCGCCTTGGTGATTAGCAATGAAGATATACGACTGATTTTTATGGATGTTCTCCTTCCCTTTGATGCGGACACGGCAAAATGAAAGATAACAGGCCAGCCGCGACCAGATCATTCCGGGATAATAGGAAAAGATGCGCTCGCCTCCTAAGAGACAACCTACAATAGTCACTACGGCTGTAAGCAGAGTGAGAATGGCGAATATCGGCACGAATAGAAGCCAATAGTATATGAGATAGAGGAGTCGTAGCATTAAGAATTCCTATTTATAAACACAAATATAGATGCTATTTTCAATTGGTTTGCATTTTTTCCACTAAAATATTTTACCAATCGCGTAATTATTGCTTTATTTGCGGAAAGAAAAAACAAGGAAAAGAATAAAAACATCTATAACCATGAACAGTTTAAAAAAGAATTTGGGAATCTTCGTACTTCTGATTGGAGTATTGGTATTGGTTTATGCATATTTCCAGGGAGTAAGTGCTTCTTACGACACTGTCTTACTGACTGGACTTGGCCTGATCATCGTTGGATACCTGGCTCATATCTTCCTCAATAAGAAATACGAATAAGATAACCTAATCATTTAAGATTTATCAAAGGAGGATGTATCTATGCAGATGCGTCCTCCTTTTTGTGCCTTTTTGTCAATATTTGTGTCAAATTTTCCTCTTAGGGCGGTCATATTGCTTCCTAAATGATCCTAAAAGTGCCTGGTACGGCATTTGATAGTATATAAGCGGATTCGGGAATCGAAAGAAACCTGAATACAAGAATACGTCTAACATTAAAATAGGAGGATTTTATTATGATACCTGCAAGAAGATCACAAAATTGGTTACCAGGAATCTTTAATGATTTCTTTGGAAATGAATGGATGGAAAAGGCGAACTCCAATGCGCCTGCTATCAACATCATGGAAACCAACCACGAATACAAGGTCGAAGTGGCTGCTCCGGGTTTGACGAAGGATGACTTCTCTGTTAAGCTGGACGATGACAACGAACTGACTATTTCGATGGAAAAGAAACATGAACAGAAAAACGAGGAGAATCATGGACGTTATCTGCGCCGCGAGTTTTCTTACTCACAGTTCCAACAGAACATGATACTTCCCGATAACGTAGATAAAAACAAAATAGAAGCGAAGGTTGAACACGGCGTTCTCACCGTCAATATCCCGAAAAAGGAGGTTGTCCCTGAGAAAAGCAGTGCTAAACAAATAGAGATTAAGTAATGCATATCACACATTAGGAGAAAGCGTAGCTCGTGAGAGCTGCGCTTTTTTTATACATCTATTATATGGACTTCGGATAATTGCGTAACTTTGTATGAAGAAAGCGCTTGATTCATAACCACAACGTTTTTCGTCATTCTAATCGAAATACTCATATCATGAACGGACATTTCATCATTGTACATGCGTCAATCGTTCTTCCCGAGCGAATCATCCCCGATGGTTTCGTGGTCGTGGAGGAGGGAAGAATCAAACAATTCGGTTCGGGTAACTTCCCTGCGGGCGAAGGTGAGAAGATTATCGATGTGGAAGGGGCATATGTCGCACCTGGATTTATCGACATGCATTCTCATGGTGCCGGCGGATTTGATTTCATGGATAATACCGTCGAGGCGTATCTGGGTGCGGCTCGGATGCATGCTATCCACGGAACGACTTCGCTCTTTCCAACGACCCTCGCCGGAACGAACGAGGAACTGCTCGACACGTTCGATGCTTATAAGGAGGCGAAGCCTTTGAACAAGCAGGGCGCAGCTTTTATGGGTCTGCATCTCGAAGGCCCCTATTTTTCATACGAACAACGCGGTGCGCAGGATCCGAAATACTTGAGGAATCCGCAGCCGAAGGAATATGAGATGATTTTGGCTTCGTGTGACGAGATCCGCCGTTGGAGCATCGCTCCGGAACTTCCGGGCGCACTGGCTTTTGGCAAACGACTTGCAGAGCGCGGCATCCTTCCCTCTATTGCGCATACCAATGCGACTTACGAGGAAGCACTTGCCGCTTATCAGTCCGGATTTACGCACATCACGCATCTCTATTCCTGCATGTCCACCGTGACGCGGCGGAATGCTTTTCGATATGCCGGTGTTATCGAAGCAGCTTGGCTTATTGACGGGATGACTGTCGAACTGATCGCCGACGGTGTGCATCTTCCCAAACCGTTGCTTCAGCTGGCTTTCAAACTCAAGGGACCAAAGAAGACGGCGCTTTGCACTGATTCGATGCGGGCTGCCGGAATGCCCGACGGCGATTCCATCCTCGGAAGTCTGAAAAACGGTCAACCGGTGATTGTGGAAGATGGCGTGGCCAAGCTTCCCGATCGCAGTGCCTTTGCCGGAAGTGTAGCCACAACAGACCGATTGGTCCGTACGATGGTGCATATCGCTGAGATTCCGTTGACCGATGCTGTCCGCATGATGACGCTCACGCCTGCGGAGATCATGAAGATCGATAAGCAGAAAGGCTCCATCGAAGTCGGAAAAGATGCCGATCTCGTCGTTTTTAATCCGAACATTGACATTCGCTACACTGTTATCGGTGGAAACATAATCTATTCAAAACAACAAGAAAATGGAAAAGAAATATAAGAAAGACCTTCTCGACATACGGATTTTTGACACACGTAAAGAGATGGGCAAGGCTGCCGCTGATGATGTGGCCGCCGAGATCAAGACGCTTCTGTCAGAGAAGCCCGAAGTGAACATGATTTTTGCCGCAGCTCCTTCGCAGAATGAATTTCTCGAAGCATTGGTCGGCCACAAGGAGATTGCCTGGAATCGCATCAACGGATTTCACATGGATGAATATGTCGGAGTGGACGCCGCCGTTAAACAGAGTTTCGTCCATTTTCTGCACGAAGCAATCTTCGACAAACTTCCTTTCAAGAAGGTTTATTGCCTGAACGGGAAGAACGAGCCTGAGGCTGAATGTGTGCGCTACTCCAAACTGCTGAAGGAATTCCCCGTGGATATCGTCTGCATGGGCATCGGCGAAAATGGCCATGTCGCCTTCAACGATCCACCTGTCGCTGACTTCAAGGATCCGAAACTGGTGAAGATTGTCGCGCTTGATCCTGTTTGCCGTGAGCAGCAGGTTCACGACGGCTGCTTCGCTACGCTCGACGATGTCTTCACTCATGCTTTCACGCTGACAGTTCCCGCATTGATGTCCGCGAAGTATCTCAACTGCATCGTTCCCGCTGCTACGAAGGCGCAAGCTGTCGAACGTACCGTCAACGGCCCGATTCGAGAATCCTGTCCCGCGAGCATTCTTCGTGAACAACCGCACGCTGTCCTCTATCTCGATAAAGACAGTTCGTCTAAATTATCTTAGGGAATCTCCTCGATTATTACCCGCAGGGTTGTAGTTGGTAATAATCCACCTCGATTATTATCAAAAGGCTTCCTATTGGTAATAATTCA
>CAZIVE010000003.1:23023-53739 GCA_964542435.1 uncultured Parabacteroides sp.
TTCCTATTGGTAATAATTCACCCTGATTATTATCCGCAGGGTTGTAGTTGGTAATAATCTACACCGATTATTACCAAAAGGTTTCCTATTGGTAATAATTTACCTCGATTATTATCAATAGGCTTCCTATTGGTAATAAATTGAGCTGAGGGATCAAAAAAGGCATCCCGAAAAGGAGATGCCTTATTATTTCGATTGAAACATTCAGATTATTCGATGCCGGAAAGCCATTCACTGATGGCGTCGATCAATTGCTGATTCTCGTCGGGCGTCTGAGTGGAAAGACGGATGTAGCTTTCATCCAATCCGCGGAAATTGGAAGCGTCGCGGATGAGGATGCCATATTTCTCGAGGAGGAACTTCTTCAGATCGGGCGCGGTGCCTTTTTTCAGACGTACGAGGAAGAAGGTCGTTTCGGTTGGCATCACTTCCAAACCGTCCAGTTTGTGAAGCTGATAGATCAGATCCAGCGTTTCGCGTTGCCACTTGCGGATAGGCAGCGTGAACTGAGCAGGATGAATCAGGATGAATTTGCTGGCTTCGATGGCCACAGCGCTGACGCTCCAAGGAATGATGTATTTGGCAATCTCCGCAGCCTTTTCAGGCGTTGTCATCACGTAGCCGATTCGCAGGCCCGGAATGTTGTATGATTTGGAGATCGACTGGACGATGATCAGATTCTTCAATGTCTTCAGATCGCTGGCCTTGAGAAGCTCTTCCGTAGTAAAGGCTACGTAAGCCTGATCCACGACGAACGTCGTTTGTGGATTGGCCTTGATAAGTCCCAGAAGTTCCGAGCGATGGAGAAGTCGTCCGTCCGGATTGTTCGGATTGCATATCCAGCAGAAGTCCTGACCTTCGAGATTCAAATCGGAAAGGTCGTCGCTCGTCTGGAAGAATGAGATCTGGTGTTTATGCAGCCGGCAAGCATCCTCATATTCTGAGAACGACGGAATGCCGATTATGGATTTGGCGCCGCTCCATGCTTGAGCAATCAGATAGAAAGCGGTTACGGATCCATTGGTCACAATCACATTCTCTTCCTTTGTCTCGTGACGACGTGCAATGAGTCGTTTCAGTGTTGCAGCGTCCGGTTCGGGATAGCGGGTAATCTTGTCAAACTGACTCTCCAAATAGGATTTTATATTATCAAGATTTGCACTATGCCAGACGTTCGAGCTGAAATTGATCTTCACTTCGTCCTTTGCATTATAGAAATCATCACCGTGTCCGAAAAGCATTATCCTTTATGTTTTAATTGATTAATAGAATTGATACCTCTTCTTTGGGAACGTCGCTCCTAAAAAAGTGCCACAAAAGTACAAATCATTTTCCGCTTCTCCTATCAATTGCTTTATAGATTGCATCTTGAATTCGTCCGCGAATGCTCAACTCGCTCAGCTTGTTGTTGGCTCGGGTCGGATTGACGCGATTGCTTAGGAAAATGTAAACGATGCGATTGTCCGGATCCACCCAAAAACAGGTTCCGGTGTAACCGGTGTGTCCATAAACGGAAGCAGGAGCGAGATCGCCGCAGGGCGAAGCATTCGGATTGCCTACGACCGGTTTGTCGAAGCCCAGTCCGCGACGGCTGTTCGGACTTTTCATCTGCGTGAACAGACGACAGGTCTGATCGGAAAGATATCGTTCGCCGCCATAAACGCCGAGGTTGAGATAGAGCTGCAGCAGTTTGGCCAGATCGTTGGCATTGGTGAAGAGTCCGGCATTGCCGGAAACGCCTCCTTGGAAAGCAGCAGCTTCATCGTGAACATATCCGCGCAGCAGCTGACGACGTACATACACATCGTTTTCAGTCGGAACAATCTGCATGGTGTCCATAATCTTCAGCGGCAGATAGGTTGTATGATAAGCACCCAGCTTGCTGGTGAATTCGTCGTGCAGCAGTTCGTCCATCGGTACCTTCAGCTGATTCTCCACCATCCAGCGTAGCAGGATGAAGTTCAGATCGCTATAAACGTAACGTCCGCGATTGGAAAGCGGAGACTTTCGGATGTCGTCCAGGATCACATTCTGGAACGAGTCGCTGACATAAAAGTTACGAGATACTTCTCTGGTAAATCCGGGCTTCGAGACTGTCGATACGTATTGCGGCAGATAAGTGAATCCTGTTTGGACATATGCATCGTCGTCGAACTTGACCGGATGCAGTTCATCTTTCACCGGACTGATCAGTTTGCCCGTATAGCTGCTTTTGTCGATGGCATCGGTATAGAACGTGATGCTTGGCGTCAGTCCGGACTGATGGAACAGCAGTTCGCGGATTGTGATATCCTGTTTGTTGGAACCTTTCAGTTGCGGAATGAATTCGGAGATCTTGCTGTTCAGCGTAAACTGTTTGCGGTCGTAGCTCTTCATGACGGAAATCAATGTGCCTGAAGCTTTCGAGCAGGAGGCAAGGTCGTAAACCGAATTCCCTGTGACAGCTGCGGCATCTGCTCCATATTCATGCATTCCGAACGACTTGTTATAGACGATCATTCCATCTTTTGCCACGAGCACCTGACAGCCAGGATAAGCATGCGCATAGATGCCTTCACGTACGATGTCGTCAATCCGGTTCAGGCGCATAGCATTCAATCCTACCTCTTCCGGTTCGTGATAGCCGAGGCGCGTCTTTTCAGTGAACAGTCCGGTGCCGGCAGAATAAAGTCCGCTGATAGAGACCGGAAGTTTCCCCTTTGTCCCGATGCCGCCGAAAATGGCCTGAGCTGCAAAGTTCTCAGCTAGCCGTGTTCCTTCGTACGCCATGATGACAGCCTTCGCATTTTTGATGGTCTTTTTATATTCCGCTCCGAAATAGGGAAGCGTAAAGAAACTGAGAACAACATCCTTTTTGTCTGCGAGCTGCTGAAGCTGCGCACTCTCCGGAATACGTACCGTGTGCACGCCGCAAATGATCAGATCGTAATCTGCCAGTTTCGCATAGATCTGACGGATCTGTGCGGTCGTCGTACTCATTCCAATGCTGAAGAAATCTACCTTGTCATAAAGAGCCGCAGCTTTCTGGAACTCATTGTTGTCGAGCGCGCCAATAGAGAGCACCGCAATCTTCTGGTCCAGATTGTGGAGCGGCAGATAGTCGTTGTCGTTCTGAAGCAAGGTGATGGCTTCGGAGTTGAGCTTCGATGCAATCCATTCAGCATGCGGAGAATTGAGGCGGTCCGAAAGACCTTTGATCTGAATAGGAGTGTAGTCGTTCAGTCCGGTGATGTATTTATAACGTAGAATCTTCAGACAACGCGCTTCAATGGACTGCATGGTGAGGATTCCGGAGTCGAGTGCCTCTTTAATGGCTTGCAGGTTTTTCTTCGGAGAAGCCGGTTCGAGGAGAATGTCATTGCCTGCGAGAAGAGCCAAGACACAGGGATCGTCGGATTTCCCCGTCGTGGCGCCCTTCATCGCCAGCGCATCGGTAAAGCAGAGACCTTCAAAGCCCATCTGTTTCTGCAGTAGATCGGTCACGATGGCGGGAGAGAAAGAAGCAGGACGCGTCTTGGTGTCGTCGAGAGCTGGCACATACAGATGAGCTGTCATGACGCCCGCGAATCCTTCATTCACATAGCGCTTGAAAGGGACCAGTTCCACCTTTTCCAGCCGATCCTTGCTTTGTCGGATAGAAGGCAGCGTAAGATGAGAATCTTCGGACGTATCGCCATGACCGGGGAAATGTTTGGCTACGGAAATGACCCGTTCGCCTTCGATCCCTTCAGCATAGGCAATGCCTTTTTCAGCGACTTCGGAAGCATTCTCTCCGAAAGAGCGTATTCCGATAACCGGATTATCCATGTTGACATTGACATCCATATCCGGCGCGAAGTTGATCTGAATGCCCATCTCGTGACATTGTCTTCCGACTTCACGGCCATATTCTTCAAGCAGACGATTGTCTTCGATGGCTCCGAGCATCATATTCTTCGGGAAACGAGTCGTTCCGCTCAGTCTCATCGATAAACCCCATTCGCCGTCGAGCGCTATAAATAGAGGTACGCGCGAGGCTTTCTGTATTTTATTGGTCACCTGAGCCTGCGTCTCAGGTTCGCCCTTATGGAAAAGGACACCGCCGACTTTCATCTCCTGCACAAAGGACATCAGTCGCTGCATGTTGCGTGTATCGGTTGTCGGATCAGCAGCCACCATGAACAACTGCGCGATGCGTTCGTCTTCGCTCATCGAGTCGAAGACAGAATCCACCCAGTGATTCATAGCACTCTGATTTACTGTCCTGAGAAGACTTGGAATTTTTCGTGCTTGCACAGAGCAGAACGACAAGCAGCACAAGAATAGGATTAAACCCTTTTTCATCATCGATCATCAACTTTGAATAATAGGTCAAAATTAGGGAAAAAAGAGGAAAACGAGCAACATGAGTGAAAAATAAAGAAAAGAAAGTTTTGTAATCAGACAGAAAATAAGTTACTTTGCGACCGCTTTACGTAATCTCTGCCGGGATAATGAAGCCCGACATATTGCGTTTCAACAAATTAAAGTATAAACAAAATGGATTTAATTAAAGTAGCAGAGGAAGCATTCGCCACAGAAAAGGCGGAGTTCCCGAAATTTAAGAGCGGAGATACGATTACCGTCGCTTATCGTATCAAAGAGGGCAACAAGGAACGTATCCAGCAGTACAGAGGTGTTGTGATCCGTATCTCAGGACATGGAGACAAGAAACGTTTCACCGTTCGCAAGATGTCTGACAACGTTGGTGTTGAAAGAATCTTCCCGATGGATTCACCTTTCATCGACAGCATTCAGGTCAACAAGTTAGGTAGAGTACGTCGCGCTAAACTGTATTATCTGCGTCAGCTTACCGGAAAGAAAGCAAGAATCCGCGAAAAGAGACTGTAATCTCTTTTCCATTCGTCATACGAAGAGCCGTCCAAGATCAATTTCTCGGACGGCTCTTTGTGTTTCACCGATTTTTTAATGTGATTCATCGAAGTTTATCGCGCGTCTTTTCATAGAATATTTATCTTTGTTGACATAATATAATGTAAGAAATGTTCCAATCTAAGAATCACAATCTGTTGATAGGCTTCACGATTTCCGTCCTGCTCAGCCTTTTCGTCAACTTCTCGCTCTTAATGAGAAGTTATGAGGAATCAAGCAGGAACGTTCCGGCAATGGATTTCGGTCATTTCTTCCTCTATTTTTCTCTTCTTTGGTATTTCATCTTCGCATTTCTCCTTTTCATCATCAATATTCAGATGTACAGCATCGGCGAGCGGATCTTTCACAAGAAGGAATACAAGTCCACGCTGCTGGCTGTCGGTGTAAGTTTGCTCTTTGCCGTTGGCGTCTATTTGTCTTATCCCATTGCTCAACATGCCATCATCGAGGATCTTCTAGAGGAGGAGATTGTGTCAAGTCAATCGCAGTCGCAGTCTAGCAATTCTCAAACGGCGCGCAACGGATTTCCTCCCGGATCACTGATTCAGGAAGCACGTCACAATGGAGAAATGGGACCGAAAGAGGGAATGCCCGGACCGGAGATGATGGCGCCAAGGGCGGATCGACCGGGCCGGTTTAACGGAATGAAGCACCCGCCTATGAGTCCTGAACATATTCACGGACTCTTCACCAGTCCTTATCTTACAGAACATTCGTTTATTCTGCTTTCCATGATTCTTAGTGTCATGCTGTTCAGGCTTCTTCTTGGGAAACAGAAGATGCGGCTCGAATTTGAACAGCTCAAGACAGAGAAATTGCAGAATTCCTATAACGCGCTGATGGGCCAGATCAATCCGCATTTCTTCTTTAACTCGCTCAACGGACTGAACTCGCTCATCCGTGAAGGTGAACAGGACAAGACGCTTACCTATCTCGACGAACTTTCCAACGTGTTCCGCTACATCCTCCAGAGCAACAAGAAGGAGATGGTGACGCTGGCTGAGGAGTTGGAATTCGTTAGGGCTTACACTTATCTGCTGCAGGTGCGATACGAAGGGAAACTCTTCTTCAACATACAGGCCGATTCGCGTTATCTCCTTTGGTATATCCCGATTCTCAGCATTCTGCCTCTGATTGAGAACGCTGTCAAGCATAACGTCATCAGTAAACAGTATCCGCTGCAGATTGATATTTATACGACGAATGACGATGAACTAGTCATCTCCAACCACATCCAGCCGAAAGTGGAAGACACGCCGGGAAGCGGCATCGGTCTGAAGAATCTTTGGGGACGTTTCCAGATGCTGACCGGAAAAGATATCAAGATATCCGACCGTCAGGAATATTTTAAAGTCACATTGCCTTTATTGGCTCAACCCATTAACAGAGAAATATGAAAGCAGTCATCATTGAAGACGAAACGGTGGCCGTGAACAGTCTCAAGGCCGTTCTCGCACAGAATGCTGTTACACCGATAGAAGTGGTCGCCGAACTGGAGAGCATTGAGGAAAGTGTGGAGTATTTCAGCCATTGTGAAACGCCAGACATCATCTTCATGGACATTCATCTTGCCGACGGTTCGGCTTTTAAGATCTTTGAACATGTCGATATCAAAGCGCCCGTCATCTTCACCACGGCTTATGACGAATATGCGTTGCAGGCGTTCGAGGTGAATAGCATCGACTATCTTCTGAAACCTGTCACCGTCAGTGCACTGGAGCGTGCGTTGAACAAATTGCGTCATTTTAATCTCGAAGAGCGTGAAGCGCATATCCAGAACACGAACGACGCTTTTCATCCTAAGAACAATCTCAAGAGTCTGCTCATCATGCTCCCTGATAAGTTCTATCCGCTTCCTGTGGAGGATATCTACTATTTCTACACGTTGCAGGAGAAGGTGACCGCTTATACGGCCGACGGCAAGCAGCATCCTGTGGATCGTACGCTCGATGCGCTGAGTGAACAGCTTGATCCGAAGCTCTTCTTCCGGGCCAATCGACAATTCATCATCTCACGGAAAGCCATCAAAGATGTGGACCTTTGGTTTGGTAGCAGATTGGCTGTAAACCTCGTACTGCCAGTGCCAGAGCGAATTGTGATTAGTAAAATCAAATCACCATTTTTTAAGAAATGGATCTCATCCGAAGAGAGCTGAAGGCGATTCACCGATCCAAAACGGCTTTTCACGGCGTTTCAACTGTGTTAAAAGGCGATTCACCGTCAAAGATAGTTCACTTATCGCCCCTTAACCTTTGTTTACGGAATAATCCGGTTACTTTGTATCGTAATCAAAAAGGAATAAGGACCATGTTGAAATGTATCACTTTCGATGGAGACGCATCCACGCTGAATACGTTGATGGGTTATTTCGAGAAGCTCGACAGAGCACTCGCAGAAGTTCATGAGGTTCTGGATAAGGATCAGTTTGAACGTCCTATCTTCGTCAGAGAGGGAAGTAAGATCATCCGCCTTCGTTGCGAAGACATCCTCTTCCTGGAAGGTTATGGTGATTACGTGAAGATTCACCGTGTCAACGGTAAACCGCTCCTTTCACAGGTGAGCCTGAAGCGTTTCGAAGAGAATCTCGACGAGAAAAGCTTCTGTCGCGTCCATCGTTCCTATATCGTTGCACTGTCACACATTAACTATATAGAAAGAAAACGCATCCGTATTGAAAACGAATTGATTCCCATCAGCGATTCCTATCTACCCCAATTGATGGGTAAGCTGTCATTACAGGAATAATTCATCGTTCTCTCATCAAAACCTTAGCTTAGTTTCATAAACACTCTTGAATAATTTAGGTGTCGTGCTTCCTGTTCCATCTGTGAAGATTGAACTTGAGGCGCGACACTTGCTTTTAGGTGTCGATGACTTCGGGAATACCTTTAATACTTTTGAATGATTGTCGAGCTTTGTCGTATATACGGCTCTTGTCTTCCCATTTGTTTATCACATGGTGGGAATTTTGACAACGGAAGTTCCGTTGTCAAAATCTGGAAAATGGGTCCAATTTAACTCTTGTTTAGCTCTTTCCTGACGAAAATATACGGATTTTGACAACGGTATATCCGTTGTCAAAATAGATGCTTTTTGATACAGCCGTAACTGAGGAACAGTTTACCTTCTACGTTGTTTTTGTGGTTACAACTTCACTCTATACATACGTTCGCTCAGCGTATAGGTGATGGTGAATCCGGTAAGATTGCGTTTGAGAGCGGATTGATACTGGAGATGATCGTAGAAGAAGCCCAATGAGATCTGTCCGCCTTGAACGGGGAAACCCAGACCGCCGCTGATGCGCAGGCCGAGTCCTTCCTTGTCGTTGACCTTCATGTTGGGACGTGTAAAGGCCAGACCTCCACGATAGACAACGCGCTTCCATAATCCCGACGAACTATAACCGCCGGGCGTGTAAACGGTGCCGAGGCGCAGTTCCTGAGCGTTGCGGAATTTAACGTTGCTGACACCCGAAGTCAGCACACTGTAATCCCGATTGTAAAAGTCGGCGGCAAAGACATATTTCTTATAGGAAAGAGCAGCGCCGATACCGTAGTATTGAGGCAGATACTGATGTACATTGTTTTCATTGTAATTGGTCGAAGTGGATGTTCCTGTGACGGTCAGATCCGTTTCGAAGTTGACGCGCTGTTTGTAACTGTACACGGCGCCGATCGTCAATGCCATCTCCTTGGCAAGCTGGCGGGAATATTGCAAACCGAAATCGGCGTGGATTAGATGAGCATACATCTGCTTCTTTACAGTCATGGCACTCTGTGTCTCCGTTTCATAGATGTTGCCGAAGATATAACTGACATTGGCACCAATGGAGAGATTCGGCATCAGCATGAAGGCGTTGCTCAACGTGGCTTTCGACAAACCGCCGTCGCCTTCGAAGGTGCTTTTGTAATATTCCGTGGGCGAACCCTCGAGTTGTTGATTGGCTTTGAAATAATAGCCGACAAAGCTATACGGACTAACGCCGAATGCCGTGTACCAACGTTTCATGATTCGTCCACCAATCGAAAAGGTTGAGAAATTACCCGTGAATGCGTCATTGGAATTGCCGTGAGAAGCATAACTCTCGAACTTCGCAAAGGCAGAAGTCTCAGCGATGAGTTTCAGTGTGTCCATGCTTGTCAGTCCTGCAGGGTTTTCTGTGTTGATGCGCAGGTTCTCGCGCACGCCGAGCGCCGTTCCTGCCATGGCAGAGCTCAAACCAAAATGGCCGTCCGATGATTCACCGATTCCGTACATGGAATAGGGTGATGAGGTCATGATATTCTGTGCAGACGCGCTGGCGACGCACAAGATAAAGGCTATGCCGTATTTAATAACTTTCATATACTTTGTATGTTAGCTGCAACTTCAGTGGCATTTTTCCATGTTGGTCGTAGAAAGTAAGGTTTGAAAATTTGCGGGTGTAAGAGTTGTTGTTCAGAACCAGCTGTAAGTTGTGTTTATTGATGCCGAATGTTCCCATGTCTTCTCTCATGAACGTGGTGAGATCGAAGTAATAGTACGTATTCTGGCTGTAGGTTTCGTCTTTGACAAGTTTCCCTGCCTGGACCGTCGTACCTAGATAATCGGTGACCTGTTCCGTCACGACGTTGTTCTCGTCAGCGATATTCAGATAGATACTGTCCGGAAACTGGTTGAAGTCGGAATAGGTTCCGGGCACAGGATAAAGCTTCAGTATCGCAGATTCCACCTCGATCTGTTTTCCTGTCTGCATGAGATTGTTGATATAGGGGAATTCGAATCTGCAATACCAGCCGACACCGCCGAACAGCACGCCGTAGTTGTTCATCAGTTCGGAAGGAATCTCGATATGCTTCGAGTTGTACGACGAGAGGATCGTGCCGGAACGGTCGTAATCGTAATGGTTGAACTGCGTCTCCGTGTTCGCTTTGAAGAGAAACTCCTTTTCCGTAGAGAGTTCATCCTTCAGATGGTAGAAGAGTTGCATGCAGCAGGAGGAATCGGCAACGGAAAATCCCATGAGACATCCGTTTTCCGTCTCGCTCGGCACGATGGTAAGTCCTTTGAAATATTCTTCGAAGCGGTCTGTGTTGACCTCGACGCTGTTGCTCTCGAACTTTTCCAGCAGATCTTCGCCCAGTGCATCCGACAAACGGATCTCGAGCGTGTTCCCGCTTCCGGGTTTCGGCCTGAAACGATACGTAGCCAGCGGTGTCGGATCGTAGTTGAAATGGTTATAACTGTAAAGATAGTCATCTTCATTGAGCACTACCTTCTGAAGCAGCCGATGAATGGAAATCTGCTGATACTTGGTCGTGTCGCCGACGAACGTTCCGTTGTATTTTACTCTCAAAACCAGTGAATCCAGCTTGACCTCTTTGTCTGCGTCAGCTGTAAACGAAGGGCGTGAGAATGGGATATAAGCCGTGGAAGTCACGGAACCCCACAACGAATGGGTGTATTTCCCAACCAAAGCCACAGACTGCTCGGAAGTCTCCAAAGAATCCATCATAATAGATGTGACGTTCACCGTACACGTATCCACCATGATATTTCTGAAAGAAGACTCTATAAGATCCGTTCCATAGTCGTTATTCTCATCATAGCAAGATGAGAAAAGCGCCATGAAAATCGATAAACATCCTATAATAGATGAGGAAAAGATTCTTTTTCTTAACATTGATGCCATAGAATTTGCTGCAAAGGAGAGATAAAAAGAGGTATCAAACAATTGTAATCCGTGAACGGGCTTGATTCATCGGTCAACGGTTTCACCCGCCAGCTTAAGCAGTTCACGGAAGAATGGGGCAAATTGGTCGATTTGATTTGTCCGAGAATACAAACCACCTTTTATTTGCAACCGAAATGAAAAGCGAATCAATAACAGTAAAACTTCTATAGATAAGCACAAGAAAATTTTTTAACATGACACACAAAAAAATACTTGTATATTTTATTGCATTATTACCATTATTTGTCGTATCTTGCAGCAGTGATGATGATACCTTAATAGGAAAGTGGTATTCCGCGAACGATTTTGAAGGTCTGGCGCGCAGTGGCGCATCGTCCTTCACTATTGGCGATAAAGGCTATCTCGTTTGTGGATATGATGGAAAGAAACGTCTCTCCGACACATGGGAATATAATATTGATGGAGATTACTGGACTCAGAAAGCTGATTTCCCAGGCACGCCGCGTAATGCAGGTGTAGGTTTGGCAGTGGGCAGCAAAGGCTACTTCGGTACAGGATATGACGGTGAGAATTACTTGGGAGACTTCTGGGAATTCGATCCTTCAGCCAATACTTGGACTCAGAAAGCCGATTTTCCGGGTACAGCACGTTATTCAGCCGTTGCATTTGGATTGCAGAAAGGCTATGTGGGTTGCGGTTACGATGGAAACTACTTGAAAGATATGTATGCTTACACACCGTCAACCAATACATGGGAAAAAATCGTGAGCCTTGGAGGTACAAAGCGTATGGGCGCAACAAGCTTCATCATTAATAATATGGCTTACATTGTGGGCGGAATGAATAACAGCACGTATGTGGAGGATTTCTGGAAATTCGATGAATCGACAGGAACATGGACACAGTTGCGAGACATAGCCGATACTTCGGATGACGACTATGATGATGATTATAGCATCGTTCGTCAAAATGGTGTGGCTTTTGTGATCGATGGTTCAGCCTACTTTACTTGCGGTGAAAGCGGAAGTGTTCGCGATGACGTTTGGAAATATTATCCATCCACAGACCTTTGGGAAGAAGTTCATGCATTCAGTCACAGCGGAACTAGCAAGGCTCGTACTGAAACATGTGCATTCTCGACAGGATCACGCGGATTCGTAGTCACAGGACGAAGCAGTACGTATCGTTACGATGACATGTGGGAGTTCCATCCTACTGAGTATGATGATGACGACAATTGATAAACGATATGGGTGGTTGGCCGCAGGAATTGTAATCCTGGCCGTTGCGCTGATTGCCTTGTATCCACACCGAAAGACAGGCGAGTCTGTAGGTAAATTGGGAAACCAAAGAATTGAAGTGGTAACAGTACAGTTGCAGAATGGTTGGGGTTACAAGATTTTGTTGAACAAGAAGACGTTGATTTATCAACCCACCATTCCCGCAATTGACACGATAATGCCTTTCCCTGATGAGAAAAGCGCCCGAAAAGTCGGGAAACTTGTTGTGGAAAGAATAGCAGAAGGCAAAGACTTCTCTATTAGCAAAGAAGAAATTCAACATTCACTCTCTTATTAATTAAGGGCAATAGATTTTATACATGAAGGGCAAGCTGGCTATTGGTTAGTAGGCTTGCCCGTTTTTTTTGTCTTTTCTCGAACGATAGATCCGAAGCTTTTCTCTCCATTACGGATCTTTTTTCTTCGATTCATTGTGAGACGCTTCTTGTATGCCGATGAAAAAAAGTTTCAACCATGGTTAAAACTTTTTTCAACCATGGTTAAAAATTTCTGATACAGTAGTCAAAATAATATTCAACCATGGTTAAAAATTATCTTTATCCAAATGTACATCCTTCTTCATCTTGAATGGCATGCGAAAGAACCGTTTTCTTTCTATTTCGACTGTAATCTTCGGTCGATTTCAAAACCCATACGGCTGTTGTGATAAGGACAATTCCACGGACTGGCTTTCGGTTCGTCGAGGCGTGGCGTTCCGTCGGCGTTTATTGTACGGAACCATTCGCCATACGTTTTGTCTATCATTTGTGAGCGGATGAAGTTCCAGGTTGTTTTGGCTTGGTTGAGGTAACGCTTTTTCCCGGTTATTTGCCATGCATTGACGCAACCGACGACGGTTTCTGCTTGGCACCACCACGATGCGTCGTTGCGGATCTTCTCTTTGTTTCGTTCATACATCATATAACCGGCGGAAGTCATTCCCTCTTTCAACGCAGCGTCGGTCAATTCGATTGCTACTTTGTGGCAATGTCTCGTGATAGTTTTGTCGCCCAGCACGTCAGCCGCTTCTGTGAGCAGCCATCCTGTTTCAATATCGTGACCGTAAGAATCGATATCGTTGAGGTTCTTCCAATGGTCGTCAGCATAGAGAATCAGGTGATGCGTGCGGGCGTTATAGAGCTGATGCGTCAAAATGCCGATCAGTTTCACGAGGCGATTGCGTAGGCCTTCGTCTTTCCAAACCCTATATAAAGAGGTATAGGCTTCAAGTACGTGAATATGCGTGTTCATGGATTTCGATGCTTTGCCGTCGCCATCGTATCCATACTTGGCGGATTTGTTCCATTCCCGAGTGAATGATTCGATATAACCGTCGTTGACAGGATCTTTCACCTTCTGTTCCATTGTCTGATAGAGTTCGATAGCCTTTTGCAGACTTTCTTTGTTGTCGGTTGCACGGAAATGTTCGCTCAATCCGTAGATGGCGTATGCGCAACCGTACGTCTGTTTGTTGGAGTCACGAGGCGAACCATCGGCATTCAGCAGCCAGAAAACACCGCTATATTGTCTGTCAATGAAATGATCAATGAAGTATAGCTGCGCGCGGTCTGCCAGTTCTCGGTACGATTCGTCACCGTACATTCGGTAAGCGGTAGAGAAAGTCCAAAGAATGCGTGCATTGAGAACCACGCCTTTTTCGGCTTCAGCTACTGGCGAGCCGTCACGTTTCAGCGTGCCGTAAAATCCACCGGAAGGATCGACGCTGTATTTCATCCAGAAGGGCAGAATGTTTCCCTTCAGATCGCTGACAATCTCATCGTGCAGCGCTTTCTTATCGACATCTTGTGCATAAGAGGAAGCTATCAAGCAGGAAAGAAACAAAATGAATATGCGTTTGATCATAATAGTTACGTATTTAAAGCAAAGGTAGGAAAAAGCTATGACTTGCATCCGTCTCTCTTTTGCTTTTAAATCGTATCAGTAAACAGCAATAAAACGTTGAAATAAACATATTATCACCTCATTGTTTACAAACGCAACCTCTCCGATCGGTACATCTTTCATATATTTGCACAACTGAAAACACGAAATTTCAATCTATGCAAAGAAATCATCTCTTATGGATTGCTGCTGTTTCTTGTCTGCTCGGCGGAACAACTTTGCAAGCTCAGAACTTCTCTCTTACGCCTTCGGGCTATTTCATCAATCAAGGCGTGGATGTGATGGCGTTCGACGATATTTATCCTGAAGGTCATCAAGGTGGCGTTTGTATCATCATGAATGGTCATCGCGTGGCGACAAATGGAGACATTCGTCTTGAAGCAACGCCGGGACAGTGGCAGCCGGTGCCGAAGCAGTTGACGCGTAAGGCTGAAGGCAACACGATCACAACTTCCTTGTGTTATCCTGATTCTTCGCGCCATCTCACCGGATTCAATCCGATGATTTATCCAGAACTCAATCTCAATTATATAGTAAAGGTAGAAAGTAAAGGGAAAAGTATCGAGGTGACCGTTGATTTGGATCGTCCGATTCCCGATGCTTTCCTTGGTAAAGTGGGTTTCAATCTGGAATTCTTCCCGGGCTCGCTTTTTGGCAAGCCTTGGATTATGGACAATCAGAGCGGCATCTTTCCGCAGCAGCCTAATTCGCCGCTGCTTACTACGTCGCCCAACTATCTGCACACCGGCAATTATCATGATGCGACGAAGCCTTTGGCAGATATGAATCATCTTATCGGGAAAGGGTATAGTCCGATTGTGGCCGACGATGTCATTGCTCAGCCTTATGCAGTGGGTACAAAATTCACCTCGCGCCCCGACGATCCTTACAGTAAACTCACCATTGAATCGCAGAGCGGTGACCTGAAGCTTTACGACGGACGAATGAACCACAACAACGGATGGTTCGTGCTTCGCAGTGAGATCAAACCCGGCGTCACGAAAGGTGCTGTGAAATGGATCATCACTCCGAATGTAGTTCCGGACTGGATTTATCAGCCGGTCGTTCAGACTTCACAAATCGGCTATCATCCGATGCAGGAAAAGGAAGCCATTGTAGAAACCGACATGCGCGACACACGTATGGAAACGGCTCAGGTGATTCGCATTGAGGCCGATAAGGAATCGGTGGTCAAGACCGTAACGCCTTCCAGCTGGGGGAAATTCTTGAGATATAACTATCTGAAGGTCGATTTCTCGGATGTGAAAGAACCTGGCCTTTACAAGGTGCAGTACGGATCGTCTGCGTCTTCTATCTTTCGTATAGGGAATGATATTTACGACAGAGGCGTTTGGCAGCCGGTGATTGAATACTTCCTGCCTATTCAGATGTGTCACATGCGCGTGAACGAAAAATATCGCGTTTGGCATGATATGTGTCACATGGATGATGCGCGTATGGCTCCTGCTCAGAATCATATCGACGGTTACGATCAGAAGGAAGGTCTTTCGAAGTTCCAAGCCGGTGATATCGTTTCGGGCGTGAATGTGGGTGGTTGGCATGACGCAGGCGACTTCGACTTGCGTATCGAATCGCAAGCCGGCGAGTCGTATATCCTGGCTCTTGCTTACGAAGCTTTTCATCCCGATATTGATGCTACCGCCATCGACCAGAACAAGCATGTGACGGAAATTCATCAATCCGATGGAAAGAACGACATTTTGCAGCAGGTTGAGAACGGAGCGTTGAGCGTCGTCAATGGATATCTGGCTTTAGGCAGATTGTATCGAGGCATCATCTGCGGCAATCTGCGCCAGTATGTTCTGCTCGGTGATGCTGCCGCCATGACCGATGGAAAAGTCGGCACTGATGATGATCGATGGATTTTTACAGAAGACAATCCTCGGCGCGAGCTTACTACAGCTGCCAATCTTGCTGCCGTTTCACGCGTGCTGAAGAATTTCAACGACACCTTGAGTGTTCATAGCATCAATATAGCGCGCCAGATTTATGATACGTACAAGGTAGCCAATGAGAATACGCTTTATCCGAAGCTTCAGGCTGCCGTAGAATTATACCTTACGACGCAAGAGAAACCGTATCTGGATTTCATTCTTGACCATAGCGATGCTGTCATGAAAAAGATCAATCAGACTGGTTGGTACACGGCTCGCGTGGAGAAATTGATGGAGTCGATGAAGGATAAACGGGCAAAAGTATTTGTTGCAGAGTTCCATTCGGCTCTTGGTGGTTATGCGAAAGAGCTCAACTCTCAGATTAAAGAGACACCTTACGGTGTTCCTTATCGTCCCTATATTTGGGGTGCAGGCTGGGATATTCAAACTTTCGGATTTCAGCATTATTTCCTGGCTTCAACCTTCCCTGAGATTTTTTCGAAGGCTCCTGTCTTGAATGCTCTCAACTTTATCCTCGGTTGTCATCCCGGATCCAATCAGGCTTCGTTTGCCTCAGGCGTCGGTGCTCAGTCCGCGACGGTCGCTTACGGCTTTAACCGTGCTGATTGGTCTTACATTCCCGGCGGCGTTATTTCCGGAACAGCGTTGATACGTCCCGATTTCCCCGAGCTTCTCACGTTTCCATTCTTGTGGCAACAGACGGAATATGTGCTCGGCGGCGGTTCTTCACATTACATGTTCCTCGTTTTGGCTGCTCAGCAGTTCCTGAAAGAGTCATCAAAGTAGAAGTTTATCCATTAACTGTTTATTTCATTCATCCCGGCTTCTCGCATTGTTTGGAGAAGTCGGGATTTCTTTATGTCTCGATACGATGCGATGGTAAGAACCATTAAACCTCCAACAATCCCTTTTTAGCATCTAACCAAAAGATGAGCATTGAGGAGGACAAGCGATTGTTCGATTTGAGCAGTTCGTCAGAACGTATGTCGACAACCTAATTCTGGATCTCCTTCCAAACGTTTTCAGTATATAGTGTTTTCTATTTTGGGAAACAAATAGTGTGTATATGCATAATAGAGTTTTCAATTTGGAAAATATTATTGATAGTATTGAAAATTATTTATATGAATATCAATTACTTGTATTTTATTTTGGAAAACTTTTGAAAATATATTGCTGTAAATGATTAACGGTAAATATTAATCTATACATTTGCAAAGAATTGGTTCTGACTTCCGAAGGGAAGCGGATTAAAAGGGAATCGGGGGAAAAGCCCGAACAGTCCCGCTGCTGTGAAACTCTATCTAACAACCGCAACACTCATACCACTGAAGTCATTCGGGAAGGATATTGGTTGGGAGCAAGTCAGAAGACCTGCCGTTCTTAAAGGTCGTTTCAACTCGTGGGATAGTGAAACGATGCGAAAACAGTTATTACTCTTTTATTTAAGGATCACAAATGGATAACCAAGAATTGTTTATCACCAAACGCGACGGGAAACAGGAGCCTTTCTCGATCGATAAAATCAAACAGGCTATTTCGAAGGCATTTCTCTCCACAAGTAGTTTTTCTACTGACGATATGATGACGAATATTCTCTCTCGTATGAACATTCATAGCGGAATGAGCGTCGAGGAGATTCAGAATCAAGTGGAAGTGGCACTGATGGCGGAACATTATTATGCAGTGGCCAAGTCGTTCATGCTCTATCGTCAGAAACATACTGAGGATAGACAGATTCGCAATAAGCTTAACTTCATGATTGACTATTGCGATGCAGCTAATCCTGCTTCCGGCAGTAAGTTTGATGCCAATGCCAATGTGGAACAGAAGAATATTGCCACGCTCATCGGTGAACTTCCCAAGGCTGAGTTCATCCGTCTCAATCGCAAGTTGTTGACGGATCGTATCAAGGATATGTTCGGAAAAGAACTTGCCGACAAATACATCAATTGCCTGCAACAGCATTTCATCTATAAGAACGACGAGACCAACCTTGCCAATTATTGTGCCAGTATCACCATGTATCCATGGTTATTGGGAGGTACGACTTCTATCGGCGGTAACTCTTCGAAGCCTACCAACTTGAAATCGTTCTGCGGCGGATTCATTAATATGGTCTTTATTGTCAGCAGTATGCTCAGCGGAGCTTGCGCAACGCCGGAGTTTCTGATGTATCTCGACTATTTTATCCGTTTGGAATATGGCAATGATTATTACAACGATTCCAGCAAGGTAGTTGATCTTTCATTGAAACATCGTACGCTCGACAAGGTCATCACCGATTGTTTCGAGCAAATTGTCTATTCCATTAATCAGCCAACTGGAGCGCGCAACTTCCAGGCGGTCTTTTGGAATATCTCCTATTATGATCGTTACTACTTTGAAAGCCTCTTCGGCAACTTCGTGTTCCCTGATGGCAGCAAACCGCAATGGAGTTCTCTCGACTGGCTGCAACGCCGCTTTATGAAATGGTTCAATAAGGAACGTACGCGTACTGTGCTCACATTCCCGGTTGAGACCATGGCTTTGTTGTCTGAGAAGGGAGATGTGAAAGATAAAGAGTATGGAGACTTCACCGCTGAGATGTATTCCGAAGGACATTCCTTCTTTACCTATATGAGCGATAATGCAGATTCACTGAGTAGCTGCTGCCGACTCCGCAATGAGATTCAGGATAACGGATTTAGCTATACGCTCGGCGCAGGTGGCGTTTCAACCGGTTCGAAGAGCGTGCTTACGATCAATCTGAATCGTTGTATCCAATATGCTGCTCGCTGCCATCGTCCTTATCTCGATTTTTTGGCTGAGATCATCGACCTTGTCCACAAAGTTCAGCTTGCTTACAATGAAAATCTGAAGCAGTTGCAGCGTAAAGGCATGCTTCCTTTGTTCGATTCCGGTTATATCAACATCAATCGTCAGTATCTTACGGTCGGTGTGAACGGACTTGTGGAAGGTGCCGAATACCTGGGCATTCCTATTAAAGACTGTCCTGAATATCTGACCTATGTGCAGAATGTGCTGGGATTGGTGGAAACTTACAACAAAAGGTATCGTACCAAAGAGGTGATGTTCAACTGCGAGATGATTCCCGCAGAAAATGTAGGAGTTAAGCATGCAAAATGGGACAAGGAAGATGGTTATTTTGTTCCTCGTGACTGTTATAACAGCTATTTTTATGTCGTGGAAGACGATTCGTTGAATATTCTCGACAAGTTCCGTTTGCATGGACGTGAATATATCCAGCATTTGACAGGTGGTTCTGCACTCCATGCTAATCTTGACGAACATCTCAGCAAGCAGCAGTATCGACAGATTCTCCGCGTAGCAGCTAAAGAGGGTTGTAACTATTTTACCTTTAATATTCCCAATACTATCTGCAACGATTGCGGCCATATTGACAAACGGTATCTCAAGGAATGTCCGGAATGCGGCAGCAAGAATGTCGATTATCTGACGCGCGTCATTGGATATATGAAACGTGTAAGCAATTTCTCAGCAGGTCGCCAGAAAGAAGCGGCACGTCGTTTTTACGGACAAGCGAAGGAGTTATGAAATACGTTAATTACAATATCGTTTTCCAGGAGATTCCAGATGAGGTGACATTAGCCATCAATATTTCTCATTGTCCGAATCATTGTCCTGATTGTCACAGCAAATATCTTTGGGATGATATCGGAACATCGCTCACTGCTGCCTCGCTTGAGACACTTGTTGCTCCTTATGCCGAGGAAATCACATGTGTCTGTTTCATGGGCGGTGATGCATCACCTGATGAGGTGCAGCGTTTGGCTGAGTACATTCACAAACGGTATCATGGCGTGATCAAAACTGCTTGGTATTCCGGAAAGAGTCTGCTTCCGGCCGGATTTGATTCAACTACGCTTGACTATCTGAAACTCGGCCCATTCATCACTTCCGCCGGTGGATTGCGCTCTCCTCATACCAATCAACGGCTCTATCGTCTTGACAATGGCGAGCGCGAAGATATCACGTTTAAGATGAGAAGAGTTGCCATTTAACAGATTGTCATCTTTAGTAAATGGGATAGCTTGACAGTAGACGGTTTTTAGGCTTCGTTTTTTCAAAATTGGAAAACCGCAAAGGAAAAGAATAGCCGATTCCCCTTCAATGAAAATCCCGACCTCTCGCATTGTAGGAGAAGCCGGGATTTCGTCGAGTTTTTGTTTCTAAGGCTCACAATTGCTTTGTGATATAGTCTATCAGTTTCAAACAGAGGTTGGTTGTACTTTCATCAATATCAAGCTCCGGGTTCAGTTCTACCAAATCCATCGATTTGACTAAATTCGTAGAGAGAATATGATCGATGAACTCAAAGCATTGATCAGGCGAAAGACCGTTGTCAACGCGAGTTCCTGTTCCAGGTGCGTAGTGTGGATCGATGCTGTCCACATCGATACTGAAGTGAACATTGCGTATCTTACGTTCTTTCAGTTTCAACTTGATGTCTTCAGCCACGAAGCCGATGCCCTTTTCACGGATTGCATCCATCGTGTAACAGCTTAGATGTTCTCTTTTGATCAGTTCGCTTTCGCCTTCATCCAAGCTTCGCGTTCCGACAAGGAATACATTCTGTGGGGCTACCTTATTGCCAGGCGCATATACATTGACCAGTTCTTCGCTGCCCATTCCCATGAGTGCACTCAACGGCATGCCGTGGATGTTTCCGCTCGGCGAGGTGACGTCTGTGTTGATGTCGCCATGGGCGTCAAGCCAGATAATCCCGAAGTCGTCAAAGCATTTGCCAACGCCTGAAGCACTTCCCAATCCGAGCGAGTGATCTCCTCCGATAATAAGTGGAAAAGCGCCGCCGCGAAGCGTATCATAGACAAGTTCGGCGAGATTGTTGTTTACTTCCACGATGGCATCGAGATACTTCATGCTGTTGCTCCGTGCAAATTTGTCGGCCTTGCTTACGGGCGGAACATAAAGATTGCCGAGGTCAAAAGCTCGATGGTTATTGGCACGGACGAGCTTCATCAGTCCTCTTTCGCGTAAATGGTTAGGAGCTTTCTCCACACCTTCACGATCGCATCCCAGATTCAGCGGGACTCCTATCACGTTGATCTTCATATCAGAACTGTGCGAAGGTCGTACGAATGATGTCGATAGCTTCTTCCAATTGATCCTTTGTAATGATCAAAGGGGGCGTAAAGCGGATGATATTCTCGTGAGTCGGCTTGGCAATCAAGCCGTTCTCCTTCAGCGCAAGACAGATGTCCCAAGCATTCTTTCCGTTCTTTGGTTCGGTGATGACTGCATTGAGCAAACCTTTGCCGCGCACTCCTTTCACCATCGGATTGTCGATTTTACTGATCTCATCACGGAACAGTTTGCCCATTGCATATGCGTTGTCAGCCAGCTTTTCATCACGAACCACTTTCAAGGCTGCAATGGATACTTTCGCTGCCAAAGGATTGCCACCATAAGTGGATCCGTGTTCGCCAGGAGCGATGGTTAGCATAATTTCGTCATCGGCAAGGACGGCAGAAACCGGTGTGACGCCGCCTGACAGTGCTTTGCCCAGTATCAGAATGTCTGGACGGACATTCTCGTAATCGCAAGCCAGCAGTTTTCCGGTGCGGGCAATGCCGGTTTGTACTTCATCGGCAATGAACAATACGTTATGTTTGTGGCAAAGATCGTAACAGGTCTTCAGATAACCGTCGTTAGGTACAACAACACCGGCTTCGCCTTGGATTGGTTCAACGAGGAATCCTGCAATGTCAGGATCGGCAAGAGCTTTGTCCAAAGCTTCAGTGTCATTATACGGAATCTTGATGAATCCGGGCGTGTAAGGGCCAAAGTCTTCATACGAACTCGGATCATTGCTCAGGGTGATGATAGTGATGGTTCGGCCGTGGAAATTGCCGTTACATACGACAATCTTGGCTTTTTCCGGCTTGATGCCTTTAACTCGATAGCTCCATCTACGGCAAAGCTTCAACGCAGTCTCGACGCCTTCGGCACCTGTGTTCATCGGCAGCAGTTTGTCATATCCGAAGAACTTGCACGCAAATTCCATGTATTCGCCCAATACATCTGTGTAAAATGCGCGTGAAACAAGAGTCATCAGTTTTGCTTCTTCATTCAGCGCCTCAATGATCTTAGGATGACAATGTCCCTGGCTCAATGCTGAATATCCTGAGAGAAAATCGAAATAACGCTTTTCTTCAACGTCCCAAACAAACACTCCTTCTCCACGATGGAGAACGACGGGCAGTGAGTGATAGTTGTGAGCTCCGTAACGAGCCTCCCGTGCAATATAATCTTCTGGTTTCATAGATATGATAGATAAAAGTTTGACAATATGTTCGTCTTTCAGTTTCAAATGTCACAAAGATAACATCACCGCGTTTCAAGATGGTAATTAAACAAATATGTTAAGAAACACAAAGTCGTATGTTAAGAAACATCTTTTTCTGTACCATATTCCCCAATTCCTTTCTCGTTTATCTGTCATTATGGTAGTTCGAATTTATTACAAGCGGTTTTGGAGAATTTGATTGTTGATATAATTCAAAGCTTCAATAGTCACAGCTAAAAACATGACTAGTCATTTTCCAAAGGACCTTCTGTGCAGAGATTCAGTTTCTTTTTAAAACGAAAAACGGCACGGTGAAATTGCCGTGCCGTTAATGATATCATGAAGAAAAAACTTACAAGGTTGTCAAGAAATTTTTCAAAGGATTCGAATACATTTCCAAGATTTTGTTCGTCAGGAACGCCTCATCTTTATTTGGCAAATCCACTTTACCGACTTGTCCGCTCAGATATTTGTTGAAATGTGCACGATCCTTATCGCTATAGTGTTCGTGGAACTTATTCGTATTGAAAAGCATGTCAAAAGCCACATAGTTGCAAGGATAGAAGCGGTAGTTTTTGAAGATCTCCTTATCTATGATAGCGGCGACCTGTGCGATAGCTTCGTTCTTTTCCATGGTCGGATCCAGTTTCGACAATTCTTCATTGATAGGATGTGTCAATGTAAAGTGAACGCGTCCTTTGTTGTTGAGGATGCCTGTTTCCATGCTGAGCAGATCATCGTGTTGCGTCTTTACAAAGGAAGGATCGTCACGTTTTTGTTGGAATTCCTTAGCTTTAAGATAATCGCAAGGATCATATTCGTAAGAGATGGCAACGGGGAAAATATTCAGTTCCATCAAGTTCTCCAAGACGTTTTCTTTATCTCCGCCCATGTTGAGCATTTTTAAAACGCTGCCTTGTGTCCTATCATCAGAATCTTTGGCACGACCTTCGCGTTGTGCAATCCAGAGAGATTCCTTTGTCTCTTTGATGGTCTTATGGATGTAGGCTGAAAGCTCTGAGCTAGATTCGAGGATTTGCCGTCCTGTTGAACTGCGTTTTACGATGAAGCTATTGTTGAGTCGGACGAGCGTCTTGATCCAAGGACGAATCAGAAGGTTGTCTCCTATGGCCACTTGCGTCATGCCATAACCCACTTCGTAGAGCATTACATTCAAGAAGGAGGCGTCGAGTACGATGTCACGGTGATTGGATATAAAGGTGCAAGGTGCTTTGTCTTTTGGTAATCTGCTACGACCTGAGACGGTGAGTGAGAAGGTGGTGTAGTTGGCAACTGTCATCACTGCGTCGTAAGCCAGTGTGGATTTGAATTCTTCCTTGGTTTTGCATTTCCGCATGGCAGCAACGAACTGCTCCCACGTTACATGAAACTTGATATAATGAAAAGCTCGTTCGAAATCTTTATTAGCGACCAATTCCTCGATAGCCGCTTTGACCTCGTCGTTATTTAACGGACGTATGTCATCAAAATTTTGGGAAACTGTTTCTCTATCCATATCAGTTCGTATTATTTGTTCTTCTTTTTCTTTTTCATGAGTTCATTCTCAATTATGTCAGTCATGACGTCGGTGATGTTCAGTCCTGCAGCTTTTACCTGTTGCGGTATAAAACTGGTGGCTGTCATTCCCGGCGTTGTATTGATCTCGAGCAAAGTAGGCACTTGTTCCTTTGTAATGATCCAGTCCACGCGAATGATTCCTTTGGCTCCTAAGATGTCGTAGATGCGAAGCGTCTCTTTCTGGACCTTCTCAGCTATTGCTTTAGGCAGTCTGGCCGGCGTTATTTCATCAACTTCTCCGTTATATTTGGCATTGAAATCGAAAAATTCGTTCGGCGTAACCACTTCGGTGAGCGGGAACACTACCGCTTTGTCCTTTACTTTATAACAACCGCAAGTCACTTCTGTTCCGGAAATAAAGCTTTCCAGTACAACTTCTTTTCCTTCGTCGAATGCTTTCTTGATTGCAGGCTGAAGATGTTCGGCATCTTTCACCTTCGTAACGCCGAAGCTGCTTCCTCCGTCGTTCGGTTTGACGAAGATAGGAAGTCCCAGCTGTTTTACTGCTTTGTCTGTGTCAACGGCTTCACCGCCGAAGAGATGGATGGAATCTGCAATCTGTACGTTGAAGTTCTTCAGATAATGGGTGCAGACGAATTTATTGAAAGTGAGTGCGCTCACCAGCATTCCGCAGGATGAATAGGGCATCTCGAGCAGATCGAAGTAACCTTCCAGACGGCCGTCCTCGCCGGGCGTGCCATGAATCGTGATATAGGCAAAGTCAATGTTGATCTTTTCTCCGTTATTCATGAAACTGAAGTCGTTCTTATCGACTGGAGTTTCCTTCCCATCGGGTAGTTTGGCAACCCAGCTGTCTTTGTTGATGATTACGATATACAGATTGTATCTGTCTTTATCGATAAAAGAATAAAGGCCATCGGCGCTTTTCAGTGAGATGACATTTTCCGACGAATAACCGCCGGCAACGATTGCAACGTTTCTTTTCATATTATTATATCTTAGCATTCAACTTTATATGTCACATATTTCCTCCACTTATCGAGGAGTTGCTGCATGTCGTCCGGAATCTCGGAGTCGAAGAACATCTCTTCTTTTGTGGCTGGATGAACAAAACCCAAGGTCTTGGCGTGCAATGCCTGCCTTGGACAAATGGTGAAGCAGTTCTGAATGAACTGTCTGTATTTTCCTGAAGTCGTTCCTTTCAGAATCTCATGTCCTCCATATCTTTCATCGTTGAACAGCGGATGTCCGATGGATTTCATGTGAACTCTGATCTGATGCGTACGACCTGTTTCCAATCTGCATTCCACCAGCGTTACGTAGCCCAATCGTTCCAACACCTTATAATGGGTGACTGCTGGTTTCCCATGGTCACCATCGGGAAAGATTGCCATCATCAGTCGATCGTGGATGTCTCTTCCGATATTCCCTTCTATGCGGCCTTCGTCGGTCTTGACAATGCCCCAAACCAAAGCCCAGTACGTTCTTTTCGTCGTCTTGTTGAAAAACTGCATGCTGAGATTGGTCTTCGATTCGGGATCTTTGGCAATGACGAGCAGTCCGGAAGTGTCTTTGTCGATTCGATGCACCAATCCAAGGCGTGGATCTGAAGGATCATAGTTCGGATCATCTTTCAGATGCCAAGCCAGTGCATTCACGAGCGTTCCGGAATAGTTCCCGTGTCCTGGATGAACAACTAAACCTGCCGGTTTGTTTACGACCAGCAGCGAGTTGTCTTCATAAACGATGTTGAGAGGAATATCTTCTGGGGTAATTTCGAATTCGTGTCTCGGACGATCCATCACGATACTGATCACGTCGAGTGGCTTCACACGGTAGTTGCATTTCACAGCTTTTCCATTAGCCAAGATACAGCCGGCATCGGCAGCCTGCTGGATTCGGTTACGGCTTCCTCCGGAAATGCGATCCACGAGAAATTTGTCAACCCTCAGCAGTGCCTGATTTTTGTCTGCAGTGAAGTGAAAATGCTCATAAAGTGGAATGGCACCCGATTCATCTTCAGCCGCCAACAGATCGTCTTGATCTTCATCTTCTCCTATGTCATTTTTCCAATCGATCATTGCTAAAACCACTTTTCATCAGCACTGTTCACATCTTCCACAGGAATGCTGTCGGGAGAGATGGAATCCACATCCGATTCCGGAATGCCATTGCTCACTCGAAGTATCAGATGAGCATTGATAGGAGCATGTTCTCCTTTAGCAAGAGTGTTCCCGTCCAACTGAATATCTACCGAGAGATCTTTATAGTCGCCGTTGATGTATTGAATTTCTACATTGGTGAACCCACGGGCCTGAATTTGAGCCATAGCTTGACGTGCCGAAAGATCGGCGACTTCAGGAATGGTGGCAAGCATGGAGGTAAGTGAATTGATGGTTACAAAGATGATACGTCCATTTTTTACCTTCGATCCAGCCGAAGGAACCACCTCAACGATAGCCCCAGGCTTCACATCTCGAGAAGAGACTGAGTCGATGATGTCATAACGCAAACCCTCACGGTCGAATATCTCGGACGCCTGTTCGATGGTCATTCCTTTGACATTCGGAACGGTCACGCTCTGATTGTGATGGGTGTAGAAATTGAGCCAAATGAATACGAGGATAACGATGACAATGGTTAATCCTATTGCCATAAGAACATTAGCCCATCCGGGGTGCTCTTTCATCGTTCTTAGAAAACTACTCATCGTTACAGTATTCCAGTTTGCGTTTCAAAAATAGGTATATTTTACAAGAAAATCTAATTGTATTGAAACAATCGTGTAAAAACAAAGAAAGTAAAGGCTTTTGCAAACCTCTACTTTCCATCTAAACCTTACAAAGACCGTTATCCGATAAATTCGTCGGATACAGAGAGCTTTGTTCTTCCTTTTGCACGGCGTGCAGCCAATACGCGGCGTCCATTAGCCGTTGCCATTCTTGAACGGAAGCCATGTTTGTTCTTCCTTTTAGTATTCGATGGCTGAAATGTTCTTTTCATTTTCTTATGCTATTAATAATTATTATTCCGTTTTGGGCGCAAAGATACTTCGATTTTTCTTATAAACAAAAAGTTCATCCTTTTTATTTATCTGTTCCGTATCCCAATTTGTAGCTCTGTTCTGTGGCAGGAATGCCGTCTTTCATCCATTTGGGCATTGCTTCGCCTTTCAGATAATGGTTGAAGAATTGGAACATTCTTGTCTGAAAATCTTTCTGATTGGCTTTTTTGAGCGGCCAATGGGGCTCACCTACGTAATCGAGAAGCCAAGCGGGCTTTTGAAGTCTGCGAAGCGATACGAAATATTCGATTCCTTGATACCAAGGCACATGTCCGTCGGCATCGTTGTGCATGATAAGGATCGGAGTCTTGACTTTGTCCATGTTAAACAGCGGTGAGTTTTCTTTGTAGAGATTGGGCGCAGTCCAAGGCGTTCCGCCGATACGGCTCTGTGTGTGCTCGTATTGGAAGGAACGTGCCATTCCTGATCCCCAACGGATTCCACCGTAGGCACTGAACATATTGACGACAGGTGCTCCGGCTTCAATAGCTGCGAATTTGTCCGTGCGTGTGGCTAGATAGGCTACTTGATAACCGCCCCAACTGTGACCTTGTGCGCCGATGGCCTTCTCATTCACGAATCCCTTGGCAACGATGGAGGCAATTCCGGGCATGACACAATTGTAACAGCTTTCTCCAGGATGTCCGTCTTTGTAACGGACGTCGGGGTTGAACACAAGATAACCATTGCTCAGGTAAAGATGATAATCTATGGTGGAGCGATGAATCTCGGGCGTGCGATATTTGTAGAGATCATCGGAGTTTCGTTCGTAGAAGTTAACGATCATCGGATATTTCTTGGACGGATCAAAGTTGGACGGTTTGTAAAGGATGCCATCAAGTTCGCGGCCGTCAAGAGAAGTCCAGTGAACCAATTCTGCGGTACCCCAGATAAATTTCTTTTGCTGGTCGCCGATATGCGATACCTGAATGGATTTCTTGAAGTTCATATCGCTGACACGAAGGTCCGGCGCCTGCTCAAAGGATTCGGATGTAAAGAGCGTTGCATTGCTTTTCTTTGCCTTGGCAACAAATGTCAGTCGCGAATAGCCGCCGATCAGCAGTGTTGGTGCAACAGCTTTGGAAAGATCGGCTCTGAAGAACGATGAGGTCTTTGTCTTCTCGTTCGTTCCCGTCAGCAATTGCGGCGTACTCAAGTCGATCACTTTGGGATAGGAATAGTAATCTTCCTCGTCGAAGTTCTCTTCCTCTTCGTTGATGGGCGTATATTTATAGATTATGCTATTAGTCTGGCCGTTTACGGTCAGATTGACCGGAGCGGATGTCCCTTTCGGATCGAAACGCCAGATGTCGTATCTGTTATTGATGAGAAATTCACTGTCGCCTTTTGTCCAACCGGTTGTTCCGTAAGCCTGCGGATAGTCGGGAACGTCATTGTCTTTGTCCCAAGCGGCAAAAGTGCCGGGCGTCGTCAGACGATGGATCGTGCCATTTGCCATCTCAGCTGTATAATAGGAGCTGTCGGTTTCGGAATACCAATAGGCGTAATTACCTTCGGGAGAAAGAGACCACGTTCCGTAGTCCGCATTCTTCAGCAGACGGCGTTCGCCGTTTTCGATCGACAGAGCATAATAATCTTTCTTCACGCGACCTTCCCACATGGATGAAACCAGATAAGGCTTGTTGTTGAACAAAAGGGCGAAGGGCGCATTTCCCTCCTTGTCCATTCTGCTATTAGGTGCATCTTCGGTTTCAATCTGTTGGGCTTTACCTTTATTGATAAGATAAACGGCCAGATAATTCTTCTCTAGGTCTCGTTGTAACTGGAAGTTCTGAACGGTATGTTGTTGCGGCTCATCCCATGTCCATACCTGAACGTTCGGACGATTATCGGCCAGTTCTGTTGTGTCGGTTTCGTGAGGGACCGGAGATGTGCCGAAAAAGAGACGTTCGCCATTCTTCGAGAACTTTACGTTGCCATACTGACTGATGATCCAACCTGTCGGAAGGAAGGATTCGCCACGAGAGGCAATCATTTTGGCCGGTTCGTCTTTGGTGGAAAGCCAAAGGTCGAGTGCTTTGTCAACGGAATCTTTCTGTTCGCAATAGAGAAAAGCAAGGTCTGATCCATCTTCATTGAATTGTGCCTGGACAAATTTGCCTTTGCCCTCCTTGATCAATGTAGCAGAATTGTTAGTCGGGTTCAATGAGTAAAGTCCGGCTTTGACATTATTCGCCGAGTCGCCGGCGGAGACAAACCAAAGATGTGCATTGTCCTTGGCAAAGTTGTATTCGGAGACATTGGGGAACCGGAGCAGTCTGCTGCCATCGAGTGAACGGATGTAGAGCGTCGAATCCTTCGATGTACGACGATAAGCAAGCCAGTCAGCGCTATCGGCAACTGCGAAGTTCTTGACCGAGTCGATGTAACTTACTTTTCCTCCCAGATTGTAAACCAGAAGCTGGGGAAGCGGCATCAGCTCTTTCTTCGTCTTGCGAAGCTTCAGCGAGTCCGATACAGCTTTGGCTGTGATGCGGCTGATGACTGCATATTTCGAGGAGGACGAGAAGAACATCTGTCCGGCGGGATGTACCGAGAACTGATTGTCTCCTGCTATCGAGCGGATATAGATGGTGGCATCGCCGATCCAAGGCGAGGTCTTGTAACCCACCCATTGTCCGTTGTTGGATATCTCTTTTTGTGTGATTCTATTCCAGTTCGCCAGATCGTCAGGCGTCATGGATTTTTGTGCATAGACTGGAAGCACGATACTTGCCAAGGCAAGGAATGAGAGTTTCTTTATCAGATTCATGACGTATTTTTAAAGGTTGAACAAAGGTAGTTATTCCCATGGAAATACCTACTTTTGTCGGAAAGAAATGATATGAAGATGAGTACTTCCAACACGGAACGCTATTGGTTCCTCTTTTATAACAACCAGATTCTTCTGCATAAATCCGGTCAGTCTTTCGATATTCCTTATGCTTCGTCAGCGCCTGCTGCGTATGCTGATGCTTTGGATGTAAACTACAGTGATCATGTCCCGGCCGTTGCTGCCCGATTGAATGCGCAGTTTGAAGAAACGGATGAATATGTGATGTCTGATCTCCGCCAATCGTATTACATCCTTTCTGAAAAGGATTATCTCAAGGCCGGCAAGGCGAGCCAGCTGCTTTATTGGGATGCGCACAGCCATTTTTGTCCGGCTTGCGGAACGGCGATGACGCAGACAACGCCTATTACAAAGAAATGTCCTCATTGCGGCTTCGAACTCTATCCAACCATCGCTACTGCCATCATTGTTCTGATTCATAATGGAGATAAAATCCTGCTTGTTCATGCCAAGAACTTCCGCCATAATTTCAAAGGGCTTGTCGCCGGATTTCTCGAAGTGGGAGAGACGCTCGAGGAATGCGTTCATCGCGAGGTGATGGAGGAAACGGGATTGACCATCGCCAATGTTCGCTACTTCGACAATCAGCCGTGGCCTTATCCCAGCGGATTGATGGTAGGCTTCACGGCTGATTATGTTTCCGGCAGTATCAAACTGCAGGAGGAGGAACTTTCCGATGCGGACTTTTTCTCTCGTGACGAACTTCCTGAGATTCCTGGCAAGATGAGTATGGCGCGCAGACTTATCGATGCCTGGCTGGCTGAGAAAGCCTGATTATTTCAAGAACAGGATGCCATTGACGGACATCGAGATTCGGTCGCTGTCCTGCTTCGAACAGGTGAAATTGCGGACATAAAGACAAGCCTCTTCATTGCGGAGCATCCACGTCTTGTTGTGCATCGCTGAATGATTCAGCTCTTTCATCTTCTGTATGGAAACAGGGAAGACCGTCGCCACCTTCTTTTCGTTTATTGTGTAGGTGACTTTCAGTGGAATCGTGTCGCCTCTGACATCGCTTGTCTTCACGAGTACATTCTCTGTGACGTAGGTCGCCTTCTGAAAACCTTCCGGAATGGCAGTTGGTTCGTCGCAGTCGAACGTCGTGAACTCATTATCTTTTTCGTAAGAATGCCCGTTCAATACAACCGTTGTGTCGATGAAAGCACCCCACGTATTTTTCTGATACAGATCTTGCAGATAGTCCAGCTTGTCGTTCAAGCGGCGAACAGATGTGGAATCGAGCTC
>CAZIVE010000004.1:0-53185 GCA_964542435.1 uncultured Parabacteroides sp.
TGAGAATTTTACACCGTATTTAGCTTCCTGCAAAATTGCAATGACTTTTTGAAGTCATTGCAGTCGTTTCATACGGTGAAATGCAATGACCGATTTGGGATAAAGTGCTAAAGACAGGAATGTCTGTGTAGCCGTAAAAAAGAAGCGTTCCTTTCCACCGAATGAGGTAGGAAGGAACGTTTCCTATTATAAAATTCTGAAAGAATGAGCTATTGAATCAATCCGCGATTGCGAAGAAGCGGCTTCGTGTCGGGTTTGCGTCCGCGGAAGTTGATGTACATATCCATAGCGTCATCAATGCCGCCGGGAGTCAGAATATATTTGCGGAACTTTCCGGCAACTTCCTGGTTGAAGATGTCGCCTGTTTCCTTGTAAGCTTCATAAGCATCGGCGTCAAGCACTTCAGCCCACATGTAGGAATAATAGCCGGCTGTGTAGCCGCCGCCCATGGTGTGAGAGAAGTAAGTGGTGCGATAACGAGGCGGAATCTGACTGAGAATGCCTCGTTTGGCCAATGTCTCTGCTTCGAACTTGTTGATGTCAAGATTGTCGGGAATATCGGTCAGTACATGATAATCCATGTCGAGATAGGAAGCGGCTACATATTCAACCGTCGCAAAACCCTGTCCATATTTTCCACTCTTGTCGAGTTTTTCAATCAATGAAGCGGGAATGACTTCTCCGGTTTTGTAATTGCGAGCGTAGACTTTCAGCACTTCAGGTTCGAAAGCCCAATGTTCATCAATCTGTGACGGCAGTTCCACGAAATCACGAGGCACTCCGCTAACACCATAATAATGTACATCCTTGAACAGATTGTGCAAAGCATGACCAAATTCATGGAAGAGCGTCGTAGCTTCGTCCACGCTCAGCAATGCAGGCTGTCCGGGAGCCGGCGGAGTGAAGTTGGTGACGATGGTAACAACGGGAGCGACTTTCTTGCCGTCTTTGTATGTCATGCTGCGATAGGTTCCGCACCAGGCACCGCCGTTCTTTCCGGCACGTGGGAAATGGTCCATATAGAGTACGCCCAGATGTGAACCGTCTTTGTCCTTGCATTCGAAAGCAAGCGCATCAGGATGAGGCAGCGGAATGTTTTTGATCGGAGTGAAGGTGATGCCGTACAGTTTGTTGGCTACATAGAAAACGCCTTCGCGCACTTTGTCCAGTTCGAGATAAGGACGCACCTCATTCTCGTTGAGACTGAACTTCGACTGTTTGGCTTTGTCCGCATAGTAGCGCCAATCCCAAGCTTCGGCTTCGAAGTTTCCTCCCTCTTTCTTGATTTCGGCATTAATGTCGGCCAATTCTTCTTGAGCTTTGGCAACGGCGGGCTTCCAAACCTCGTCGAGCAGCTGATAGACATTGTCAGCCGTTTTTGCCATACGATCGTCGAGAGCATACGCTGCATACGTAGGATATCCCATCAGTTTGGCTTTCTCGAGGCGGGCTTGAATCAGTTTGAGGACAACCTCTTTATTATCGTTGGCATTTCCATTGTTGCCGCGCATTAGATAAGCCTCCAGGATCTTCTTTCTCAGATCACGTTTGGCGGAATACTGCAGGAATGGCATGATGCTCGGGTTTTTCAGCGTGAAAACCCATTTGCCGTCCAGTTTATTCTGCTTGGCTGTGATAGCTGCGTTGGCGACAAGGTCTTCAGGCAGACCAGCAAGATCTTCCTTATTGTCGATGACTAGTTTGAAAACGTTCGTCTCCTTCAGCATATTCTGCGAGAAGGTGAGCTGAAGCATAGAAATCTGGCTGTTGAGTTCGCGCAGACGAGCCTGTTTGTCTGCAGGTAGATTGGCACCGCTGCGGACGAAGCTTTTGTAAGTCTCTTCAAGCAGCTTGGCCTGTTCCTTGTTAAGGTTCAGCGAAGCCCGTTTGTCATAAACCGTTTTGATGCGGGTAAATAGTGTCGGGTTCAGATTGATGTCGTCATAATGCTTGGAGCGGAGTGGTGAGAGTTTTCGTCCCACTTCCTGCATTTCCTCGTTGGTGTTGGCCGAACTCTGAGCGCCGAAGATGGATCCCACTTTGCGAAGCAGGTCGCCGCTTTGGTCGAGTGCCACGATGGTGTTCTCGAAAGTCGGCTCGGCCGTGTTGTTGCAGATTGCAGCCACATCCGCTGAATCCTGTTGCATAGCTAAGATGAAAGCGGGCAAATAGTCTGTCACTTTTATTTTCTCAAAAGGAGGAACCTCGAAAGGTGTCCCGAATGAAGGAGCGAGCAGCGGATTGTCCTTGGGGCTAGTTAAGTCCTGAGCATTTACGGAACCTACGAGCGCAGCTGCCAGTCCTGCAATGATAATCATTTTTCTCATTTTAATTATTGTTTGATATAAATATTCAGATCTAAAGGTGAGGGATAATCAGGAATTTCGTATCAATCTTCTGATGTATGAGCGGAGATCTTCCGGATTAAATGGCTTTTGAATGAAATCTATAGCCCCTTCCCGTTTTACTCTGCCGCGTATCTCGTCATTCTCGACACTCGATAGGATCAATGTGGGTATATTTTTCCATGAATCGTTTGATTTGAGAGTTTGGAGAAACTCTTCACCCGACATCTCCGGCATTCGTAAGTCTGTGACGATGATATCAGGAAAATTCCCTTCATGGAGCCATTGCAAGGCTTCAATAGGATTCCTAAAATAGACCAAGTCGTAATCATGAAGGTACAGAGCTACTATTTTGTCTATTTCAGGAGTGTCATCAACTAATAGGATTTTTTTATTAATCGTTGGATTCATTGTCTGTTTCTCGGGTCAGTCTTTAGCACCACATCGGGCACAAATATAACATATATTTATCTTTTCTATTTCAGCACAACCATTTATTTTCTATGTTCTTTATCACAAAAACAAAACAATCTACCTCTTTTCCTTTCCTATGAAAAACATCAACGATTCTCTGAACAGCTTGCACTACTTTGATGCTGACGCATCGAAGATAGGTTGCGTCTCGGAAATACGAAAGTGACTTTTTGTATTTCCCTCGACTTGCACTACTTTGATGCTGTCGCATCGAAGATAGGCTTCGTCTCGGCATAAAAAATGAATGGATTCATTTTATTCTGCCCTCGACTTGCACTATCTTTGCACACGGAAAAGAAATAGTGGAATGGTCTTGAGGAAACTTCCTTACATCTTATTTATAGCATCGATGTCGTTGATCTTGGCTGCTTGTCGGCCTGATCTTCCGGCTACATCTGTCATTACGGTGGATGCGAACGGTCTGACTCGTGCTGCAAGTAATGGACTTTACGGTCTTACCTTGGAGGAAATCAATCATTCCATTGATGGTGGTATCTATGCGGAACTGATTCAGAACAGAGGTTTTGAGGATGGTGTGCCTCCGTTGAACTGTCCCTATCTTCCCATGACAAACCAGCTGTTGACTCCGAATGGATATGCTATTTCTTTCATGCCTCAGGATTCGATTCCCGGCTGGAGATTGTATAGAAATACGGTCACCGGTTATGATACGAAGGATCCGGTGAGTGAGAAAAGCACGCGTTCGCTGGCAGTTACGGCTGTTGGATCTGCTGTCACAGGCAAAGCCGGTGTTCAGGCAACAGGTTATAAAGGTATTCCCATCGTTTCAGGCAAGAGATATGTACTTTCGTTTTATGCTAAGTCTAACATTGCCTATCAACCGAAACAGTTGGATGTGGCATTGACCGACTCCACAGGTAAAGAGCTTCTTAGCGATGCAATGCATATTTCTCCCATTAATATCTGGCATCACTATCGACATGAATTTACTGCCACGGCAACGACAGACAAAGCCGTGCTCTCTTTTACTTCAGACACCACCATCCATTTCTGGCTGGATGTGGTTTCGCTCTTTCCGGAAGAGACCTGGCGCGGGGAAAGCAATGGCTTACGTCCTGATCTGATGAATATGATCGCTGCGCTCTCGCCACAGTTTATCCGTTTCCCTGGCGGCGCCTTCGCTGAAGGATATACAGCTGGCACCTATCCTATTTATGATGAGACAATAGGAGACATCTCGAATCGAAGCAGCTTTTGGAACATTTGGTCGTATGGAACGACCAATGGCGTTGGTTTCCTCGAATACCTTCGTATATGTGAAGATTTGCATGCCGATCCTATCTATGTCATCAACAGTGGCGTGACCAATCAGAACAGACGTCCGCGTTATGAAGATATCACAGCGATGGATCAGATTGCTGCTAAGGCAATCTCAGCCATCTATTACGCCAATGCGCCTGTGACTACAATTGCTGGAGCGCTTCGTTCTAAACATGGCCATCCGGCTCCTTTTGAACTGCGCTATCTGGAATTGGGAAGTGAGAATTACGGCTATGAATATCTTCGTCGTTACACGGTGCTTCGCGATTCTCTCAAATCGCGTTTCCCCACGCTCAAACTGATCAGTAGTTCACAGCTTCAGCAGATAGAAAAATCGGATCTGACCGATTCACATTATTATTCCAATGGCGATTTCTTTGTCGCCAATAACGACCGTTTCGCACGTGAACGTCGTCAGCGAAGAATGCCATCGATGATAATCGGTGAGTTCGGTGCGGCTGACAATGCTTATGGCGCTACACTTCGGGCTGCCGTCGAATGCGCCTGCTTCCTTTGCGGTGCAGAAAGCACGCCGGAAGTTGTCAAGCGTATTGCCTATTCTCCTGTCTTGGGTAATGTGAATTACAAGATCCAGCGTTCGCCGATGATCCTTTTCGATAATCACAGAGCTTACGGAACGCCGATGTATTACATCTATAAGATATTTTCCGCAAACAGAGGAAAAGAGGTGCTTCATACGACCGTGAAGACCTATGAACGTCCTGCAGTTACTTACGGACGGAACGGATTCTATATGTTCGATAACGCTTTTGATTTCAACAATGTCTCTATCAATAATCATTCTATAGGAAACATTCAGATTGTGAGTGGCGGATGGAATCGTGACGGCAACAGTCTTTTCGCTCAATCCAACCAATGGAATCACATCCTCTTCGGCGACTCCACGATGTTTAACTGTGATCTCAAGGCTGTCGTTTCACGAACCAAAGGCAGCGACGCCTTTCAGATTCGTCTTCGTGACAATGGCAAAAAAGGAGAGTCCAGTAATTATATAGCTGTCACAATCGGTACGGATGTTTGTACGCTTGAACAGCAGTCGGGAGGCGTCCGCGACAGATTGCAAAGCGTGCCTTTCACATTTGTCAGCCATAGACGTTATGCGGTTCGTGCTGTTACGTACAACGACAATGTCACCTTATATATAGACGGAAAGGCACTGTTTACGTGCAAGCTTCCCGTCAAGCCGTCCATTGTTTCGGTCGCCACCATTGATCGTGTGAACCATCTTTTGGTGCTTAAAGTAGTCAACACCACGCTTCATAATGAGATTACCCGACTGAACTTTTCGGGTGTCAGTGTGGGGAATCGAGCCAGAGTGCTTCAGGTGGCAGGAAATCCGGATGATGTCAATTCATTCGAAACTCCCCGTAAGATCATACCGGTAGCCAAAGACTATTCGTTCCCAATTGCCCGTGCGATGCTTTATACATTTCCTCCGTGTTCCGTTACGGTTCTCTCCTTCCGTACAGATTAGAAAAAAGAAGGCTTGTAGATGAAAGGAAAATAAAGAGGGATGCGTTCTTTGAATAGAAAATTCGACACATCAGAATATTCTTGGAAAGGAAATATGTAACTTTGCAGCTCCAAAAAAGAGTAGGAAAAAGTAAAAATGAAGGACGACAACGGATTGATGCGGGTTATGTATTTGCTCCTGCTTACTTTGGCAGTATGCATCGGGCTCTATTTCATTCCAGCAAAATTCCTTGGTATCAAACTGAAGCGGGTGGATCTCATTTCTGATCTCCGTAACAAAGTCAGTGCTCTGGATTCGATCAACTCCAATCTGATTGCTGGTGATACATTGAAGGTGGATTCTGTCGCCCTGCGTGATTCGCTGATTCGCTCTCAGGGAATCGACTCTGCTTCCCTGGCTTTACGTGACTCTTTGTATAAGGAACTGATGGCGAATCAGTCCGCCGACTCCAATTTCGTTCGTATCGAAGACTTTTCTGCCGGACATACCGGTTTGAGGCGATTCTTCGAGGCACTCAAAAACCGAGAAACCTTGAACCGTCCCGTTTATGTGGCGTATCTCGGTGATTCGTTCATTGAAGGAGATATCCTGGTTTCGGATTTCCGTCATTATATGCAGGATAAGTTTGGTGGTTGCGGTGTCGGCTTTGTGCCGATTACGTCGATTTCCAGTCAGTTCCGGCCTACGGTAAGTCAGACAGGAAGCGGATGGAAAGCCTGGTCTATGCTGCGTGATCGTGGTCATGCATATACATTGAGTGGCATGCTTTTCGATGCGACAAGTCCTGTTGCCACGGTCACAACGAGAGGCGGCAACCGTTATCCGGAACTGAGGCGAGCTCCGCTTATGAAGTTTATTTATGAGAGAAATACAGCTACAGAGCTTCGTATGACTCTGAACGGTTCGAAGGATACATTGACGGAAGTTCTTCCTCCTACAACGGAGGTGACGCAGATCGAGAAGAGAGGCAATTACTCTTCAGCCTTTTTCAAGTTGATCAATACAACCGGATTCAGAGCTTTGGGTGTAGCCATGGATGCAGATAAAGGTGTGGTTGTGGATAATTATTCACTTCGCGGTAATTCAGGAATTATCTTGCAGCGTTTGAATACAAAAGATTGCCAGGCTCTCAATCGTATTCGTCCTTATGATTTGATTATTCTTCAATATGGTCTGAATGTGACGAGCGATAGTCTGATGCATTATGGATGGTATGCTGAGAAGATGATGAAGGCCATTAATCAGGTCCGTGTCTGTTTCCCGAAAGCAGATGTGCTGCTTCTCGGCGTTTCAGACCGTAGCAGAATGAATGAAGGAACATTTGAAACTATGCCGGCCGTAGTCGCTTTGCTGCGTGCTCAGCGTAATCTGGCACAAACTATGGGCTTGCCTTTCTGGAATGTATTCGGTGCGATGGGTGGAACGAACAGTATGGTTCGTTATGTCAATCTCAATTGGGCAAGTAAGGATTATACGCACTTGGGCTTCAGAGGAGGAAAGGAAATAGCAACTTCACTCTTCAGGGCCTTGATGGAAGAAAAGAATTTTTATGATGAAGCGGATAAAATGGGGAATTAGTAAACTGATTGCAGGATTAGCCTTATTAAGCTGGCCTCTGTTTTTGTCGGGCGAACACAGCAACGCGGTTCGTTCGACAACGCGTCAGCCTATGCCCGTTGATCTTCCGCTTCCCGAATATGAACTGGCCAATCTCAATGCGGATACGCTGATGATTTCCCCGAAGGATACGAACATGCACAAGTTCTTGGGTGAACTTCGTTCGCTGCGTTCAGGAAAAGATACGGTGATTAATATCGTGCATCTCGGAGATTCGCATCTGCAGGCCGGATATCTCACAGGCAAAGCCATGAGACTGCTGCAATCCACATTCGGCAATGCTGGTCGCGGCTGGCTTACGCCTTATCGTCTTGCGCGTACCAATGCGCCCGATGATTATTCTATCATCTCAAATCTCAAGAGCTGGACTTCCGGTAAATGCATCCAGGCACATCCGAAGACAGAAATTGGTATTGGCGGTTTAGGCATCAAGACAACGTCTTCACCCATCAAATTTAATGTCAGCATCTCAGAGCGTTATGGCGAGGAATATGGATTCAACCGTTTGGTCGTTTACAGAGATTATGATTCTAGTCCGATGATGCCGGCTGATAACAATGACGTAGCCGTCAAATACAGACCGTCCATCAAGGATAATGTTCCGGGATTGCGCGCAGACACGTTCTATCTGGCGTCTCCATCGATGACGTTGCATCTGGAAAGTTCTTCTGATGATTGTAGTTCGAGCACCTATTACGGCTTTAATGTGATGAACGGCAATCCCGGCATCCTTTATCACATGATCGGTGTGAACGGGGCAAGATATTCCAGTTATAACGATGATGAATATGTCCGTCAGCTTTCGTTGTTGCATCCTGCATTGATTATTATTTCACTGGGAACGAACGATTCCTTCGGGCGTTTCGATTCGGATACCTTCGAAGATCAGGTTTCGGAAATGGTACATTTGATCAAGAAGAATATTCCTTCTGCGGCAATCTTGCTGGAGACGCCTCCAGGTTCTTTTCTTCGTTCTCGTACACGTGTCGTCACACGAGTCAGAAGAAAGAAGGGACGCCGTCGTCGTACGGTAACGAGTTCAAGGCTTTCTTACAGAGTGAACAATTACACTGAAGTCGCTGAAGCATCGATCATCAGTGTGGCTCATCGGGAAAATATCTCTTGCTTCGACCTCTTTGGCGTTTCGGGAGGTGCAGATGCGGTTCCTGATTGGTTGAAGGCAGGACTGCTTTCACGCGATCGCGTTCATTACAATTCGAAAGGCTATTACGAACAGGCCACACTGCTGGTGCGTGCGCTGCTCCATTCCTACAATTCTACACTTGACAGCCATGCTAACAGACAACATTGATCTCGGCAAATTAGGAGACTTGCTTCTTTATCATAAAGATGCTCCGATGCTCTTTAGCAGCGGGCTGTTCTTCTTTCTCTTTATTGGCTTTTTTGTCATTTATATATTATTGAGGAAGAATACGCTGGCGCGCATCATTTACGTAACAGCTTTCTCTCTCTATTTCTATTACAAAAGCAGCGGACTCTATTTTGTCCTGCTGTTGGTCACGGCCACTTCGGACTTTTGCATCGGACTCATGATGAGCAAGACCGAGTCGAAGCTGTACAAGAAACTTTGGGTGACGCTCAGTTTGCTGGTCAATCTCGGGATGTTGTCCTATTTCAAGTATTTTAATTTCCTCGGCGATATCATCGTCGGAGCCATCAACGAACTCGGTTTTCAATGGGGCAACAACACTATGCTTTGGATGTCGTTCAAGCATTGGGATATTTTCCTGCCGGTGGGCATCTCTTTCTTCACGTTCCAGAGCATAAGTTATATTATCGACCTTTATCGAGACCGCATCAAACCACTACATCGCTGGATCGACTACGTCTTTTATGTCTCATTCTTCCCGCAACTTGTTGCCGGCCCTATCGTCCGTGCACGTGATTTCATACCGCAGATCTATCGCAATCCGATCGTCACGCGGGCAGAGATGGGCGAAGGACTGTTCCTGATCATCTGCGGATTGTTCAAGAAGGCTGTCATCAGCGATTATATCAGTCTGAACTTCGTGGATCGTGTTTTCGATCAGCCGCTGCTCTATTCGGGACTTGAAAATCTCTTTGGCGTCTATGGTTATACGTTGCAGATCTATTGCGACTTCAGCGGTTATTCTGACATGGCGATTGGCATCGCATTGCTGCTCGGCTTCCGTTTCAACATCAACTTCGATTCGCCTTATCAGAGTGCAACTATAACCGAGTTCTGGCGTCGTTGGCACATTTCCCTGTCTTCATGGTTGAAGGATTACATCTATATATCGCTCGGAGGAAACCGCAAAGGTCGGATCCGCATGTATCTGAATCTTCTGATCACGATGTTCATCGGCGGATTGTGGCACGGTGCAGCCGTCCGATTCATTCTTTGGGGAATGCTTCACGGCGTTTCGCTTGCGATCCATAAGTTTTTTATGCTCCATTTCGGCTGGATGAAAGTCGGAGAGGAGATGAAACCGTGGCGCAGAGTGCTCGGCGTGATCTTCACTTTCCATTTGGTCTGCTTCGGTTGGATTCTGTTCCGTTCTCCCGATATGACGACGGTAGGTCGCATCCTGCAACAGATCTTCACCGATTTCCATCCTGAGATCTTCACGCAGTTCGTCACCGGATACAGCATGGTCTTCTCTCTGATGATTCTGGGTTATGTGATGCATTTCATGCCGCGCAGTGTGGTTAATTTCATGCAGCAGACGGTACAGCGCAGTCCGCTCGTCGTACAGGCCCTCATGCTTGCTGCAGCTATTTTAGTTGTGGTACAGTTTAAGAGTGCCGGCGTACAACCGTTTATCTATTTCCAGTTCTGATAATCGTAGCCGTGAGGGTGAAACAGCCTTTTTAGATTTAAAAAAGGCCACTGCATTGGTGAAAGTGGTAATGCTATCTACAATGTATTTTCCTTGTTTCAGCTCAGCGGGAAGCTATCTACAATGTATTTTCCTTGTTTCAGCTCAGCGGGAAGCTATCTGCAATGTTTTTTCCTTGTTTCAGCTCAGCGGGAAGCTATCTGCAATGTTTTTTCCCTGTTTTAGCTCGGCGGGAAGCTTTTCTACAATGTATTTTCCTCGTTTTAACTTAGCGGAAAGCTTTCTACAATGTATTTCCCCTCGTTTCAATTTTGCGGGAAGCTTATTCGTACATATTTCTAACGATTGACTTATATTTTTATAGCACAGCAATAAATTTATTCCCATTTTTACCAAATTATTCCGATATTCGTGGTCAAGAGAGGCGAGTGAAGGATTCTCGCATCGTTAACCTTATTATTACTCAGGAAAGATGAAACAAATCGTATTCATTACAGCAGCAGCTATGACTGCTTGTAGTTTTATGCCGTTGCAATCGCAGACGACAGCTCCTGTCAGAAAAATAGAGCAGGTGGATTTTTCTCATGTCAAGATCCACGACAGCTTCTGGTCGCCACGGCTTGACCGTCATACCACGGCAACACTTCCCGTATGCATCGACCAGATCGAGAACAAGACCGGTCGCATGCGCAACTTCGAGAATGCTGCCAAACATGAGGGAAAACATTCCGGCATCTATTTCGACGATTCCGATGTCTACAAAGCTTTGGAAGGAATTGCCTACAGCCTCGTCAACCATCCAGATGCAGCCCTCGAAAAGAAGGCCGACGAATGGATCGACAAGTTTGCCGCAGCGCAGCAGCCGGACGGCTATATCAATACCTATTTTACGCTTACCGGACTTGATCAGCGCTGGACCGACATGGGAAAACATGAGATGTATTGCGCCGGCCACATGATCGAAGCAGGCGTGGCCTATTACAAGGCAACGGGCAAACGGAAGTTGCTCGATGTCTGCATCCGCATGGCTGATCACATGATGAATACGTTCGGACCGGGCAAACGCCATTGGGTACCGGGACATGAGGAGATCGAACTGGCACTAGTCAAACTTTATGGCGTTACGAACAATCAGAAATACCTTGACTTTGCCGATTGGCTGCTCAATGAAAGAGGCCATGGTTACGGCAAGATGGGCTATATTCCCGGCTTCACGAGTGCCTATTATCAGGATTCGATTCCGGTCAAACAACTTAATAGCATCTCCGGTCACGCCGTTCGCAGCATGTATCTCTATTGCGGAATGTCGGATGTGGCTGTGCTGAAAAAGGATGAAGGTTACACCAAAGCACTCGACAAATTGTGGGACGATGTGGTCTATCGCAATATGTATATCACCGGCGGTATCGGCTCCTCGGGCGACAACGAAGGCTTCACGGTAGATTATGATCTGCCGAATCTCGAAGCCTATTGCGAGACTTGTGCTTCGGTCGGAATGGTATTATGGAACCAGCGTATGAACGAAATGACGGGTGACGCAAAATATGTGGACGTGTTGGAGCGTTCGATGTATAACGGAGCTTTGGCCGGCATTTCCCTTGCGGGTGATCGGTTCTTCTATGTTAATCCGCTGGAGTCAAAAGGCGATCATCATCGCGAAGCCTGGTATGGTTGCGCCTGCTGTCCCAGTCAGATATCCCGTTTCCTTCCGTCGATCGGAAACTATATCTACGGTACTTCGTCCAATGCCCTTTGGGTGAATCTCTATATCGGCAACAAGACGGAGATCCCGGCAGGAAGTGCAAAGATGAACGTCAGCATGGAGACAGGTTATCCATGGAACGGCAATGTAAAGCTTTCTTTGGACAATGTCCTGCCTACGATGAAAGAGCTTCGCATGCGCATTCCCGGATGGTGCAAGAGTTATCAGTTTAAAGTCAATGGCAAATCAGTAAAGCCTTCCATTGAGAAGGGTTACGCCGTGTTGAAGAATCACTGGAAATCCGGAGATGTCATCGAACTGAATCTGAATATGCCGGTTGAAGTAGTTGCTGCCGATCCACATGTAAAGCAGGATCTTGGGAAACGTGCCATTCAGCGTGGCCCGTTGGTTTATTGCATGGAAGAGACGGACAACAAGTCGGCCTTTGATTCCATGATTCTTTCTCCTGCAACGAAATTCACCAGCGTCTTCAATGCTTCACTGCTCGACGGCGTAGAGACGATCAAAGCCGTCACTGGAGCCGAGACGATCAACTTCATTCCCTATTATGCATGGGATAATCGCGAAGCTGGTAAAATGAAGGTTTGGATTGATTACGGAAAATAAGATATAAAGGAATCCAAGTCATTGAAAGGATCTGCTGTCTGAAATATGAAGCAGATCCTTTTCGTTCTTTACTTGTGCATCCATTATAAATTCATTATTTAGTTCCTTGTTGATCTCCATAACTGCAAAATGGTTATTTGTAAGTATTGCGAAGTGTTTATAAGGGGCTTACATTTGCAAAATAATTCACTTGGGTAGTAATTGGTTATTATAAAATAGAAATATGAGAATAGAGCATGCAGCCATTTATGTAAAGGATATCGAACAGTCGAAAGATTTCTTTGTCCGTTATTTTGGAGCCGTTTCAAACGAAATGTATCACAATCCGAAGACAGGACTTCGAACCTATTTCCTTACGTTCGACGGTGGTTCTCGTCTGGAACTGATGACGCGTCCTGACCTTTGTCCTTCAGTGAAGAATCCGCTTCAATGTGGATTCATACATATTGCTTTCAGTGTCGGATCTAAAGAGAAGGTCGATTCTCTGACGGAGACACTTCGTAAAGATGGATATTGTGTTGTCAGCGGTCCACGAACGACGGGCGATGGCTGCTATGAGAGCTGTGTGAAAGACAAGGAAGATAATCTGATAGAGATAACCATATGAAAAATGTCAATGAAACCGTTCGTCGGCAAGATAGAATTATGGATGAATCCCGTGCAATGGAGAGCTGAAAAATGGAGACTACGGCGTTCTTTCCATGTACGATGCAGAAACGAAGACACCTTATGGTGTTCCTGTGAACTATGTTTGGGATGGGAAAGACAGCATCTTTATACACTGTGCAGTAGAGGGACGGAAACTGCGTTGCATAGAAAAGAGCTCCGATGTGTCCTTTTGTATTATCGGGCACACGCGTGTTATCCCATTTAAATTTACGACAGAGCGAGAGAGTGTTATTTTTAAAGGAACGGCACATTTCCAACTTGGCGACGAAGAAAAGCTGCGTGCCTTGAGTCTGCTGGTAGATAAATTTTCGTCTGAGTTTAAGGTTGCTGGAATGAAATATGCAGAGAAATCTCTACATAGAGTTGAAATCATTCGTGTTGATTTTACCGAGTGGAGTGGCAAATGCAAATACTGAATGGGAGGCCATTAGCAATAAATATGGCCGTAGATGTTGCCTGTTTGTCTTTGAAAGTTGCAAATATCGGGCAATAAATGAAAAAAATCCGACAAGAGATAGACAATGAATCAACCTACATTTGCTTCGTAAACGAAAATACACAAACCAATTAATTCTTTAAGATCATGAGTAATAGAAGAACTTTTTTAAAAAATCTTTCCCTCATCTCGTTGAGTGGATTCGTAGGAGAGAGAGCATTCGCTTCCAATCAGCCCTCATTTATGGGAAGCGAGATTCCTTCAGTGATGAATACGGAAGGCAAGAAACAGATGGGCTTGCAGACCTATTCACTGGGACAGGAACTACTGAAGGATATGCCGAACGGATTGAAACGTCTGGCAAAGATGGGCTACACAGAGTTGGAGATTTTCGGATATAAGGAAGACTCCGGTAAATTCGGCGATTATTCACGTACCAACACTACGTTTATTGATCCTCAGAATTATTTTGACATGGCAGATAATGCAGGACTCGTCATCACAAGTTCGCATCTTACTCCGATGATCCAGGATTATACAAAGGAGAATATGCCGAAGTTCGAAGAGTTTTGGAAGAAGGCAACGGATGTCCATTTCAAGTTAAATGCAAAATATATGGTGCAGCCGAGTCTGCCCCGTATTCAGAGCGAAGACGATGCTAAGCGTGTGGCTGATATTTTCAATCGCGCCGGTGAGATCACCAAAGAGGCCAATATTACTTTCGGCTATCATAACCATAGCAACGAATTCAAGACCATCTCAAAAGACGGTGTGCAGGATATTCCCAAGTCTCCTTTCGAGAAGCCGCAAGGACCTTTCATCGAGGAATTGTTGTTGAAGAATACGGATCCTGAAAAAGTATCTTTTGAATTGGATGTTTATTGGGCTATGATGGCTCAGCAGGATCCTGTTGAGTGGATTCAGAAATATCCCAAGAGGTTTAAGCTGCTCCACATCAAAGACCGTTGGATCATTGGTGATTCGGGAATGCTGAACTTTGCTAATATCTTCAAAGCCGGTTATCAGAACGGCATGACGAACTACTTCGTTGAACTGGAAGGTGATCCTGATAATAGAAGCCAGTTTGAAGGTGTTGAACAAAGTGCGATGTATCTCAAAAAGGCATCGTTTGTCAAATAATGTTTCAGATGAATTAACCAAATTCCATTCATAGATTAAAATAATAATGTATTGAGGGTTGTCCAGTTTTCGGCTGCATCTGTGAAAGATGAGTCTAAGACGAAGGACAGCCCTTTTTATTCTCCCTATTTAGGTTTTGTTGATGCACATCAAAAAATGAGTTAATAGCTAAGAATCAGCCACTTTTTGACAAACATCAAGAAATAGGAAATATTGGGAAATCAGATACTTATTGAAGAATTTTTGTTATATATTTGTCAGTGTAGTCAAAACATAAACTAACTTATTAATTCTTTAAGACCATGAGTAACAGAAGAACTTTTTTGAAGAATTTCTCTCTTTTGACATTAGGCGGATTAGCCGGAGAGAAAGCAATGGCTTCCAATCATTCCTATTTTAGTGGAAGCGAAGTGCCTTCAGTGATGAGCACAGAAGGTAAGAAGCAGATGGGCCTGCAGACCTATTCTTTAGGGCAGGAACTTCTCAAGGACATGCCGAACGGTTTGAAACGGTTGGCTAAAATGGGTTACACTGAATTGGAAATCTTCGGTTATCGAGGAGATTCAGGAAAGTTCGGTGATTATTCGCGTACTAATACGACATTCATCGCTGCAAAGGACTATTATCAGATGGCAGAGGATGCAGGCTTGCTTATAACGAGCTCACATCTTTCGCCTTCCATTCAGGAATACACCGCAGAGAACATGCCGAAGTTTGACGAGTTCTGGAAGAAAGCGACCGATGTGCATTTCAATATGAATGTGAAATACATGGTACAGCCGAGTCTGCCGCGTATTCAGAGCGAAGACGATGCGAAGCGTGTGGCTGAGATCTTCAATCGTGCCGGTGAAATAACCAAACAGGCGGGAATCACGTGGGGATATCATAACCACAGCAATGAGTTCAAGACCATCTCAAAAGATGGCGTGCAGGATATTCCAAAGTCTCCTTTCGAGAAGCCGCAAGGACCTTCCATCGAGGAACTCTTCCTCAAGAACACAGATCCTGACAAGGTCGTATTTGAGTTGGATGTATATTGGGCCATGATGGCTCAGCAAGATCCCGTGGAATGGATCAACAAGTATTCTCAACGTTACAAACTGCTCCACATCAAAGACCGTTGGATCATCGGAGATTCGGGAATGCTGAACTTTGCCAATATCTTCAAGGCTGGATACAAGAACGGCATGACGAATTACTTCGTCGAGTTGGAAGGTAATCCCGAAAATAAAGTCCAGTTTGAAGGCGTCGAAAAGAGTGCGATGTATTTGAAAAAGGCATCGTTTGTCAAATAATGTTTCAAATGGATTAACCAAAGTCCATCCATCGATTCAATAATTTATTGCGGGTTGCCCAGTTTTAGACAGCATCTGTGAAAGATAAGTCTAAGATGAAGGGCAACCCCTTTTTATTCTTCTTTTGCATGCTTTCGTCTTATCTTTTCATAGGAAGTTGATACGCGAAAGGCTGTTTTTATTTATCTTTGCGCTGGTTCGCGAAGAGAAGGAACTTCTGTGCCTGCTCTTTCCTTTTGTTCAATCTAACAAGATACAATCATGAAGCAAACGTTGAATTTGATTAAGAATGATCCGTGGCTGGCTCCTTATGAAGCGGCTATCGAAGGGCGTTATCTGTATAACATCGAGAAGGAACGCGATCTTACCGGCAACAATCGGATGACGCTTTCTCAGTTCGCCTCGGGATATCTCTATTTCGGTTTGCATAAGACCAACGAAGGATGGGTTTTCAGGGAATTTGCACCGAACGCTACGGCCATTTATCTGATTGGTACATTCAATAACTGGACAAAAGATGAGAACTACCGGCTTCATCCTATGGGTGACGGATCGTGGGAGATTCTGCTTCGTCCCGATCAGCTTCATCATGAAGACCTTTATAAGATGTGGGTGGAATGGCAAGGCGGTGCCGGCGAACGTATTCCGGCTTGGACACGCCGCGTTGTTCAGGACGATAATACGAAGGTGTTCTCTTCGCAAGTCTGGAATCCTGCCAAATCCTATACGTTCAAGGTTAAGCATTTTCAGCCCAATGTGGCTCCGCTGCTGATCTATGAATGCCATATTGGTATGGCTACGTCGGAAGAAAAGGTGGGAACGTATGATGAATTCCGCCGTCTGGTGCTGCCGCGTGTCATTAAAGACGGATACAATGCCATTCAGATCATGGCCATTCAGGAACATCCTTATTACGGTTCGTTCGGTTATCATGTGAGCAGTTTCTTCGCAGCCTCTTCGCGTTTCGGAACGCCTGAAGAGTTGAAGCAGCTGATCGACGAAGCCCATCAGAACGGCATTGCCGTCATCATGGATATCGTTCACAGTCATGCTGTGAAGAACGAAGTGGAAGGTCTGGCACGTATCGACGGAAGTTATGACCTTTATTTCCATTCGGGTGAACGTCGCGAACATCCGGCTTGGGATTCGCTCTGCTTCGATTACGGCAAGAATTCCGTGATGCATTTCCTGCTCTCCAACTGCAAGTTCTGGCTCGATGAATATCACTTCGACGGATTCCGTTTCGACGGCGTCACATCCATGCTTTACTACAGCCACGGATTGGGCGAAGCTTTCTGCAATTATGACGATTACTATAACGGTCATCAGGACGGTGATGCAATCTGCTATCTGACTTTGGCCAACAAACTGATACACGAAGTCAATCCGGATGCCATTACCATTGCCGAAGAGGTGAGCGGAATGCCGGGACTGGCTGCCCGAATCGTTGACGGCGGTTATGGTTTCGATTATCGTATGGCCATGAACATTCCGGACTTCTGGATTAAGACGATCAAGGAGAAGAAGGATGAAGACTGGCATCCTTCATCGATCTGGTGGGAAACGACCAATCGTCGTGCCGATGAGAAGACCATTAGTTATGCCGAGAGTCATGATCAGGCGTTGGTGGGCGACAAGACCATCATCTTCCGTCTGATTGATGCCGACATGTATTGGCACATGATGGTTAACGACAACAATCTGGTTGTGGAACGCGGTATTGCGCTTCATAAGATGATTCGCCTCGTCACGGCAACGACCATCAACGGCGGTTATCTGAACTTCATGGGCAATGAGTTCGGACATCCGGAATGGATCGATTTTCCTCGCGAAGGCAACGGATGGTCGTACAAATATGCCCGTCGTCAGTGGCAGCTGGTGGATGATATGAATCTGAAATATCATTTCCTCGGTGATTTTGACCGTGCCATGATCGAACTGATCGGCAAGGCGAAGGATTTCCAGAAACGGCCTGTTCAGAAGGTCTGGGACAACGACGGCGATCAGATTCTCGCCTATATGCGTAAGGATCTTGTATTCGTTTTCAACTTCAATCCTTCCAAATCTTTCACCGATTATGGATTCCTCGTTCCGAAAGGCACGTATGAAGTGGTTCTCGACACCGATGATCCTCGTTACGGAGGTTTCGGACTTTCCGATGACAAGGTGGAACATTCCACCGTGCCCGATCCGCTTTATGTGAAGGAAAAGAAGGAATGGCTCAAGCTTTATGTGCCGGCACGCTCCGCATTTGTACTGCGTAAGAAGCCTGCGAGAAGTCTGAAGACCAAGAAAGAGTAACATTTAATTCATAGACTAAAAACATCTCATGACATTATATCCATTGACATTTCGCCCGCTTCTGAAGAAGATCATCTGGGGCGGTTCTGATATCTGCCCGTTCAAAGGCATTACGCCTGTCGAAAACGGAGTGGGCGAGAGTTGGGAACTTTCTCACGTGGAAGATAATTTCTCTATCGTCGCCAACGGTCCGCTTGCGGGGAAGTCGCTTGACGAACTGATTAACACGTATGGTGATCAGCTGGTAGGAGCGAAGGTCCGCGAACGTTTTGGACATCGTTTCCCGCTGCTCGTGAAGTTCATCGATGCGCGCGACAACCTTTCCATTCAGGTGCATCCCAATGACGAGCTGGCGAAGAAGCGCCACAACTCTTTCGGGAAGACGGAAATGTGGTACGTCATTCACACCAATGGCGACGCAGCGCTCTATTCCGGTTTCAATCGTCCTGTCGATGCGGATGAATATGTGAAACGTGTGGCTGACGACACCTTCATGGAGATTCTGAAACGTTACGAAGTGAAGCCCGGTGATGTCTTCTTCCTTCCCGCAGGTCGTGTGCATGCCATCGGCTCAGGCTGCTTCCTCGCCGAGATTCAGCAGACCAGCAACATCACCTATCGCATCTACGACTACAAGCGAAAGGATGCTTCCGGCCACGAACGTGAATTGCATACGGAACTGGCCAAGGATGCCATCGATTATACCTATTATCCCGACTGTCGTACGCATTACGTTTCCAAAGACAACGAGCCTGTCAATCTGGCTGACTGCACCTATTTCACGACCAATCTGATCGATGCCGACAAGCCGTTGGAACGTGATTTCAGCGCACTCGACTCGTTCGTTATCTATATCTGTATGGATGGTAAGGTGAAATTCACAGACGACAAAGGTAATGAGCTGACCGTTCATCAGGGAACGACCGTCCTTTTCCCCGCCGACACAAAGAGCGTTCGTATCGAACCGCTTTCGAAAGTGAAGCTCCTCGAAAGCTTCATCGGGCAGTAAAACGGATGTAGAAGCCCTCAAAACCGGGTAAAAAGCATTCCGACGAGTGTAGAAGTCCTATTTCCTCGGTAAAAAGCATTTCGACGGACGTAGAAGTCCAAAAAACCGGGTAAAAAGCATTCCGACGAGCGTAGAAGTCCTATTTCCTCAGTAAAAAGCATTTCGACGGATGTAGGAGTCCAAAAAACCGGGTAAAAAGTATTCCTACACTTGTTGAAGCCCAAAACAACCCTTGGAAAGCACTTCAGCCGATGTAGGGCGAGGATAATAGGTGTGTAATCTTGTCAATTTGTCCGATAAATAGTATCTTTACGGCAAATTTGTAAGAGATGACAGAACTGAAGGAAATACCATCGCCATGTTATGTAATGGAAGAGCGTTTACTGAGACGAAACCTCGCATTGATCAAGGATGTGAAAGATCGTGCCAATGTGGACATCATTCTTGCCTTCAAAGCCTTCGCTTTGTGGAAGACCTTTCCCATTTTCCGCGAATATATCTCCAGTTCCACGGCCAGCTCCGTCAATGAGGCCCGTCTGGCTTACGAAGAGTTCGGCAGCAAAGCTCATACCTATTCGCCGGCTTATACGGCGCACGACTTTCCGAAGATCCTGCATTACAGCAGCCATATCACCTTCAATTCCCTTTCGCAGTTCGAACATTTCTATCCGGTCGTCTGCCGTTTCGGCGGTGGCGTATCTTGTGGACTCCGCATCAATCCGGAATATTCGAAAGTGGAGACAGCCCTTTACAATCCTTGTGCTCCCGGATCGCGCATGGGAATTACGTCGGATCTGTTAGGTGACAGGCTTCCCGAAGGTGTTGAAGGTCTCCATTTCCATACGCTCTGCGAATCCACTTCGTATGAATTGGAACGCACGCTGGAAGCTGTCGAACAACGTTTCGGACGTTTCCTCCCGCAGATCAAATGGCTGAACATGGGCGGCGGACATCTGATGACTCGTGAGGACTACGATGTCGAGCATCTGATTCGCCTGCTTCAGGCTTTCAAGCAGAAACATCCCAATCTGCGTCTCATCCTTGAGCCAGGCAGTGCTTTTGCCTGGCAGACGGGATTTCTGATCGCAACCGTTGTTGACATCGTGGAAAATCACGGCATCAAGACGGCCATTATCGATGCTTCGTTCACCTGCCACATGCCTGACTGTCTCGAGATGCCTTACAAGCCCGCCATCAGAGGTGCCATAGAACCTCGCGAAGGCCTTCCCACTTATCGCATCGGCGGCAACAGTTGTCTGAGCGGTGATTTCATGGGCGACTGGACCTTCATGCAGCCGCTGAAGATCGGCGACCGGTTGATTTTTGAAGATATGATACATTATACGACGGTTAAGACAAACATGTTCAATGGCATTTCGCATCCATCCATAGCGATGCTTCACAGCGACGGCTCGTTGGAGATGTTGCGTGTTTTTGATTACGAAGATTATAAAAATAGAATGGATTGATTGCTGTTTCATTGATTAAGTGTAACTTAGCTGTGTCATAAAAGGAAATAATTAGAAATAGAAATATGGGTTTATTCAGTTTTTTCGGTAAAGAAAAGAAGGAGACGCTTGACAAAGGCCTTTCCAAGACAAAGGAAAGCGTTCTTTCAAGGATTACCAGAGCCATAGCAGGTAAAAGCAAGGTTGACGACGATGTTCTCGACAATCTGGAAGAGGTTTTGGTCACTTCTGATGTGGGCGTTGAAACGACGCTCAAGATTATTGACAGGATTCAGGCAAGAGTCGCAAAGGATAAGTACGTAACGACGCAGGAACTGACCGGCATTCTCCGTGACGAGATTGCCAGTCTGCTGACTGAAAACAACACCGAAGATACGGCGAGCTTCGATGTCCCCGAAGGAAAGAAGCCTTATGTCATCATGGTCGTCGGTGTGAATGGAGTGGGCAAGACCACAACGATCGGTAAACTTGCCTATCAGTTCAAGAAGGCCGGCAAAAACGTTTATCTGGGTGCTGCCGATACGTTCCGTGCCGCTGCTGTCGAACAGCTGGAGATTTGGAGCGACCGCGTGGGCGTTCCCATTGTCAAGCAGAAGATGGGTGCCGATCCGGCATCCGTGGCTTTCGATACCTTGAACTCTGCCAAAGCGAACGGCGCAGACGTGGTGTTGATCGATACGGCCGGACGTCTCCACAACAAAATCAATCTGATGAACGAACTTACCAAAATCAAGAATGTGATGAAGAAGGTCGTTCCCGATGCACCTCATGAGATTCTTCTCGTCCTAGATGGCTCTACCGGACAGAACGCATTCGAACAAGCCAAGCAGTTTACGGCAGCCACGGAAGTCAACGCATTGGCCGTGACCAAACTCGACGGAACGGCTAAAGGCGGTGTCGTGATCGGTATCTCGGATCAGTTCCACATTCCTGTCAAATACATCGGATTGGGCGAAGGCATCGAAGACCTTCAGCTGTTCCGCAAGAAGGAGTTTGTAGATTCACTGTTTGGCAATTAATCACCGGGCATGCGAAGAAACAAAGTAGATATCATTACGCTCGGCTGTTCGAAGAATCTTGTCGATTCCGAACATCTGATGCGACAATTCAAAGCCAACGGTTACACGGTGGATCATGATCCTCACAAGATCAATGGTGAGATCGTTGTGGTCAATACGTGCGGTTTCATCGGCGACGCTCAGGAGGAATCGGTGAATATGATTCTCGAGTTGGGCGAAGCGAAAAAGCAGGGAAAGATTGGCAAACTGTTCGTGATGGGTTGTCTTTCCGAACGTTTCAAAAGTGATTTGCTGAAGGAGATTCCCGAGGTGGATCATTACTATGGCAAGTTCGACTGGAAGAATCTGCTCTCCGATATCGGAAAGTCTTACTATCAGGATTTGGCAGCAGAACGTCTTCTCACTACGCCCAAACATTATGCCTATCTGAAGATCGCCGAAGGTTGCGACCGCACCTGCGCCTATTGTTCCATTCCTCTTAGTACGGGCCGTTATCAGTCCCGTCCGATGGAAGAGATTGAAGAAGAAACCCGACATCTGGTGAAGCACGGAGTGAAGGAACTGCAGCTAATCGCGCAGGATCTCACCTATTATGGTGAAGATTTGTACCATCGTGCGGCATTACCGGAACTGGTGGAACGTCTTTCCGACATCAAAGGTGTGGAATGGATCCGGCTGCATTACGGTTATCCTGCCCATTTTCCTATGGATTTGCTGCGTGTGATGCGTGAACGCGATAATGTCTGCAAGTATATGGACATCGCGCTTCAGCACATCAGTGACAACATGCTTAAGAAGATGCGTCGCAACATTACTTCTGCCGAAACGTATGAACTGCTTGACCGTATGCGTTCTGAAGTTCCAGGCATTCATATCCGCACAACGTTAATCACAGGTTTTCCGGGAGAGACGGAAGATGATTTCGAACAACTGAAAGTGTTTGTTCAGAAGGCGCGTTTCGAACGTATGGGTGCTTTTGCCTATAGTCATGAAGAGGGAACCTATTCATGGAAACACTACAAAGATGATGTGCCTCAGGATGTGAAACAGTCTCGTCTCGATGAGTTGATGCAGATTCAGGAGGGCATTTCCTTGGATGTGAATGAATCGAAGATAGGCCAGCGGATGAAGGTGATGCTCGACCGAGAGGAAGAGGATTTCTTCGTAGGCCGCACGCAATATGATTCTCCGGAAGTCGATCCGGAGATGCTGATCACGAAAACGAAGCCGCTTGTCAGCGGTACGTTCTATAATGTAGAGGTCACAGGTGCTCAGCCTTTCGACCTATATGGGAAAGTCGTAGAATGAAATAAATACGGGAAGAACTTATGAACAACAAAGAACTTGTTACGCTATTAGCCAATGAAATGAAGTGGTCAACTGACGAGACGTCACGTACGCTGGCTACTCTTGGCTCTGTCATTACCAAGAACCTGACAGACAACAATACGGTTGCCATTCAAGGTTTCGGACAGTTCGAGGTGAAGAAGAAGAACGAGCGCATCTCGGTGAATCCTTCCAACGGAAAGCGTTATCTGGTTCCTCCCAAATTGGTTCCCATTTTCCGTCCCGGTACGACCATCAAGAACAGATTAAAAGGGCTGGAGCATGAATGAGCGTCTGAATATACAGGATCTTGCCGCTCAGATAGCCGCTGAGACCGGCAAAGACAAAGAGACCATCGAGACCTTTTTGAGAAATCTCGTGTTGGCTGTGTCCGATGCTCTTTCCGAAGATAAGATCGTGAAGGTAAAAGGTATCGGTACTTTTAAAGTCCTTCTTGCCGAGAAACGGGAGAGCGTGCATGTGAATACCGGTGAACGGTTTGTCATTCCGGAACATTATAAGTTCTCGTTCCTTCCCGATAAGGAGATGAAGGATGCCATCAATCAACCTTTCTCCGCGTTCGAAACGACGGAGATAACCAATGATGCATTGCTCGCAGATCTCGATCTGAAGGAAGAAGAATCCGATAAGGAAGAGGATGAAGATTCAGAAGAGTCAACGTCTCTCTTTGAAGAACGAGAAGAGGTCGCCTCTGCTCCAATCGAAAGCACACAGCAGGAAGAGACGCAGGTTCAGCCTTCGACTCATTTCCATGAAGCGAACGAACCTCTGCCGATGCCATCAGAACCGGAGCCTCTTCAGGCAGAACCGGAAGAGATGGAACCATCCGCTGTTCTTAATGAAACATTGAATAATCAGAAACCTGCGGAGCCGGAACCCGTGAAACCGTGTGCGGTGACGGTGCCAAATCATGAAACGCTGATAGCCGAATCGGATAAGAGATCTATTGAATATAAGGAACGTTTTAAGAAAATACAGTATCAGCTGGCATCTGAAAAAGAGAACTACCATCGTATGCGCAATTGGATGACGATCATTACAGTCCTGTTTGCGCTAACCGCTTTGGCAAGCGTGTTGTGCTGCGTTTGGTTATTTAATCAGAACAGGCAGTTGAAGAGCATACTCTTCAACGCCTCTTCTCCAACACCTGCTGTTGTTTTGGCTCCTGTCGATTCTGTCGTCCAGAAAGACACCGTTCAGACAGCCGATACCATTCAGGCGACCCAAATGAAGTCAAAGACAACCGAGCCTGAGATCTTGGGCGAAGAAGAGATTCGACCGGGCATCAATCTGGCTCGTTTAGCAAAGAAATATTATGGGAATAGTGTCTTCTGGGTTTATCTCTATCAGTTTAATAGTGAGAAATTGGGAGATCCGAACAATGTTCCCATTGGTACCAAAATCAAGATTCCATCAAAAGGACATTATCAGATTGATGCTGGAAGTAAAGAGTCGTTGAAAGCCGCGTCGGCGCTTCAAACGCAAATATTGACTAAGTATCAGTAATAATCCTTATTTTAAATGGTTGTGACAGATTAGTTAGTATTATTTAACTGCTTTTCTGTTCCATGCATTTTTAACATTTCTAATTTTGTGCTTCGAAAATGACAAAGAATAAATACATAACTATAATTTGAAATACTTGTATGAGTCAAACAGTTGACATTCGTGAGTTGAACGAACGAATTGAAAGCAAAAGTTCGTTCGTGAATATGATTACAATGGGAATGGACCAGGTGATTGTCGGTCAGAAACATTTGGTAGAATCATTGTTGATTGGCTTGCTCTCTGATGGCCATATCCTTTTGGAAGGTGTTCCTGGTCTTGCCAAGACCCTCGCTATCAAAACCCTTGCATCTTTGATTGATGCCAAATATAGTAGAATCCAGTTCACGCCGGATCTATTGCCTGCTGACGTTATCGGAACGATGATCTACAGCCAGAAGAACGAAGAGTTCCAGGCTAAGTTGGGTCCTATCTTTGCAAACTTTGTGTTGGCTGATGAAATCAACCGTGCTCCGGCAAAAGTACAGAGTGCATTGCTTGAGGCCATGCAGGAGCGCCAAGTGACCATTAGTGAGAATACCTATAAGCTGCCTGATCCATTCTTGGTTATGGCTACTCAAAACCCAATCGAACAAGAAGGAACTTATCCGTTGCCCGAAGCTCAGGTGGATCGTTTCATGCTGAAGGTCATCATCAGTTATCCGAAGAAAGAGGAGGAAAAACTGATTATCCGCGAGAACATTGCAGGTGAAATGCCACAAGTCCAGAAAACGTTGACCAAAGATGAGATTATCGAAGCCCGCAAGGTTGTTCGTGAAGTTTATCTCGATGAGAAGATTGAACGTTACATCGTAGATATCGTTTTCGCTACTCGTTTCCCGGCAGAATACGGATTGCCCAATCTGGCAAATATGATATCCTTTGGTGCATCTCCTCGTGCCTCCATCAATTTGGCTTTGGCTGCACGTGCATATGCATTCATCAAACGTCGTGGTTATGTCATTCCGGAAGATATCCGTGCCGTATGCCATGATGTAATGCGTCATCGTATCGGTTTGAGCTACGAAGCAGAAGCAAACAACTTAACACCCGAAGAGGTTATCAGTGAGATTCTGAACAAAGTAGAGGTGCCTTAATGGAAACGAGTGAACTTTTAAAGAAAGTCCGACAGATCGAAATCAAGACACGAGGACTCTCTCGTAATATTTTTGCCGGTCAGTATCATTCAGCGTTCAAAGGACGAGGAATGGCGTTCAGCGAGGTACGCGAATATCAGTATGGTGATGATATCCGTGATATCGATTGGAATGTCACAGCTCGTTACGTTCGCCCATACGTGAAAGTATATGAGGAAGAGCGTGAGTTGACCGTCATGTTGCTGATTGATGTTTCCGGAAGTCGCGATTTTGGAACGGTGAACGTGATGAAGAAAGATATCATCACAGAGATCGCTGCAACGCTCGCTTTCTCAGCTATTCAGAACAATGATAAGATCGGCGTGATTTTCTTCTCTGACAAAATCGAAAAGTTCATTCCTCCTTTGAAGGGAAGAAAACATATCTTGTACATTATCCGGGAATTGATCGATTTTCAGCCAGAAGACAAGCAGACAGATATTGCTCAAGTTCTGAAATATATGACGAATGCAATCAAGAGACGCTGTACGGCATTTGTTATCTCTGACTTTATCAATAAAGGGAATTATAAGGATGCACTTACGATTGCCAATCGTATCCACGACGTTGTAGCTATACAGGTTTACGATCGTAGAGATGCAGAACTGCCTAAAGTAGGTCTGATGAAAGTCAAGGATGCAGAAACCGGGAAAGAGATGTGGATAGACAGTTCTGCTGCCAATGTTCGCAATGCTTTTGCCGAATGGTGGAACAAACGTCAGTCGATCATGGACGAGACCTTCAAGAAATGTCACGTCGATTCTATCTCCATTCGTACAGAAGATGATTATGTGAAGTCCTTACTGGCTTTGTTCCAACAACGAAATTGAAAACATGCAAATGAAAGGAATAAAGAAAAATGTATTGCTGTTGCTACTGCTGATGTTTGTTGGTAGCAACGCCTTTGCACAGAAGACGCTGATAGATGTTTCCATGGATCCATCTTCTATACTTATTGGCGAGCAGACAGTGATACATCTCTCAATAACTACCGATCAGAATCATCCCGTTCTCATTGCTGTACCTACTGATACATTGATGCAAGGTGTAGAAGTGGTCAGTATGTCGAAACGGGATACGTCGAAGATCGAAAATAACAGGCAGGTCATCAAGCAGGATATTCTTGTAACCTCATTTGATTCGTCTCTGTATCTGTTGCCTCCATTCAAGGTGATTGATGGTACAGACACAGTCTTGTCAAAACAGATCGCTCTTAAAGTCTCTACAGTTCCTGTGGATGTGAATCATCCGGAGAAGTTTTACGATATTAAAGATGTATGGAAACCGCCTTTTGTGTTGGCAGACTATTATCCGATCATCTTTGGCATATTGTTGGCTTTGTTCCTGATCTGTGCAGCTGTTTACATTATCAAACGGATCCGTAGTCGTAAATCTCTGATTCCGTTCAAGAAGGCAGCACCGAAACTTCCGCCGGATGAGTTGGCTTTGAAAGAGCTTGACGAAATCCGTCAGAAGAAGCTTTGGCAGCAAGGAAGAAATAAGGAATACTACACGCAGATTACCGAAACACTTCGTCGCTACATGGTGGATCGCTTCGGCTTAGGTGCTATGGAAATGACATCGGCCGAGATTTTGGAAGTGTTGCGTAGCAATGAAGAGGCTAAGCCTGTTTATGACGCTTTGAAACAGATTCTGGAGTTGTCAGACTATGTGAAGTTCGCCAAGATGAACCCGCTGCCCGATGAGAATGATTTGAGTTTGACACATGCATATACATTCGTCAAAGAGACAAAGCCCAAAGCTCCTGAAGTACCTGAAGAAGATGCAGAGAAGCCAGAAGACATCTCAAAACCGACGGATAACTCCATTAAAAACAAGGAAGAATGATAACGTTCGCAAATCCTCTATATTTATATCTGTTGCTTCTTCTGATCCCGCTGATAGCGTGGTATATCTACAAGTTACGTCGCAATCAAGCCAGCTTGCAGATATCTACGGCCGCTCCATTTGAATCGAAGAAGGCAACTTCATGGAAAGTGTACTTGCGGCATGTCCCATTTGTGCTGAGAATGTTGGCAATTGCAGTGTTGATCGTTGTGCTTGCTCGTCCTCAATCCACGAACAGTTGGCAACAGTCCACGACGGAAGGAATTGATATCATGATGACGATGGATATTTCAAGCAGTATGTTGGCTCAGGATTTGAGACCGAATCGTCTGGAAGCCGCTAAAGATGTAGCTTCAGCTTTCATTGCCGGACGTCCTAACGATAATATCGGTTTGGTCGTTTTCTCCAGTGAAAGCTTTACGCAATGTCCTTTGACAACCGATCATGGCGTATTGCTGAATCTCATGAATAATATCCAAAGTGGAATGATAGAAGATGGCACTGCTATTGGTTTGGGACTTGCTAATGCAGTAAGTCGTATCAAAGACAGCAAGGCAAAGTCGCGTGTGATCATTCTTTTGACGGATGGTTCCAACAATGCGGGAGAGATTGCTCCTGTCACTGCTGCCGGAATTGCGAAGACATTCGGAATCCGTGTCTATACCATCGGTGTTGGAACAAGAGGCACAGCTCCTTATCCATTCCAGACGGCATTTGGCGTTCAATATCAGAATATTCCGGTAGATATTGATGAACCCACATTGAGACAGATTGCTTCGACAACGGGTGGTGAATACTTCCGAGCAACCGATAATTCCAGCTTGAAACGGATTTATTCGGAGATCGATAAGATGGAGAAGTCCAAGATAAGTGTGCAACAGTATAGCAAGAAATCAGAGGATTATATGAATTATGCTCTTGTGGTTTTGGCTCTGCTGCTTGTAGAGGTAGTAATGAAGAATACGGTATTGAGAAATATACCATAAACTGAAAGCTTATGTTTCGTTTTGCACATCCTGTTTTTTTATATTTACTATTTATACTTCCATTCCTGGTTGCATTCTACGTTTATGCCGTTATTCGGAAACGCAGAGCCATCAAGAAATATGGAAATCCTGCACTGTTGTCCAATTTGATGTCTGAGGTTTCTCCGAAACGTCAGTTCTTGAAATTCTGGCTCATGTTTGCGGCCATCACACTGGTGATATTTATTATCGCTGGACCGCAATTTGGTACAAAGGTGGAAAATGTCAAACGTCAAGGCATCGAGGTGATGATTTGCCTCGACGTTTCCAATTCGATGCTTGCGCAGGACATTCAGCCGAATCGTTTGGAAAAAGCCAAACAGATGTTATCTAAGTTGACCGATAGTTTCTCCAATGATAAAGTCGGACTGATCGTGTTTGCCGGTGATGCATTTACTCAGCTTCCGATTACGTCAGATTATATATCTGCCAAGATGTTTCTTTCGTCTATCACTCCTTCAATGGTTCCGACACAAGGAACGGCCATTGGCGCGGCCATTAATTTGGCAGCACGATCGTTTACTCCTAATGAGACTTCAGCGAAGACCATCATTCTGATTACGGATGGTGAGAATCATGAGGATGATGCTGTCGGCGCTGCGAAGCAGGCTGATGGGAAAGGAATATCGGTAAATATTATTGGTATAGGTGATCTGAATGGTTCTCCGATTCCTGTTGGAAATTCCAACAATTACATGAAGGACAATCAGGGAAATGTGGTCATCACGAAGTTGAACGAACAGATGTGTCAACAGATTGCAAGTGCCGGTCATGGAATGTATGCTCGTGCTGATAATTCCAATTCTGCTCTCAAAGCATTGCAGAATCAGATCGGTAAGATGAAAAAAGTGGATATGAATAGTAAGGTCTATTCGGAATATGATGAACAATTCCAGGTATTAGCTTGGATCGCTTTATTTATTCTTATTGTCGAATTCCTTACACTCGATAGAAAGAATCGTATTTTCAGAAAGGTGAAATTATTCACAAAATAGGACAGAAGAGATATGATATATTTGCGTAAATCGATAATGATATTGCTGACACTTACACTGTTCAGCGGATTCGCATTCTCTCAGAAGGCGGAACGTAAGAATGTGCGGGCAGGTAATAAAATGTATCAGCAAAAGAAATATACGGAAGCCGAGATTGCCTATAGAAAAAGTCTGGTGGTAAACCCTCATTCTATAGAAGGTACCTACAATTTAGGTAATTCACTATATCGGCAGAAAAAGTATCCCGAAGCTGCCCAGCAGTATCAAGCTCTTGCAGCACAAGGTGAGAAAATGGCAAAGACGCCGGAAGGTCGTGCTCGTCTGGCTCAGCTCTTTCATAATGTGGGTAACATTGGAATGCAGAATAAGGAATATGATAAGAGTGTTGCCGCATACAAACAATCTCTTCGTTTGAATCCTAAAGACGATCAGACACGTTATAATTTGGCTTTGGCACAGAAATTGTTACAAAATCAACAGAATCAAGATAAGAGTAATAACAATAAAAACAAGGACAAGAAGGACAATCAAGATCAGAAGAATCAGCAACAACAGCAACAGCAGCAGCAAAATAACGATAACAAGCAGAACAAAACCGAACAGCAGAAGCAGCAGAATGAGCAGATGAGTAAAGACAATGCTCAGCAAATGCTTGATGCTTTCCTGCAGGACGAGAAGGACACTCAGGAAAAGGTTAGAAAGGCTCAAGCTCAACAGCAACGAAATCGTCATATTGAGAAGCAGTGGTAATTCTTTTGATTTATGGTTGGTAAATAAGAAGTATGAAACAGATGTTCAGAAAAATAGTGTTCTTTTTCATGGCAGTTCTGGCTTTTGCCTTTAGCGCGAAAGCCGACAATGTTGTTTTCAGAGCTTCTGCTCCTGACGCAGTTGTTCAAGGAGAACAATTTCGACTTACATACACTGTCAACGCTGAAGGAAGAGACTTGAGAGCCAAAGAACCGCAAGGTTTCGATGTGCTTATGGGACCGTCACAATCGACATCCTATAGCAGCAGTTGGGTGAACGGAAAAAGTTCAAGCGAGACTTCTGTAAGCTATACTTATATTTTAGTTGGCAACAGAACAGGTAAATTTAATATTCCTGCTGCAACAATCAAAGTGAAAGGTGCAACGTACACTTCGAATGCGCTTACGATTAATGTCCTTCCACCAGATAAATCTTCTTCGCAGTCCAGCGGTAGCAGTTCTCGCTCGAACTCCTCTTCGAGGAGCGCTTCTGTTTCTAATGACCGACTCTTTGTCACTATGAATGTCTCTAAAAGAGATGTATATGAACAAGAGGGAATTCTTGTCACTTTTAAAGTGTATTCATTGGAGAATTTCCAGATAAGTGATTTGAAATATCCGGAGTTTGAAGGCTTCCTGGTTCAAGAAATAGAACTGCCTCAGCAGAAACAGCTGACATTGGAACGGCATAACGGACGAAATTATGAATCTGCCGTGATGCGACAAGTTGTACTTTATCCTCAACATGCAGGACAAATTGTCATCAAGCAGGGACGTTTTGATGCTACAGTACGTATTCGTATGCAGTCTCAAGGCGGAGGAAGCATCTTTGATGACTTCTTCGATACCTATAGAGATGTGAATAAAACATTGACCACAGCTCCTGTCACTATCAATGTCCGTCCGCTTCCAAGTGGCAAACCTGCTTCTTTCAACGGATCGGTTGGATCTTTCTCGATGACTTCTCAGTTGAGTTCCAACAATGTAAAGACAAATGATGCCGTCACGCTTCGCATTAAAATCTCAGGAAACGGAAATGTCAAGCTGATCAAGAATCCTGAAGTGAAATTCCCTAACGATTTTGATGTCTATGATCCGAAAGTAACTTCAGATATTCGCACAACGACAGCCGGAGTCAGTGGAAGCAAGACTATCGAATATATGGCCATTCCTCGTTATGCCGGTGATTTTGATATTCCGGCAGTAGAATTCTCCTATTTCGATATCGCTTCACATTCTTATAAGACATTACGCACGCAGCCTTACAAACTTCATGTGGAGAAAGGCAAGGGCGGCGGTTCCGGATCAGTCGTTTCCAACTTTAACAATAAGGAAAGTCTTAAGTACTTAGGCAAGGATATCCGTTATCTTAAGACGGGAGGTTTCCATTTCATCCAGAAGAATGATCTGTTCTATGGTTCATTGCTCTATATGCTTTGGTATCTTATTCCTGCTATTTTGTTCGTCATATTCTTCGTGATTTACCGCAAACAGGTGAAAGAGAATGCCAATATTGCACTCGTCCGTACGAAGAAGGCCAATAAGACGGCTGTCCGCAGGTTGAAGAATGCCGGCAAATTGATGCGGGATGGAAAGAAAGAGGAGTTCTATGACGAAGTATTGAGAGCCCTTTGGGGTTATCTGAGTGACAAACTCAGCATACCACAGGCTGAATTGACGAAAGACAACGTTGAAGCTGAGCTATCTAAATATGGAGTCGATGAGAATTTGATTAACGAGTTTATGGATATTTTGAATACATGTGAATTTGCACGTTATGCACCTTCACAGGCTTCAGATGCCATGGACAAATTATATGAGTTGACAGTTGATGCCATTGGTAAAATGGAAAATACAATAAAGAAATAAGACATGAAGAAGATCATTCTTTTAAATAGTATTCTCTTTTTGATGCTTGTTCAGTGTTTTACGGGAATGGCTTATGCGCAAAACTCAGCCATTCAGAACGCGGAGATGGCCTATCAGAAAGAAGATTATAACAAAGCCGTACAATTATATGAGAGTCTGCTCAAGACGCAAGGTGAGTCTGCTTCAGTATATTATAATTTAGGTAATGCCTATTATAAGTTAGGTAAGGTCGCACCTTCCATTCTCAACTATGAACGTGCTCTCTTACTGAATCCGGGAGATGCTGACATCCGATTCAATTTACAGATGGCCAAACAGAAGGCGGTCGATAATATTGTTCCTGTTGGTTCTTTCTTCCTTGTGAATTGGTTCAATGCGGTGAAGAATATGGGATCCGTCAATTCGTGGGGCAATTTAGGAATCGTGGCTTTCATTCTTTTTATCGGTTGTCTGATTATGTTCTTCTTCTCCCGCTGGATCAGATTAAAGAAGATCGCTTTTTATTCAGGTTTGTTCCTGATCGCTGTGGTCGTATTTGCCAATCTCTTTGCTCATGCTGAGAAAAGTGAATTGATCAATCGGACACATGCCATTGTATTTAGTCCTACGGTTACGGTGAAGAGTTCGCCTGATGCAAGCGGAACCGATCTGTTCATTCTTCATGAAGGAGCGAAGGTTCGCATCAAGAGCGCTTTAGGAACATGGAGCGAGATTGAATTGGAAGATGGCAATGTAGGTTGGATGCCAAGTGTGGATTTTGAACGCATCTGACATGTTGGAACAACTGCTCGTTTGGGAACGTGACGCATTCTTCTTTTTAAACGGAAGTCATACGCCTTTCTGGGATCGCTTTATGTGGCTGTATTCCGGAAAGATGGTGTGGATTCCAATTGTCTTGTTTATCCTTTGGGTGATTTTTTACAAGAAAAATTGGAGAGAATCGCTGTTCATTCTCTTAATGATCGTCTTGACTATTGTTTTGTGTGATCAGTTTGCTTCAGGCATCTGCAAGCCGTTGTTCACACGTCTCAGACCGACACACCATCCCGATTTTATGAACGAAGTGAAGACGGTATACGGATACAGAGGCGGAATGTATGGATTTATCTCCAGTCATGCCGCTAATGCTTTCGGTTTTGCAACGTTCCTTTCACTTCTGTTCAAATACAAACCCTTTACGTGGACTGTATTTCTTTGGGCGACACTGAATGCATATACAAGAATCTATTTAGGCGTTCATTTTATTACGGATATCATTCCGGGAATCATTTCCGGCATTGCTTTCGGTTTTCTTGTATATTATATATATGTATCGCTTCATAAAAAATATGGCACCTATTTCACGGTGACAGATACGTCCGTTCTGTACACAACCAAAGAAAAGCAGTACGTCATATATGGAATTGTTGCGTCTGTACTTCTCATTGCCCTGTTGAGTAAGCCTTTGGTGGATATTCTTCGCTAACATGTCATAAAGCATATTCCAGGATTCGTTAATTGAGGTCAAATAATTTGTTTCTTTCATTTTATCTTTCTAAGTTAGCGTCATAAATAATTATTGTAAAACCAAATAAAATTATAAGCCATGACAAAGACAATCACATTTAACGAACTTAGGAGAATCAAAGACAGTCTTCCAGACGGAAGTACCCACCGGATTGCAGATGAAATGGGACTTATGGTGGAAACCGTACGCAATTATTTCGGTGGGTATAACTTTAAAGATGGACGTAGCTGTGGTATTCATATTGAACCAGGTCCCGACGGAGGTCTTGTCGTTCTCGACGATACAACTATTTTAGATCGTGCCATGCAGATCCTTTCCGAAGCGAAAGCTAAAGAAGAAAAGGAGTCCGGTGTGACACCTGAAGCGTAGCAAAGAACTATAGCATTTACTAATCCCGCAGCCATATTTTATTACGACTTCGGGATTTTTCATTCTATAGGTATATTTTCCTTACATCTGTTCGTGATCGTTTACATATATAATAGATGTATCTACTGATTTTCGAACTTTTCGTCTATCTTGATTGTTCTAAATATACTAATACCTAAAGATATGGAAGACAAATTGGTAACATTAGCCATTCACACTTTTGAAAAAGCTCAAATCCTCAAGACACTATTGGAAACAGAAGGCATTGAGGTTTGCCTTAATAATGTGAATCAGATTCAGCCGGTCGTTTCAGCCGGCGTTAGAGTCCGCATTAAGGAAAGTGATCTACCGCATGCTTTGCGAATCATTGAAGACAGTAAATGTCTGGAAGAAGGCGAAGATTTGTCGGAAGAGGGTGAGAAGAAAGTCAAAGTGCTCATTCCGATTGACTTCTCTGATTATTCCATGAAGGCATGTGATCTTGGTTTTAATTATGCATCGAAAATGGGAGCTGAGGTGATGTTGATGCACGCCTATTTCAGTCCCTATTTCCCGTCCGCCATTCCGATAGGAGATACGATGGCCTATCAAATTGATTCAGAAGATGAGGTGGAGCATCTGCTTGACAATGTCACAGATGATATGAAGAAGATGTGCTCCAAGATCGATGAGAAGATTGAGACTGGCATCCTTCCGAAAGTGAAATACGACTACATCATGCGTGAAGGACTTCCCGAAGAGGAGATCTTGAACTATGCGAAGATTTATAAACCAACGCTCATCATTATGGGAACGCGTGGCAAGAATCAGAAGGATATGGATCTGATCGGTAGTGTCACAGGCGAAGTGATCGAAGCCAATCGAGCTCCTGTGCTTGCCATTCCGGAACAATATCCCTATGCGAATCTCAACGAAATGCATGATGTGGCATTCGCCACGTCATTCAATCAGCGTGATTTGCTGGCTTTCGATGAGTTTATGAGTATCGTGAAAGATTACGATTTCAATATTCATCTGTTTAATATTTCGACAAGTCATGATGAATGGAACGAAATCCGGCTTGCAGGAGTTAATGATTATCTTCACAAACAATATCCGGAAGCCAAGATTACACATACGGTTTTAGCGGATGGAGATCTGCTTCTTGCCGTTGAAAAATTCGTATTGGAAAATAAAATTGATATGATTGCATTAAGCACTTATCGCAGAAGAATCCTTGCTCGAATGTTTAATCCGAGCATTGCAAGACGTATGTTGTTTCATACTGATACTGCGCTGCTTGTGATGCATTCATGAAGATTTTGAAAATATTATTGGCTTTAGTAAACAATTATATTGAATAATTGTTATACCTTTGAATATAAATTCTAGTCAATTCAAATTATTAGTAGTATTTGTTTTTTCATATAAGTAGAGTTTGTTATTTGTTTGGTCCGCGTTAAGCTGTGAAGTTTGGCGCGGACATTTTTAATCATTCATTCATAGAATTTTAGAGATTTCTTTTGCTCCTTTGAATGAGTCTCAAAAATTCACGATTGAAATTCCTATCGAATCGGAAAGGAAAAAGTTTTAACCATGGTTGAATATTTTTTTCACAATAGTCCTAGAAAGTTTTAACCACGGTTGAAAATTATTTTAACCATGGTTGAAAATTATTTTCATCGTAAGGATTGAAAAATTGAAAGTATGAAATGAAAAGTTCAACCGATGAATGCGGAAAAGTATGAGAAGAACTCCTGTGTCAATTCTTGCGTTGCTAAAGATTTCATGGCTTCTTCTTATCATTTAGGATTATAAGTATTATCTTTGCTGTTAAATATAGTGAAGCGAGATGAAGCGTTCAAGGTGATGCACAAAGTACGTTGCATCAAGCTCATCGATACTTCACGGGAACAGAAGTTATAATTTATTCTATGTATAGAACAAAAACATGCGGCGAATTACGCCGTTCAGACGTTGGTCAGACAGTTGTACTCGCAGGTTGGGTACAGAGAATTCGTAAGATGGGAGGAATGACGTTTGTAGATCTTCGCGATCGTTACGGCATTACACAGTTGGTCTTTAATCAGGATGCCAATCCCGAGTTGTGCGAACAGGCAAATAAACTGGGTCGTGAGTTTGTCATTCAAGTGGAAGGTTCGGTAAACGAGCGCTCCAACAAGAACATAAACATCCCAACCGGTGAGATAGAGTTGATCGTATCCAAGCTCAATCTTCTCAATGCTTCTCTGACTCCTCCTTTTACCATTGAGGAGAATACGGATGGAGGCGATGACCTGCGTATGAAATACAGATATCTGGACCTTCGTCGTCCAAATGTACGTTCCAACATTGAACTGCGTCATCGCATGACGATGGAGGTACGCCGTTATCTTGACAGCCTTGGATTCCTTGAAATAGAAACTCCGATGCTGATCGGATCCACACCGGAAGGCGCGCGCGACTTTGTCGTTCCGTCACGTATGAACCCTGGTCAGTTTTATGCTTTGCCTCAATCACCTCAGACCTTGAAGGAGTTGCTGATGGTTGCAGGAATGGATCGTTACTTCCAGATTGTAAAATGTTTCCGTGACGAGGATCTGCGCGCTGATCGTCAGCCTGAGTTTACGCAGATTGACTGTGAAATGAGTTTCGTGGAGCAGGAGGACATTCTTGAAATCTTCGAAGGCATGGCGAAACATCTTTTCAAGACGATTCGCGGGATCGATATCAAAGAGCCATTTTTACGTCTGACGTGGGCGGATGCTATGAAACGTTTTGGTAGTGATAAACCTGATATGCGTTTCGGAATGGAATTCGTTGAGATCAAAGATATCATGCAAGGACACGGTTTCTCTGTCTTTGATGAGGCCAAATATATTGGAGGCATCTGTGCCGAAGGTGCAGCAACCTATACGCGTAAGCAGCTGGATGCTTTGACGGAGTACATCAAGAAACCGCAGATCGGTGCCAAGGGCATGGTTTATGCTCGTGTGGAAGCCGATGGTTCCGTGAAGTCGAGCGTGGATAAATTTTATTCACAGGATGTACTTCAGCAGATGAAAGCTGCGTTCGGTGCCAAACCGGGCGATTTGATCCTGATCCTGAGTGGCGATAACGTCATGAAGACACGCAAACAGTTGAACGAACTGCGTTTGAAGGTTGCTGATGAATTGGGATTGAGAGATAAGAACAAGTTTGCACTTCTTTGGGTGACTGATTTCCCATTGTTCGAATGGAGCGATGAAGAACAGCGCTTGATGGCAACACATCATCCTTTCACAAGTCCGAACCTCGACGATGTGCCTTTGCTGGAAACAGAGCCGGAGAAGGTTCGTGCCATCGCTTATGATATGGTTTGCAACGGCATTGAAGTGGGCGGAGGAAGTGTCCGTATCAACAATCCGCAGCTTCAGGATAAGATGTTCAAGATACTCGGCTTTACAGAAGAACGCGCTCAAGAGCAGTTCGGCTTCCTGATGAATGCCTTCAAGTATGGAGCACCGCCTCACGCAGGTTTGGCTTATGGCTTGGACCGTTGGGTCAGCATATTTGCCGGTCTTGACAGTATCCGCGACTGCATCGCATTCCCGAAGAACAATTCGGGTCGTGATGTGATGCTGGATGCTCCGGCACCTATCGAACAGAAGCAGTTGGATGAACTGCATCTGATTGTCGATGTAAAGAAACAATAGATCATCAATGTTGAAAGTAAGAGATATAATCAGGGAAATAGAGCAGGTTGCGCCACTCTCGCTGCAGGAGTCTTATGACAATGCAGGCGTTCAGATCGGCAATGTCAATCAGAACGCAACGGGTGCGCTTCTCTGTCTCGACGTCACGGAAGAGGTGGTTGATGAAGCGATCGATTGCGATTGCAACCTCATCATCTCGCATCATCCGCTGGCTTTTCATCCTTTTAAGTCTCTTACCGGAAAGACCTATATCGAACGTTGCATGATCAAAGCCTGCAAGCACGATATCGTGCTCTATGCAGCACATACGAATCTCGATAATGCAGAAGGCGGCGTCAATTATAAACTCGCTGAGATCATCGGCTTGCAGAATGTCCGAATCCTCAGTCCCAAGACCGATGGATTGTTGAAGCTTGTCGCCTTTGTCCCCGAATCGTATGCGGAGATCGTACGTACAACGTTATTCAATGCAGGAGCAGGATGCGTAGGCAACTATGATTCGTGCAGCTACAATGTGAAGGGTGAAGGAACATTCAAAGCAAATGAAGGTTGCCATCCTTTCTGTGGAGAGATCGGAACGCTCCATAAAGAACCGGAGGTGCGTATTGAAACCATCCTTCCCGCTTATCGCCGAGCTACTGTGACTCGCGCTTTGCTTTCGGTCCATCCTTATGAAGAGCCGGCCTACGACTTTTATCCTGTTGCCAATTATTGGTTTCAGGCAGGAAGTGGTATCGTGGGAGAACTTCCGGACAGTGAAGACGAAATGAGTTTCCTGCAGCGGGTGAAAGATCAACTGCACGCTGATAGCATCAAATATTCCAAGACTTCGGGACGTTCGATCCGAGAAGTGGCGATTTGCAGTGGTGCAGGCGCTTTCCTTATCAAGGATGCCATCAATTATGGAGCGGATGTCTTTATCACGGGCGAGGCTCACTACAATGACTTTTATGATGTGGAAGATGAGATCCTGCTGGTCGTTGCCGGACATTATGAGACAGAGGTTTGCACGAAAGATATCTTTTATGACATCATATCGAAAAAATTCCCTACCTTTGCGGTGCATTTTTCAAATGTAAATTCAAACCCAGTTAAATATTTATAGAATATGGCTACAGAGAAAGATTCAGATAAGTTGTCGTCAGCTGAAAAAGAGATTACAATGGAGGAGAAGCTCTCCACATTGTATAAGCTGCAAACGACAATGAGTGACATCGACAAGATCAAAACACTTAGAGGTGAACTTCCTCTGGAAGTACGCGATCTGGAAGATGAGATCGGAGGTCTTCAAACTCGTTATCAGAACTTCCAGAATGACATCAAGGATATGGAAGCTGCCATTGCCGAGCAGAAAAATAAGATCACGCAGTCGAATGCATTGACTGAAAAATATAAGGCTCAACTTGACGAGGTACGTAACAACCGTGAATTTGATAACCTTTCCAAGGAAATTGAATATCAGGGATTGGAAGTTGAGTTCTCAGAAAAGGAGATCAAGAAGTTTACGGAGGCAATCGAACAGAAGAAGAAAGATATTGAAGATCTGGTTCAGCTGCTCAATACTCGCAAGGAAGACTTGGTGCAGAAACAGAAGGAACTGGAGCAGATCATCTCTGAAACCAAACAGGATGAGGAGAAGCTTCGTGACAAGGCAAAGAAATTGGAGACTACAATCGAGCCGCGTCTGTTGGCAGCATTTAAGCGTATCCGTAAAGGTGCACACAATGGTTTGGCTGTCGTCTATGTACAAAGAGGTGCTTGCGGTGGTTGCTTTAATAAGATTCCGCCTCAGAGACAGCTTGATGTCAAGATGCGTAAAAAGATCATCGTTTGCGAATATTGCGGACGAATCCTGATTGATCCCGAATTGGCGGGTGTACAAGAGTCGTGATATAAATGCGCGACAAGGTCCTCGCCTTCATAAAAAGTCATGACCTGCTGAATGATAAAGAACCTGTTCTTGTAGGTTTCAGCGGAGGAGGAGATTCGATAGCCCTGCTTACCATCTTGGTAAAGCTGGGCTTTTCATGTGTAGCAGCTCATTGTAATTTTCATCTGCGCGGTGACGAATCTTTGCGTGATGAAATGTTTTCGCGTCAATATGCAGATTCGCTGCACGTTCCTTTCTACAAGACGGATTTTGATACACTGCACTATGCGGAGGAAAAAGGCATATCTGTTGAGATGGCCGCAAGAGAACTTCGCTATGATTGGTTTGAGAAACTGCGCGTTCAGATAGGAGCCCAGGCAATTGCCATTGCACATCATCGTGATGACAGCATCGAAACGCTTCTCATCAATCTGATTCGTGGTACGGGAATTCATGGCTTGACTGGCATTCGTCTGCGGAATGGTTTTGTGGTTCGTCCGTTGTTATGTGTGGGAAAAGAGGAAATTCTCGCTTGGCTGAAGGAAAATAAGATTGACTTTGTGACCGACAGCACGAATCTTTCGGATGCATATGTCCGCAATTATATACGTATCGATCTTCTCCCGATGTTGGAAAATGTCAATCCTTCGGTACGGGAAGCATTGGAACGGACAGCCGAGCATTTATCTGATGCTGCCATCATCTATGATGCAGCGATTGAGGAGGCCAAACGAAATATTTTCATTGCCAAGGATAAAATCTCAATAGAGAAGCTTCAGCACTATCCGGCGCCGGAGACGTTGCTGTATGAATCACTTCATTCCTTCGGCTTTACTGCATCGGTCGTGCTGGATATTTTCCGTTCCTTGAATGGAGAATCCGGAAAGCAGTTCTATTCTCCGACGCATTATGTGCTGAAAGATCGTGATTGTCTGTTGATTTCTTCCGTGGAGAAACCGGATGAGGTTTGCTGTTATGTGGGTTCTGAAGATGGTTCCATGGATGTTCCCATTTCATTGGCTTGGGAAACGAAAGAGATTAACGGTGCTTTCCGGATAACGAAAGATAAAGCTGTGGCTACGTTTGATTTGGGTAAGCTTGAATTCCCTCTGGAATTGCGCCATTGGAAAGAGGGCGATTCTTTTGTACCATTCGGTATGAAAGGCAGAAAGAAGGTAAGTGATTACTTTTCCGATCATAAATTCAGTCGTATCGAAAAAGAATGTACTTGGCTGCTTTGCTGCAAAGAAACGATAATTTGGATTGTCGGAGAGCGAACAGATGATAATCATAGAATAGATGAAGGAACAAAAAAGGCGTTTGTGATAAAATATTTGCCGAAGGAAGATGATAAACGAAATAAATGACTATATTTGCAGCGTTTTACTCCGCAGATATGTTTCTAATGTTTCAGTTAGATCAACAATCCGGTTTACAATCAGTCAAAATAATTTTTAATGTTTAAGTAATGCCTCATAGTGCTTAATCAGCTCTGATATGCACGGCATTTATTATTATCCTTATTATGCAGAAATATAATATTCTTGAACTCACGGAGAAAGAGCTTCCCCAGTTGCAGTCCATTGCGTCCGAATTGGGTGTTGAAAAAGTTGAAAGCTTTGCCAAAGAAGATCTGGTTTATAGAATTTTGGATGAACAGGCGATCTCTGTCGCTGGTAAGCAGGCTGAAAAAGATGCCTTGAAATCAGGACAGCAGCAAAGTCGTAAAAGAGGTCGTCCAAGAGGAACCGCCAAAACAGCAAAGCCTTCCGATCCTTCTCCTGCAGTTAACAAGCCCGCAGAGAAAAAAGAAGAGGCACCCAAAACTATTCAGTCCAAGCCTGAACCAAACGCAGAACAACCCGAAAGGAAAAAACGAATCATCATTGAGAAAAAAGAGAAAGTAGCAGCCGCTATCGCACCTTCTGTTGCAGGTGGCGAAACGAAAGTCTCTAAAGTTCCCCAAATGATTACAACTGTCACTCCAAAGCCTGTTGTCAATGCTCCTAAACCAGCGCCGAAGCCTGTCGTAACGCCTAATCCCGTTACTCCAAAACCGGCTGAAGCACCCAACCAGACTTTGTTCAGAGAAGATAAATGGGCACAAGGTGAAAAGCCTCTGCTTCCTCCTGTCGTTGCTGAACTTGAGGACGATTTCGAAGATGAAATCCCAGCTGAACCAGTTGCTCCAGTAGAAGAAGCACCTGCTCCCGAAACTCCGGTACAGCAGACGGAACAGCCGGAACACGAGAGAATGGTATTCCGTCATCCGGATTCTAATTCGCTGCTCGATCAGATTTTCCCATTCTCACCGTCTCCTCAGAAAAAGAAGGAACCACAGAATGAGAATCCGCGTCAGATCAATAACAAGCGTAACAACAATAACCAGCGCAATAATCCCAATCAGAATCAGAACCAGAATCAGGCTCCGGCTGAACGTCAGTACGACTTCGAAGGAATTCTCAATGGTTCGGGTGTGCTTGAGATGATGCCTGACGGATACGGATTCCTCCGTTCTTCCGATTATAATTATCTGACATCGCCTGATGATATCTACGTTTCTCAGTCGCAGATCAAACTCTTCGGACTGAAAACCGGTGATGTTGTGGAAGGTACCATCCGTCCGCCGAAAGAGGGAGAAAAATATTTCCCATTGGTTAAGGTGGATTCCATCAATGGATGTTCACCGGAACAGATCCGTGATCGCGTTCCCTTTGATCATCTGACGCCGCTCTTCCCTGACGAGAAGTTCATGCTTACAGCTAAGCAGTCTCCGAAGGTGTATGACAATATCGCCGTTCGCGTGGTGGATCTTTTCTCACCGATCGGTAAAGGACAGCGCGGTCTGATCGTTGCTCAGCCAAAGACCGGTAAGACAATGTTGCTTAAAGATATCGCCAATGCCATCGCTTTCAACCATCCTGAAGTGTATATGTTCGTCCTTTTGATTGACGAACGTCCTGAGGAGGTTACCGATATGGCTCGCAGCGTGGATGCCGAGGTTATTGCTTCTACATTCGATGAACCGGCTGATCGCCACGTGAAGATTGCAGAAATTGTTCTGAACAAGGCCAAACGTCTGGTTGAATGCGGCCACGATGTGGTTATATTGCTTGACTCCATCACGCGTCTTGCCCGTGCATACAATACGGTACAGCCGGCATCCGGAAAGGTACTTTCCGGTGGTGTCGATGCCAATGCACTCCAAAAGCCGAAACGCTTCTTCGGTGCGGCTCGTAACATAGAGAACGGCGGAAGTCTGACGATCCTTGCCACGGCATTGACCGAGACAGGTTCCAAGATGGATGATGTCATCTTTGAGGAATTCAAGGGAACCGGCAACATGGAACTTCAGCTCGACCGCAAGCTTTCCAATAAGCGCGTATTCCCGGCTGTCGATATTACCGCATCTAGTACGCGCCGTGATGATCTGTTGCAAGATGAGATGACGCTCAACCGTATGTGGGTACTGCGTAAGTATCTGTCTGATATGAATTCGATGGAAGCCATGGAGTTTGTAAAGAAACGTCTCGAAGATACGAAGGACAACATGGAGTTCCTTGCTACGATGAACAGTTGAGATTCTCCCCATTAAGATATGAAAGGCTTGCAGTGCGGTGAATCATCGTTTGCGAGCCTTTTTCTTGTTATAGGAACAAAAAGTGATTTGAAATGGATAAAGAAGAAGCATTTTACAAAGAAATTATAAGGGATTCAGCCATCAAGCTGGAAGCATTGAAGAGGCGGATACATCTGATCGGCAGTTTCCGATTGCTGGTGGTGTTGATGGCCGCTTTTTCTCTCTGGCTGTTTCGTGACGAGAGCTGGAGTTTACGGCTTCTGGTACTTTTGGCTTGTGCCGTCGTCTTTATTCTGCTTATGATATATCACAACCGGCTTTTCGCACGGAAAGAGTATCACGATAAGCTGCAGAAATGTTGTATGGACGAGCTTTCTGCACTTAACTACGACTTCTCGTCCTTTGCTGACGGCAGTGAGTTTATTGATCGCGATCATGCGTTCAGTCTCGACTTGGATCTATTTGGCCCGAGATCTCTTTTCCAATCTTTGAACCGTACTGTTACCGCACGTGGCAGACAGATCCTCGCATCGTGGCTTCGCAATCCTATGCTGGAGAAGCGTCTGATCGAGAACCGTCAGAAGGCTGTGCTGGAGCTTTCTCATAAGATCCGTCTCTGTCTTCATTTTAGAGTGAAAGGTACCATTGCAGCCAGCGAGATGTCTGATTGTTCGGCTGGACTGGGATTATTGGCTAAAAAAAGCAGACCGATCCGAAGCAGCCTCGTTCAGAAAATTCTCATGACCACTGTTCCTGTCGTTTGGGCTCTCCTCATATTCGCCACTGCGATGAATTGGATAGGAGCAACGTGGCTGACGATCTGGTTTGTGGTTTCTCTATTCTTGGCGAACATGAAGGCAAAGGAGATTGCGCGACTGTGCAACCTTGTGAATCATGCCGAACAGCTGTTCCAGTCCTATGCAGGCTTGATGCAGCTTCTGGAAAAGCAGGATTTTGAGACCGAAGAGCTGAAGGCCATCTCGACGACGCTCAAAGACGATCATGAATATGCTTCTGTTGCTATAGGACGGTTGTCGAAAATCATTAATGCGCTGGATCAGCGGTTCAGTCTTGCCGGACTTATTCTCAATCTGTTGTATTTGCGCGACGTACGTCATGCTGTCAAACTCGGCCAATGGGCGGAAGATCATGTCGCTGCGGCCGATCGTTGGATGGAAGCATTGTCTCAGTTTGATGCGTTGGTTTCTTTGGGAGGCTTTGCCTTCAATCATCCCGATTATATCTATCCAACCATCACGGAGCACTATTTCTGCCTGCAAGGAGAAGAACTTGGACATCCTTTGATGAAAAGGGAAAACTGTGTGACGAATCCTGTGGATATTCCTTGCAGCCCACGCTTTATCATCATCACGGGAGCGAACATGGCAGGTAAAAGTACCTATCTTCGAACCGTTGGAGTCAATTATCTACTAGCGCTTTGCGGACTTCCTGTGTTTGCCAAGCAGTTGGCCGTATCTCCGGCTTCCTTGGTTACGAGTCTTCGTACGACGGATTCGCTGGTCGGCAATGAATCCTATTTCTTTGCAGAGTTAAAACGACTGAAGATGATTATCGATCATTTGAAAAGTGGAGAGAAGTTATTCATCATCTTGGATGAGATTCTGAAAGGCACCAATTCTGTGGATCGTCAGAAAGGTTCTATTGCATTGATTCGTCAGCTCATCGCTTTGGGCGGCTGCGGAATCGTTGCGACACACGATCTTTCCATCGGTTCGTTGGCCGATGAGAATCCCGAAGCTGTGGTCAACGGCTGTTTCGAGTCCGAGATCAAAGAGGGAGAGCTTTCCTTCGCCTACAAACTCGGTGACGGAATCGCCCGCAATATGAACGCCTGTTTCCTGATGAAGAAGATGGGAATCGTCATGGAATAAAGCTCGAAAATAGGGAAGGATAGGAGCGAACCAAAGGAGAAACCTCTTCTTCCGCTTATGGAAAAAAGGCTTCAACATTTCAAAAACCCAAAACTGTGGACGGATAAGAATCTTCAGAAACTTTAGCTAAAGTAAAAAGAAGGCAGGAAACGGTTTGGGTTTTCTGCCTTCTTTATTTCGATGTCCGTCCGAAATTTGATCAGACGGCTGATGTATCGTTTACTTTCTGTTTGTCGTTCTTTTCTTTGTGGAAGTACTGGTTGCTTTTCTTGTTGTCGTGCTGCTCTTGGTTGTAGTAGCGGAAGTGGTCTTCACGACAGCTTTGGTCTGATATTTGGCCTTGACGGTGGGCAACTCCTTTTCAATAGCGGCGATACGGGTTGCGTCACTTGGGTGCGTACTCAACAGTTCGGGTGTCGTATTGGTGCTGGAGTTGGACATTTTCTGCCAGAAATTGACAGCCACATCCGGATTGTATCCGGCCATTGTCATCAGGATCAGTCCCATGTAATCTGCTTCGGATTCATGTTTGCGTGAGAAAGGCAGCATAACGCCATATTGAGCACCGAGTCCGTAAACCGTGGAGCCGAGTTGCTGAACGGCTGTAGAAGAACCACTGAGAACGGTTCCAACAGCAGCTGCACCATATTGTGCAATGAGTTCTTGGCTCATACGTTCGTTACTATGTTTGGCAACGGCGTGAGCTACTTCGTGACCCAATACGACGGCCAGTTCATCATCCGAAGAGATCAGTGGCATCAAGCCTTCATAAACGACGATCTTGCCGCCGGGCATACAAAAGGCGTTGACCTGAGAATCAGCTACGAGGTTGAATTCCCAGGAGAAGTTGGATACTTCCGAATCGAGTCCGTTCTGTTTGAGATAGGCTTCGGTAGCAGCGGCGATTTTCTTTCCGACGCGTACGACCTGAGCTGTCTGTGTTGCATTGGTCGATTTCTTTGCAGACTTCATATAGGAGTCATACTGTGTAAGGCTTGACGACAGCACTTCGCTGTCCGATACAAGGAGAACTTGTTTACGACCTGTAAGAGGAACGGTGGAACAGCCTGCTAATATCAGCAAGGAAAACAATAGACACGTAATTTTGTTTGTCATAACACTCTGCATTTAAAATTAATGGTTGAGATAGAGCGTGAGCTGAGTCGAAACTGCTATTGTACGTTTTTTCTCGGGACAAAATCTATCCCCTTTCTATTCACAAGCAAAAGTATATAAAAATGTTATTGGAGGTTGGCTTTTTTTGTAAAAAAGAAAAGAGGCTTTCCAATCACATTTATTATATTTGCGTGAAATAAAGGATGAACGCAGATTGGTCACCTTTGAATTTGAATGAGAACAAGCTCTTTGGCCCAAGTCCTATTATTCATCATCTTTTGTCTTATATTATCTTACAAGAATGGATCTGAGATATTACATAGGACTTTTTTCTTTACTGCTCGTGTTCATGCTGGCAGGGTGCTCTTCTCATAAGAAAGGTAATAAGATCCAGGTCGTTGTCATACAATCTTTCGGACAATCACATGCCGTACAATCCCAATGTGAGCAGACAGTATATAAGGTATTCCGTGATGAAGATCTCGATGTCAAGATTCATTCGATTTATCTGAATTCAGAAGATCAATCACGTGGAACTTTGGACAGCCGCATGCAGATGCTTCTGGATTCCTGTTCTTGGTGGAAACCTTCTGTCATCCTCGTTTACGATGACGTCGCAACCGATGCACTTCTTCGTGCCAACATGAATATTGTCTATGACACCCCTGTGATTTTTGCAGGCGTCAATTTCCCCGACTGGTCTTTGATCGAGAAGTTCAAGAATGTAACGGGATATACATCTACGCCTGAATATATGAAGGCGGCGGATATGGCGAACGAACTCTTCCATCCTCAGAATATTAGTTTCTGGATGAATCAAAGTGAAGAAGGACAGATGCATATTCACGCACTGCTGATGGATCTAAAATACGGACGGCAGATTTATCGCATCTGCAATTCCGAGCGGTCGATGCATTATCGGCTTGTGACGGAACAGATTTTTGCTTTGGAGCCTGATTCCACGCCGGATGCCGTTGATTATGCTAACAAACATTATGAAGCAGGCAAGCCAAACATCGTGCTACTCAATTACAATCAGGAAAGTGCCAAGAATCTGCTGTCGATTCTTTCCGGCAAGATTCAGAAGAATGTATTTATCACATCCCAACGCGCCGATCATTCCCAGAAGTTCGCTTTGATGGCTTCGGCTCCGACATTCACTACAGTAAGTGAAGGATTCGGAATCGACGAGGGTATTTTGGGCGGTTACTTTCCTTCCGCTGAATCGGAGTGGTCGAACAGTGCCAAGTTGGCAGCTGATGTCTTGAATGGTACAAACATTTCCACTATTCCGGTTCGGATGCTTAAGAAGGAATATTGGATCGATTATCGCGAGTTGAGCCGTTGGCATATCGATATGAAAGATCTGCCGTCGAACTATAAGATAGCCAATCTGCCTTTTTACATCAAACATCGTATATCGATCACCTGGAGTTTTTGGTTGTTCCTTTTTGTCGTCCTCGTCTGCATATCGATTTTGGTCCATCTGTATCATAAAGAAAAAGTTAGGCGGCTGGCCGTGCTGAAGAAGATCAAAGAGGAAGAGGAGTTCCGAGAATTGGCCATGCGCGGTTCCAAGGTTTATGCATTCAATATAGACAAAACCGGAATGAGGTTCGATAAGGATTTCTGTATGATCTATGGAGGCCATTTTCAAAATATTTCCATAGACGATTTTATTCACTTCATCGACAAACCTTATTGGTATTCTTTCCAGAAAGACGTTGAAATGATGAATATCGGCACGCTCAACAATGGAAATATCCGCCATGCGCCTTTGAATCTGACAGGAAAAGGCTACGAATGGTGGGAGTTCCGATTCAACTTCTCGCGTCTCAATATGACCATCTCCGGAATTCTCTTCAATATCCAGCAGATGAAGCAGGAGGAGGAAGAGTTGCGCATTTCCCGAGAGAAGGTACTGGAATCGGAGAAAATGAAGTCCGTTTTCCTTGCCAGCATGAGTCATGAGATACGCACGCCTCTCAATGCGATCGTCGGCTTTTCGAATCTGATTGCGGACGATGTGGATTCGGAACTCACCATGGAACAGAAGCAGGAGTTCAAACAGCAGATCAACACCAACAATGAAATGCTGCTGAAGCTCTTCAATGATATCCTTGATCTTTCACAATTGGTGGGCGGACAAATGGAACTCAAGAAGGATGCGTGTGATCTCAGCCAATTGATGCTCGATATGTTCAATCAGTACAAACCTTTGATGCACGAAGGCGTTGAGATGTCTATTCAGCTTCCTGAAAAAGCAACTATTCTCCAAACCGATGTCAAGCGGTTGACACAGGTGATTCGTAATATTGTAAACAACGCCCGTAAGTTTACGCTCAAAGGGCATATTTTGATCGGTTACGAGGAAGGTCCTGAAAACGGACAGGTCAGCTTGTTCATTGAAGATACTGGAGTTGGCATTCCGAAAGAACTGCAGGAAAAGATCTTTGGTCGATTCACCAAGTTGGATTCGTTCAAACAGGGCACAGGTATCGGACTTGCCATTAGTCGGAGCATCATCCTTCAGATGGGCGGTTCGATTTCGTTGAAATCCGAGCTTGATTCCGGTAGTCGTTTTATCATCACTCTTCCAATAGTGGAAAAGGAGCAAGACTTCAATCCTATTGTGAAATGACAATGGCCGCCTTTTCTCTATTTATGATTGTGATGTCGTTCCTTGCAATCATTGTCTTCATTTCGCTTTATTTCGTGGATGCCGGTTATGGAATGCTGTTCAACGGAAAATGGGGAAAGGCACTTTCCAATAAAGTCGCATGGATTTGCATGGAAGCACCGGTTTTCATCGTGATGCTTTTGCTTTGGATCACATCCACGCGGCGCTTCGAAGCGGGAGCTTTGGTTATTTTCCTGCTGTTTGAGTTTCATTACTTCCGTCGTTCCTTCGTTTTCCCTTTGCGGATGAAGGGCAACAGCCGAATGCCTTCGGGAATTATGGCAATGGGCATCCTGTTTAATCTTCTCAATGGATTCATGCAGGGCGAATGGCTGTTCCATCTTGCGCCGGAAGAAAGATATTCTGCTGATTGGCTCACGACGCCTCCTTTTATCATCGGGACGATCGTCTTCCTGACGGGCATGTTCATTAACTGGCAATCGGACAACATCGTGCGGAATCTTCGTAAGCCGGGCGATACGAACCATTATCTTCCGGAGAAAGGACTCTTCGCTTATGTCACATCTGCCAATTATTTCGGCGAGATAGTGGAATGGATCGGCTTTGCCATTCTCACCTGGAGTTGGAGCGGAGCGGTCTTTGCGTGGTGGACAGCCGCCAATCTCGTGCCGCGTGCCAATACGCTCTATCATAAATATCAGACGATGTTCGGTGCAGAACAGATGGGAAAGAGGAAACGGATCTTTCCCTTCATATATTAAATGTGTAAGACATGGAATCAATTCTTTATACACCTGCTAAGATTGGACCGCTCACCTTGCGCAACCGTACGATTCGTTCGGCTGCCTTCGAGAGCATGTGTCCCGGCAATGTTCCATCCAAGGAACTTTTCGATTATCACACTTCTGTAGCGGCAGGAGGCATTGGCATGACGACGATTGCCTATGCTGCCGTAACACGTAGCGGACTTTCCTTCGATCGCCAGTTGTGGATGCGGCCGGAGATAGTGGACGGTCTCCGAAAGATTACCGATTCGGTCCACAAAGAGGGCGCAGCTGTTTCCATTCAGATCGGGCATTGCGGCAACATGTCGCACCGCAGTATCTGTGGCTGTACGCCCATTTCTGCCTCTTCCGGATTCAATCTTTATTCGCCGACGTTTGTCCATGGCATGCGCAAAGATGAAATCTACGCTGTGGCCAAAGCCTTCGGCAATGCAGTCAATCTAGCGCGCGAAGCCGGATTCGATGCAGTGGAAGTGCATGCTGGACATGGTTATCTCATCAGTCAGTTTCTTTCTCCCTACACCAATCATCGGCATGACGAGTATGGCGGAAGTCTCGACAACCGCATGCGTTTCATGAAGATGTGCATGGATGAGGTGATGAAAGCCGCTGGTACGGATATGGCCGTGCTGGTGAAAATGAACATGCGTGACGGCTTCAAAGGCGGAATGGAGATCGACGAATCGCTGGAAGTGGCCCGAACGTTGCAGAACGAATGTGGTGCGCAGGCGCTGGTATTGAGCGGCGGCTTCGTCAGTCGCGCTCCGATGTATGTCATGCGTGGTGCGATGCCCATCAAGACGCTTACCCATTATATGCCTTTCGGATGGCTTCCTCCATTCGTACATCTCTGCGGTCATCAGATGATTCCGACCGTTCCCTATAAAGAGGCCTATTTCCTCGACGATGCCCTGCTTTTCCGCAAGGAGCTGGCTATGCTGTTGGTTTATATTGGTGGGTTGACGCGCCGTAAGATGATCGATGAGGTTCTGAACAAGGGCTTCGAGTTTGTCAGTATGGCTCGCGCTCTCATCAATGATCCGGCCTTCGTGAATCATATCCGGGAAGATGCAAACGGATGCTGCGACTGTGGCCATAGCAACTATTGCATCGGACGGATGTACACGATCGAGATGGCTTGTCATCACCATGTGGAGAATCTTCCCAAAGGTATCGAAAAGGAAATCGACAAACTGGAAAAGAGATGGACGAAGGAATAACGATCATCACCGGCGCGGACAGCGGCATGGGAAGAGAGATCACGCTGGCTGTCGCCAAGAGCGGTTCGCCGATACTCATGGCATGCCGCACGGCGGAGCGAGCCAACAGCGTGGCCGAAGAGATCCGCGAACTTTCCCACAATTCCCATATCGAGGTACGACCGATCAATCTGGCATCGCTGGCTTCTGTGGATGCTTTCACGAAACAGCTGCTCAGCGAGAAGCGTCCGATCCGACGGATCGTGAACAATGCGGGCGTGCTCACCAGTTCGGTCCGTACGACGGAAGACGGTTTGGAAACGTTGGTCAGCGTGAATTATGTAGCACCCTATTTCCTTACACGCCGTCTGCTTCCTCTGATGACTGTCGGTTCGCGAATCGTCAACACGGTCTCATGCACCTACGCCATCGGCAAACTGGATGACGCCTTTTTTGAGAAGGGACAGCGCGGTTCGTTCCGCAGGATTCCCGTTTACAGCAATACGAAGCTCGCCCTGCTGCTTTTTACGTTGGATCTGGCCGAACAGTTAAAGCCATCCGGCATCACCGTCAATGCATCCGATCCCGGAATCGTCAGCACCGACATGATCCGCATGAACGAATGGTTCGATTCACTGACAGACATTTTCTATCGTCCCTTTATCCGAACAGCCGCGCAAGGTGCATCCACAGCCATCTATCTGGCCCTTTCACCTGATGTGGCCGAAGCAACAGGTGGCTGTTATGCCAATCGTCGCCGTCGTTCGCTTTCCAACCGGATCCAAAATCATCCCATGCGTCATATCCTTTTCAGTGATACAGCGGAACTTCTCCACAAGAAACATTTCGAAATCGAATAGCATTCGTTGCACTTTCCTTTCATGCCGATATTCTGAAAGTGTGTTTTGATGATGCTGCCTTTTTTGTTTCCACCGGGTGAAATGCACTGTGAGACCTTTGAAAAGTCGTTTCACCGGTGCAGGAAGCTTTCAGAGTACTCGCCGAGCACCTTCACCCGTTGTAAAGTGCTTCCGGAGTACTCGCCGAGGACTTTTCACCCATTGTAAAGTGCTTTCAGAGTACTCGCCGAGCGCCTTCACCCGTTGTAAAGTGCTTTCAGAGCACTCGCCGAGGACTTTTCACCCGTTGTAAAGTGCTTTCAGAGTAGTCGCCAAGCACTTTTCACTCTTGCAGGAAGCTTGCCGAGTACTCGCCAAGGTGTTTCACCCGGTGCAGGAAGCTTGCCGAGGCCTTGCCAAGGAGATTTCACCCATGCCTGAAGCATTCAGAGTATTCATTAAGGACCTTCCATCCATGCTGGAAGCATTCGGAGCACTCACTTCATACATTTCATCCATGCACAGAACAATGCGAGTTGTCGAAGATGTTGCCACATTTCTACGGATTATGGGATAAGGTGTATAAATATTCCGAATGACTCATTGGGCTCCATTCTGGATGATTATGCGATAAAGGCATGAATATCGATGAAAATATTCCAAAAAAATGCAACGCCGATGAATAATTATTCAATGAGTATGCATATATTTGCACCCAAAATGAATATTTATACAAATAGGAGTATGGTAAAAAATCGATTGGACGCAATTGTTCGCATTCTCAAAGATCATGCGATAGAGAATCAGGAGGATCTGCTAAAGGAGCTGGAGAAGGTAGGCTTTCCGACCACTCAAGCTACACTTTCCCGTGATTTGAAGAGGCTGCAGGTCCTGAAGATCCATTCCACCGATGGCAGTTATGTCTATCGTTTGCCTGCTCATCCACAGGTCGATCATCAGACTATCGAGTTCTCTGGCAATCTGGCCGTTGTCCGGACAAGGCCCGGTTATGCAATGGGTATTGCATACGACATTGATGCGAATGCGTCGAAAGAGATCCTTGCAACCATTGCCGGCGATGACACGATTCTGGTGATTCCGCGCGAAGGTATCAGCCGGAACCGCATCGTGGAGGTTTTGCAGCGTTTGTTATGATGTACTTGAACATTAAGATGTGTTTATTATAAGATAATGGAAAAAGATAAAGAAAAAGAACCGGAAATAGATGTGATGGTAGCCGATGCTTCTCATGAGGCATACGTGGATACCATTCTGGATACGATACGTGAGGCAGCCAAAGTCAGAGGTACAGGAATTGCCCAGCGTACACATGAATATGTGGCAACAAAGATGAAGGAGGGCAAAGCCGTCATTGCCTTATGCGGCGATGAATTTGCCGGATTCAGCTATATCGAATCGTGGGGAAACAAACAATATGTCACCACTTCGGGCCTGATCGTCTCTCCTAAATACCGTCATCTCGGTGTGGCGAAGCGTA
>CAZIVE010000005.1:0-33066 GCA_964542435.1 uncultured Parabacteroides sp.
CTCAGTTGGTAGAGCACTGGTCTCCAAAACCAGGTGTCGGGAGTTCGAGCCTCTCCTTCCGTGCAATAATAATTGATTCAATGAAGAAAGTTATTGATTACATCAAAGAATGTTATAACGAGCTTGTTTATAAAGTTTCGTGGCCTACGAGAACAGAGCTTTCAAATAGCGCAGTCGTAGTATTGTTTGCTTCCCTTATACTGGCTGCTGTTATCTTTGTGATCGATATGGGTTTCGAAGGAGTGATGCGTTTCTTCTACGATAAAATTTTTTAATCCGTAAGGGATATGCCAGAAATTCAGAAACATTTTTATGTCCTTCGTGCTATTAGTGGCAAGGAGAATAAAGTTCAGGAATATCTGCAAGCGGAGATGAAAAATTCCAATCTTGGGGAGTTCGTATCACAAATTTTGATTCCTACCGAGAAAACTTTTATCGTACGTAATGGCAAAAAGGTTATGAAAGAAAAAAACTGTTTGCCCGGTTATGTTTTGGTAGAAGCTCAATTGGTCGGAGATGTGGCAACTCGTCTGGCAAATGCACCTAACGTGATTGGCTTCCTAGGTGGAGCTAATCCCGATCCTATCCGTCCTTCTGAAGTAAATCGTATCTTAGGTAAGGTCGATGATATCCAAGAAGAGGGTGAGGAGATAGAATTGCATTTTTCAGTGGGTGATCATGTCAAAATTACCTTTGGACCATTTAACGGCTTCAGCGGTATCGTTGAAGAAGTTTTGGCAGAGAAAAAGAAACTGAAAGTGAATGTCAAGGTCTTCGGACGTGACACGCCACTCGAGGTGGGTTATTTACAAGTGGTAAAAGAATAATGCTGTTGTTACGGACGGCGTGATCTTTTCGTTATTGTTGTTATATATCTAAAATTTAGAAAAATGGCAAAAGAAGTTGCTGGACAAATCAAATTGCAGATCAAGGGAGGAGCAGCAAACCCTTCTCCACCTGTAGGACCCGCGCTGGGCTCTAAAGGTATAAACATTATGGAGTTTTGCAAGCAATTTAATGCCAAGACCCAAGACAAGGGTGGTAAATTGTTGCCAGTGGTAATAACTTACTATTCTGATAAGTCTTTCGACTTTGTCGTTAAAACACCTCCTGTAGCTGTTCAACTGCTCGAAGCTTCTAAAGTGAAGAGTGGTTCTGCTGAACCGAATCGTAAGAAAGTTGCTGAACTTACTTGGGATCAGGTCAGAACAATTGCAGAAGATAAGTTGGTTGATTTAAACTGCTTCACCGTAGAATCTGCCATGAAGATGGTAGCAGGTACGGCACGTAGTATGGGTATGACCGTCAAAGGTAATTTTCCAGGTAAATAATTCATAAACTTCAATTGAGATGAGTAAATTAACAAAGAATCAGAAATCAGTTGCAGGCAAAGTTGAAGCCGGGAAAATGTACACACTTGATGAAGCATCTAAGTTGGTTAAGGAAATTACCACAACCAAGTTTGATGCATCTGTCGATGTTGACGTTCGTCTTGGAATCGACCCCCGCAAGTCTAACCAAATGGTTCGTGGCGTTGTTTCGCTGCCCCACGGTACAGGCAAGCAGGTACGAGTATTGGCATTATGTACACCTGATAAAGAGGCAGAGGCTAAAGAAGCCGGTGCTGATTATGTAGGTCTTGATGAGTTTATTACTAAAATCAAAGGCGGTTGGACTGACATTGACGTCATCATTACGATGCCCGCAGTCATGGGTAAGATCGGTCCTCTTGGTAGAGTTTTAGGTCCTCGCGGACTTATGCCTAACCCCAAGAGCGGTACGGTTACTAATGAAATCGGACAGGCAGTGAAGGAAGTTAAACAAGGTAAGATCGACTTCAAAGTTGACAAAGCCGGTATTATCCATGCTTCCATCGGTAAGATCTCTTTCTCACCGGAGAACATTAAGGATAACGCTAAGGAATTTGTTGCAGCTTTGATTAAACTTAAACCATCTTCTGCTAAGGGCGCTTATATTAAGAGCATTTATCTTTCAAGTACTATGAGTGCAGGAGTCAGAATTGACCCTAAGTCAGTTGAGGACATTTAATTTTTGAACAAAATGAGAAAGGAAGATAAAGGTATTATTATTGGTCAGCTTGAGGAAATAGTAAAGAGCTATCCAAACTTCTATTTAACGGATATCGAAGCACTCAATGCTGAGAAAACCTCTAAATTAAGAAGAGAATGCTTTGCTAAGGAAATTAAGCTGGTAGCTGTTAAAAACAGCTTGCTCCATAAAGCACTCATGAATATCGACGGTGATTTCTCACCGTTGTTTGAAGCACTTAAGGGCAATACGGCTGTGATGTTCTCACAAACCGCTAATGCTCCCGCTCGCCTGATTAAAGAGTTCACCAAAGATACAAAGGGTGAAGGTAAACCGAAATTGAAAGCTGCCTATGTTCAGGAAAGCTTCTATGTCGGTGCTGACAACCTTGATCTCTTGGTCAACATCAAGAGCAAGAACGAACTTATCGCCGACGTTATTGCATTGCTGCAGTCTCCGGCAAAGAACGTTATCTCCGCTCTCCAGTCATCAGGACAAACTATTCTCGGCGAACTGAAAACGCTCGAAGAGAGAGAACAAAAATAAATTTCATAACATAGTAAATAATCATTTAAATCATACGAAAATGGCAGATTTGAAAGCTATTGCAGAAGAATTAGTAAACTTGACCGTCAAAGAAGTAAGCGAATTGGCTACTATCCTTAAAGACGAATATGGTATCGAACCGGCTGCTGCAGCAGTTGCTGTTGCAGGTCCAGCTGCCGCTGCTCCAGAAGCAGAAGAGAAAACCTCTTTTGATGTTGTTTTGAAGAGCTTCGGTGCAAACAAGTTGGCTATCGTTAAATTAGTTAAGGAATTGACCGGTCTGGGTCTGAAGGAAGCTAAGGATTTGGTTGACAATGTTCCGAGCAATCTGAAAGAAGGAATCGCTAAGGCTGACGCTGAAGCATTGAAGAAGAGCCTGGAAGAAGCCGGAGCTGAAGTTGAGCTTAAATAATATCAAACCTGGTTGCCAGGTTACTGGTTAAGAGTCTTTCTTAAAAGAGGACTCTTAACCTTTTTGTGTCTATTTTTCCAATAAGTTCAATAAATTCCTTACCGATGTCTTCAACAACTGAAAACCAAAGAGTTAATTTTGCTTCGATCAAGCATCCGTATCCATTTCCGGATTTTCTCGAAGTCCAATTGAAGTCATTTCAAGACTTTCTTCAGCTCGATACGCCTCCTGAGAAAAGAAAAAAAGAGGGCCTGTACAAAGTGTTCGCTGAGAATTTTCCTATAGCTGACACTCGTAACAATTTCGTGCTGGAGTTCCTGGATTATTATATCGATCCGCCTCGTTATTCTATTGATGAGTGCCTTTCACGCGGACTTACATATAGTGTGCCTCTTAAGGCAAAACTTAAGTTATATTGCACCGATCCCGATCATGAGGATTTTGATACGGTCATTCAGGATGTATTCCTCGGACCGATCCCCTACATGACTGAACGCGGTACGTTCGTTATCAACGGAGCCGAACGTGTCGTTGTTTCCCAGTTGCACCGTTCTCCTGGCGTTTTCTTCGGTCAGAGTACGCACGCCAACGGTACAAAACTTTATTCAGCCCGCATCATCCCGTTCAAGGGATCATGGATCGAATTCGCTACCGATATTAATAATGTGATGTATGCTTACATCGACCGCAAAAAGAAATTGCCTGTCACCACATTGTTGAGAGCTATCGGTTTTGAAAGCGATAAAGATATTCTTGAAATCTTCAATCTTGCTGAAGAAATCAAAGTCACAAAAACCAATCTGAAGAAGGCTGTGGGTCGCAAACTGGCTGCACGTGTCCTGAAGAGTTGGGTTGAGGATTTTGTGGACGAGGATACCGGCGAGGTCGTTTCCATTGAACGTAATGACGTTGTCATTGATCGTGAAAATGAAATAACGGAAGACAACATCGATTCGATTGTTGATTCCGGTGCGCAGACAATTCTTCTTCACCGTGAAGATCAGAATCAGTCTGATTACGCGATCATCTATAATACGCTCCAGAAAGACTCCAGCAACTCTGAGAAGGAGGCTGTGATGTACATCTATCACCAGTTGCGTAATGCTGACCCGGCAGATGAGGCCAGCGCCCGTGAGGTGATTCAGAATCTTTTCTTTTCTGAGAAACGTTATGATCTGGGTGACGTTGGTCGCTACAGAATCAATAAGAAATTGGGACTGTCCATCAGCCCTGATGTTAAGGTGTTGACCAAGGAGGATATTATTGAAATTATCAAGTATCTGATCCAGCTGATCAACTCCAAAGCTACAGTCGATGATATCGATCACTTGAGCAACCGACGCGTACGTACCGTAGGCGAACAGCTCTACAATCAGTTCGGTATCGGCTTGGCTCGTATGTCACGTACGGTTCGTGAACGTATGAACGTTCGTGATAATGAAGTATTCGCCCCGATCGATTTGATCAACGCAAAGACGATCTCTTCCGTTGTCAATTCCTTTTTCGGTACGAATGCACTTTCTCAGTTCATGGATCAGACCAACCCGTTGGCTGAAATTACGCATAAGCGTCGTCTCTCAGCCCTTGGACCTGGTGGTTTGTCACGTGAACGTGCAGGCTTTGAGGTCCGCGATGTGCACTATACACATTATGGCCGTCTCTGTCCTATCGAAACTCCTGAAGGACCTAACATCGGTTTGATCTCTTCTCTTTGCGTATTTGCAAAGATCAATGAACTTGGTTTCATTACTACGCCTTATCGTAAGGTGGAGAATGGTAAAGTTGATTTCTCTGAAGAAGGTCTCAAGTTCTTCACGGCAGAGGAAGAGGAGCAGATGACAGTTGCTCAGGGTAATGCACCTTTGGATGACGAAGGTAAGTTTGTTAATGATCGTGTTAAAGCGCGTCTTGAAGCAGATTTCCCTGTCGTTTCTCCTGATGAAGTCAACCTGATGGATGTTTCACCTCAGCAGATCGCTTCTATCGCAGCTTCTCTGATTCCTTTCTTGGAGCATGACGATGCAAACCGTGCGTTGATGGGATCTAACATGATGCGCCAGGCAGTTCCGCTGCTTCGTCCTGAAGCTCCTATTGTCGGTACCGGCATTGAAGGTCAGGTGGCACGTGATTCTCGTACGCAGATCGCTGCTGAACGTGAAGGAGAGGTAGTCTTTGTAGATGCAAAATGCATTAAGATTAAATATGATCGTACTCCTGAAGAGGACTTCGTAAGCTTTGAAGATCCAATCAAGACGTATATGATTCCGAAATGGCGTAAGACCAACCAGAGTACGACGGTCGATTTGAGACCTATCTGCCATCGTGGTCAGCGTGTGAAAGCCGGTGATATCCTTACAGAAGGATATGCAACCCAAAATGGAGAACTGGCTCTCGGACGTAACATCATGGTTGCTTATATGCCTTGGAAAGGTTACAACTACGAGGATGCTGTCGTTCTGAACGAACGTATGGTTCGTGAAGATTACTTCACCTCTGTCCATGTAGATGAATACATGCTGGATGTACGTGAAACAAAACGTGGCGTTGAAGAGTTGACTTCTGATATTCCAAACGTCAGTGAAGATGCAACGAAAGATCTTGATGAGAGAGGTATTGTACGCGTCGGTGCACGCATTGAACCGGGCGACATCCTGATTGGTAAGATTACTCCGAAAGGTGAATCTGATCCTACTCCTGAAGAGAAGTTACTTCGTGCCATCTTTGGTGACAAGGCCGGTGATGTTAAGGATGCTTCTTTGAAAGCTACTCCTTCATTGAAAGGTGTTGTAATTGGATCTTCTCTCTTTGCTAAAGCAGCAAAGAAGAAAAAGTCCAAACTTTCAGACAAGGCGCTTCTTCCTAAGCTGGATGAAGAATATGAGGAGAAAATGTCGAATTTGAAGACGGTCTTGGTTGATAAACTGTTGACACTGACGAATGGTCGTGTATCACAGGGCGTCAAGGACTATATGAACACCGATGTTATTGCAAAGGGTGTTAAGTTTACCAAGAAAGCTCTTGAGGATCTCGATTACGATTCTATCCAGTTCAGCAAATGGACCGCTGATGCAGAGAAAAATGAATTGATCAAGCAGGTGATTGTCAATTACCTGAAGAAATATAAGGAGATGGATGCCGAACTTCGCAGAAAGAAGCTTGATATGACCATAGGCGATGAACTGCCTACAGGTATCATTCAGACTGCAAAGGTTTATATCGCCAAGAAACGTAAGATTCAAGTCGGCGATAAGATGGCAGGACGTCATGGTAATAAAGGTATCGTTTCAAAGATCGTCCGTCAGGAGGATATGCCTTTCTTGGCCGATGGAACGCCTGTCGATATCTGTTTGAACCCTATGGGTGTGCCATCTCGTATGAACCTCGGACAGATTTTCGAAGCTGTACTCGCTTGGGCAGGACGTACCATGGGCGTTAAGTTCGCTACTCCTGTATTCGACGGTGCTACGATGGATGATCTGAATTCATGGACAGACAAAGCCGGATTACCACGCAATGGTAAGACCTATCTTTATGATGGTGGAACCGGTGAACGCTTCGATCAGCCTGCTACGGTAGGTGTGACATACTTCTTGAAATTGGGCCACATGGTCGATGACAAGATGCATGCACGTTCTATCGGACCGTACTCTTTGATTACGCAACAGCCTCTGGGTGGTAAAGCTCAGTTCGGAGGTCAGCGTTTCGGAGAGATGGAGGTTTGGGCATTGGAGGCATTCGGTGCTTCTCATGTACTGCAGGAGATTCTGACCATTAAGTCTGATGATGTCGTTGGTCGTTCCAAGGCTTACGAGTCGATAGTTAAAGGCGATCCGATGCCTCAGCCAGGTATTCCTGAGTCTCTTAATGTATTGCTCCACGAGCTGAGAGGTCTTGGCTTGAGTCTCACTTTGGATTGATTCACAGAAAAAGTACGCAGTTGGAGCCTTAGGCTCCCTGCGTTTTCATAGAAAACTCTTTTTATTATACAAATATGGTCAATAGAACTGATAACAAGGTAAAGAGTAACTTTTCAAAAATAACCATTGGATTGGCTTCTCCGGAGGAGATCTTAAGCAATTCCTATGGCGAAGTTTTGAAACCTGAAACCATCAATTACCGTACTTACAAACCTGAACGTGACGGCTTGTTCTGCGAGCGCATCTTCGGTCCTGTAAAGGATTACGAGTGCCATTGCGGTAAATACAAACGTATCCGTTATAAAGGTATCGTGTGCGATCGTTGCGGTGTGGAAGTGACAGAGAAAAAGGTTCGCCGTGAACGTATGGGACATATTCGTCTGGTCGTTCCCGTCGCTCACATCTGGTATTTCCGTTCTTTGCCTAATAAAATAGGTTATTTGTTGGGACTTCCGACAAAGAAACTTGACTCCATCATTTATTATGAACGTTACGTTGTCATTCAGCCCGGTAGTGACGTTGACAAGGAAACCGTTCATGAGCTTGATTTACTCTCTGAAGAGGAATATTTGAACATCCTTGATAATCTGCCAAAAGAAAATCAGATGCTCGATGATAGCGACCCGAACAAATTCATCGCGAAGATCGGTGCTGAAGCAATCTATGATCTGCTGCAGCGTATCGACCTCGATCACCTGGCTAACGAATTGCGTGACCATGCTCACAACGATAGTTCACAGCAGCGCAAGACGGAAGCTCTCAAACGTTTGCAGGTCGTAGAATCGTTCCGCTCTTCCAACGGTCGTAACAAACCGGAATGGATGATCATGAAGGTCATTCCTGTTATTCCGCCGGATCTTCGTCCGCTCGTTCCATTGGATGGTGGTCGTTTTGCCACGTCTGACTTGAACGATTTGTATCGTCGTGTCATCATTCGTAACAATCGTCTGAAACGTTTGATCGATATCAAGGCTCCCGAAGTCATTCTTCGTAATGAAAAACGTATGCTTCAGGAAGCTGTCGATTCTTTGTTTGATAACTCTCGTAAGTCCAGCGCCGTTAAGTCGGATGCCAACCGTCCTTTGAAATCTCTTTCTGATAGTTTGAAAGGTAAACAGGGACGTTTCCGTCAGAACCTGCTCGGTAAACGTGTGGACTATTCGGCTCGTTCCGTCATCATCGTAGGTCCGGAATTGAGAATGCACGAGTGTGGTCTTCCTAAGGGAATGGCTGCTGAGCTTTACAAGCCGTTCATCATCCGTAAGCTTATTGAACGTGGCATCGTAAAGACGGTAAAGTCTGCAAAGAAGATTGTAGATCGTAAGGAACCGGTTGTTTGGGATATTCTGGAATATGTGATGAAAGGTCATCCGGTATTGTTGAACCGTGCACCTACGCTTCACCGTCTGGGAATCCAGGCATTCCAACCGAAACTGATTGAAGGAAAAGCAATCCAGCTGCATCCGCTCGCTTGTACCGCATTCAATGCCGACTTCGACGGTGACCAGATGGCTGTCCATCTTCCTCTCGGCAACGAAGCTATTTTGGAAGCCCAACTATTGATGTTGGCTTCTCACAATATTTTGAACCCTGCCAATGGCGCACCTATCACAGTGCCTTCTCAGGATATGGTCTTGGGTCTCTATTACATCACGAAGCTCCGTAAAGGAACGCTGGGTGAAGGTCTGACATTCTACGGACCGGAAGAGGCTACCATCGCATACAATGAGAAACGTGTCGATATCCATGCAACCATCAAGGTTTATGTAACCGACTTGGACGAAAAGGGTCGTCTGGTCAAGAAAATGATTGAGACTTCTGTAGGCCGTTTGATGGTGAACGAATTCATTCCTATCGAAGTCGGCTTCATCAATGAAGTTCTTGGCAAGAAGGCTTTGCGTGATATCATCGGCCGTGTAATCAAGGCTTGTGGTGTGGCTCGTACCTGTAAGTTCCTCGATGACATTAAGAACCTCGGTTATTATATGTCATTCAAAGGCGGACTTTCCTTCAACTTGGGCGACGTACTTATCCCGCCGGAGAAGGAGCAATTCGTCAAAGAGGGATACGAAGAGGTTGAGCAGATCATGAACAACTATAACATGGGTTTCATTACCAATAATGAACGTTACAACCAGATTATTGATACATGGACTCATGTCAACGGAAAACTTTCCAACACGCTGATTAATCAGCTGGCTCACGATCAGGACGGATTCAATTCCATCTTCATGATGATGGATTCCGGCGCCCGTGGTTCTAAGGAACAGATCCGCCAGCTTTCTGGTATGCGTGGTTTGATGGCAAAGCCTCAGAAGAGTGGCGCTGAAGGTGCTCAGATCATTGAGAACCCGATTCTGTCCAACTTCAAGGAGGGTCTTTCCGTGCTCGAGTACTTTATCTCTACTCACGGTGCACGTAAGGGACTTGCCGATACCGCTCTTAAGACTGCCGATGCAGGTTATCTGACTCGTCGTCTTGTCGATGTATCGCACGATGTCATCATCAATGAAGAGGATTGCGGCACACTTCGTGGTTTGGTTTGTACCGAACTCAAAAACAATGAAGAGGTGATTGCTACCTTATATGAACGTATTCTGGGTCGTGTTTCTGTACATGACATCATCCATCCTGAAACCGGAGAGGTGATTGTTCGTGCCGGTGAAGAGATCCGTGAAGATGCAGCCAAGAAGATTGAGGAATCGCCTATCGACAGTGTCGAGATCCGTTCCGTTCTTACCTGCGAATCGAAGAAGGGTGTATGTGCTAAGTGTTACGGACGTAACCTTGCTTCCAACCGTATGGTTCAGAAGGGTGAGGTTGTCGGCGTTATCGCTGCACAGTCTATCGGCGAGCCCGGTACACAGTTGACTCTTCGTACGTTCCACGTCGGTGGTATCGCATCCAATATCGCAACTGAAAATAGTTTCTCATCTAAATATGATGGTATCCTGCAGATCGACGAGCTTCGTGAAGTGGTAGTCGATGGAGATCAGGCTGATGGAAAGAATTATACCGTTGTTGTAAGCCGTCTGGCTGAATTGCACATCGTTGACGAACATACGAATATCATGCTCGAAACACATAATATTCCTTATGGTTCCAAACTGTTCTTTAAGAATAATGCAAAGGTGAAGAAGGGTGACAAGATCATCGAATGGGATCCATTCAATGCCGTCATCGTTTCTGAGGCAACCGGTAAGATTCATTTCGAGAACATGATTGAGAATGCCACCTACAAGGTTGAAAGTGATGAGTCAACCGGTTTGAAGGAGAAGATTATTGTAGAATCGAAGGATAAGACCAAGGCTCCTGAAGCTCACATTCTGGATGCTGAAGGAAACTTCCTGAAGAACTACTCCTTGCCGCTCGGTGCTCACGTAGTCATCGAAGAGGGCGACGCAGTGAAGTCAGGTGAGGTACTTGTCAAGATTCCGCGTGCCGTAGGTAAAGCCGGCGATATCACCGGTGGTCTGCCTCGTGTTACCGAGCTGTTCGAAGCTCGTAATCCATCCAATCCTGCTATCGTTTCTGAAATCGATGGTGAAGTTGGATTCGGCAAGATCAAACGTGGTAATCGTGAAATTACGGTTACTCCTAAGATCGGTGAGGTTAAGAAGTACATGGTTCCGCTGTCTAAGCAGCTGCTGGTTCAGGAGAATGACTACATTCGCGCCGGTATGCCGTTGTCGGATGGTGCCATCACACCTTCGGATATCCTTTCCATCATGGGACCGACAGCCGTTCAGGAATATATCGTCAATGAAGTTCAGGACGTTTACCGTCTGCAGGGCGTAAAGATCAACGATAAGCATTTCGAAGTCATTGTGCGTCAGATGATGCGCAAGGTGGAAGTGGTTGATCCGGGAGATACACGTTTCCTCGAGCAGCAGATTGTGGACAAACTGGAAGTGATGGACGAAAACGATCGTATCTGGGGCAAGAAAGTCGTTACCGATCCGGGCGATTCCACTACTCTCGAACGCGGTCAGATCGTTACAGCACGCAAGCTTCGCGACGAGAACAGTATGTTGAAACGTAGAGACTTGAAGCTTGTTCAGGTGCGCGATGCTATGCCCGCAACGGCCAATCAGATTCTGCAAGGTATCACGAAGGCCGCTTTACAGACCAATAGCTGGATGTCAGCCGCTTCCTTCCAGGAGACAACGAAGGTGCTCAACGAAGCTGCCATCAACGGCAAGGTTGATAGCCTCGAAGGCTTGAAGGAGAACGTCATCTGCGGTCATTTGATCCCGGCCGGAACCGGTCAGAGAGAATTTGACAAGTTGATCGTCGGTTCGAAGGATGAGTTCGATCGTATTGATGCAAGTCGCCGCAGCGTGGTGGACTTTGCTGAGATCGAAAACGGAGATTCCGATTTCCATCGCGAAGACAACTGATAGAAACATCTATATTATAATAAGAGCCGCTGGAGTTTTCTTCAGCGGCTCTTTTTGTTGGGCAGGAATCCAAATCATTATCTGTCGTAGGACGGTGCTTTCTTGAAACGTCGCTGATAGGCTAGGTAAAGCCCTTCGCGACTGTATCCGCAACGCTTGGCGATTGCCTCGATCTTCATGTTTGTGTTTTCCAAAAGATATTGGGCCATCTGAAGTGCATAATTCTCCAAAAAGATAGATGTGGAAAGGCCTGTGAGTACTTTTAATGTCCCATTTAAATCGTTTATGCTTACACCCAAAAGATTGGCATAGAATGCGATTGTGCGGCATCCATATTTATGGACGATCGGCATGAGATGATCGATGAATGTATTTCCAGTGTGCCAATAGCCTGGAATGATTTGGGGTTGACCTTGGTAAAGTTCCAATTCTGTCGCAGGGCGTGGATCAACACAAATGAAAATCTTGCTGGTATCCACTTTGGGAAATTGCAGTTTGCTCTGTTCTTCTTTCATAGCATTCGACTAATTTTAAGTTTCTTACATGACAAAGATAGTATTAACTCCAGCTAAAACCAAATATAGCATCTGTATGTTGTCTAACTAATTAGCGAGGCAACAAAATGGATGTTGAATGTTGTGGCGCTAATTAGCGAGATTACAAAATGGATGTAGAATGTTGCCTTGCAAATTAGCGAGATTACAAATCTTTTTATTATGTTGTCTCGCTAATTAGCGAGACAACATTTGCAATCCTGCCGTATTCTTTCGCCCTTCATTGATCGATACCACTTAAATGCGAGTCATCCTACCACTTGCAGGATGCGATTCTTTTCCATTTTTGCTTTAAAAAAGATTCCGTAAGTTTATTTCCTTAATATTTGCCATTAAAATGATTATAAATAGAAACATTTATGCTCAAAAATAATTCAATGTGAAATGCGAGACTGCTGCAGCCTTAGATTTAAGTTAAAAATCGGCTGCGTAGTTAAACTGTTTGTCGTAAAATATCTACATTTGGCGTCTAAATGGAAGGTATTATTTATTTAAGCAAACAAAAAGTCAACAAATGATTCGAGAAGTAAAGCATTTTATCAAAAGAGAGGGCTTGTATGATTCTGCCAATGAACATGATGCTTGTGGCGTAGGCTTAGTGGTTAACATACATGGAGAAAAGTCTCATGACATCGTAGAAAGTGCTCTTTGCGTTTTGGAAAACATGCGACACAGAGGCGCGGAAGGCGCTGATAACAAGACCGGCGATGGTGCCGGCATCATGCTCCAAATCCCACATGAATTCATTCTCCTTCAAGGAATACCGGTCCCGGAAAAGGGACGCTATGGCACAGGCATGGTCTTCTTGCCCAAAGATAAAAACCAGCAGGACGAGATTCTGCGTATCATGATCGAGGAGGCCGAGAAAGAGGGACTTTCCATCATGCATCTTCGCAAAGTACCTGTGAACAGCGATATCCTCGGTCGTTCCGCCCAAGAAACGGAGCCGGATATACGCCAGATCTTTGTGACGGGGACCGAAAACGAACAACCTTTGGAACTTCGTCTTTACGTACTTCGTAAAAAAATTGAGAAAAGGGTTGCGGCTACGGATCTTCCCAATAAAAATGATTTCTACGTGGTCTCTCTTTCGACTAAGAACATCGTGTATAAAGGCATGCTCGAGACCATGCAACTCAGAAAGTATTTTCCTGACCTCACCAACCCTTATCTGACGAGCGGTCTGGCTCTGGTACATTCGCGTTTCAGCACGAACACCTTTCCAACCTGGCCGTTGGCTCAGCCTTTCCGTTTGCTGGCCCACAATGGCGAAATCAATACGATCCGCGGCAATCGCGGTTGGATGGAGGCCCGTGAGAGCGTTCTCTCTTCGCCTGCCATTCCGGATATCAACGCCATTCGGCCCATCGTTCAGCCCGGCATGAGCGACAGTGCCTCCTTGGACAACGTCTTGGAGTTTTTTGTCGCTTCCGGAATGAGTCTGCCTCATGCTATGGCGATGCTCGTGCCTGAAAGTTTCAATGAGAAGAATCCCATCAGTGAGGATCTGAAGGCCTTTTATGAATATCATTCCATTTTAATGGAACCTTGGGACGGCCCGGCCGCGCTGCTTTTCAGCGACGGACGTTATGCCGGCGGAATGCTTGACAGAAACGGACTGCGTCCGCAAAGATATTTGATCACAAAGCATGGGATGATGGTTGTCGCCAGTGAAGTGGGCGTCATGAACATCGACCCGGCTGAAATTGAGTCTAAAGGCCGCCTGCAGCCTGGAAAGATTCTTTTGGTTGACACCCAGGAGGGCAAGATTTATTACGACGACGAACTGAAAAAGGAACTTGCCGGCGCACAACCATACCGTACATGGTTAGCTAATAACCGTGTCGAACTGGACGAACTGAAGTCCGGTCGTAAGGTTCCTTATGAGGTGGACGATTATCAGAAGAAACTCCGTGCATTCGGCTATGGCCGTGAAGATGTCGATCGCATTCTTGTGCCGATGAGCATGACGAGCACCGAACCAACCTATTCCATGGGCAATGATACGCCGCTGGCTGTCCTTTCCGGACATCCGCAACTGCTTTACAATTATTTCCGCCAGCAATTTGCGCAGGTAACCAACCCTCCAATTGATCCGATCCGCGAAAAACTCGTGATGAGCCTCACCGAGTATATCGGTGCTGTCGGAAACAAGATTATCGCTCCGGCCGAGACTCATTGCAAGATGGTGCGCCTGAAGTATCCTGTATTGACCAACACGCAGCTCGATCTGCTTTGCAATATCCGTTACAAAGGATTCCGCAGCGTCAAACTGCCTATTCTTTTTGAATCCAAAGAGGGAGAAGCCGGACTTAAAAGCGCCTTGGACGATCTCTGCCGCAAAGCAGAACAGTCTGTTGACGACGGAATCAATTACATCATTTTGAGTGATCGCGGTGTGGACCAGACGCACAGTGCCATTCCATCCCTTTTGGCTGTAAGTGCCGTACATCATTATCTGGTTTCAGTTCAGAAACGTGTTCAGACGGCATTGGTGGTTGAAACAGGTGAGATGCGCGAGGTGATGCACGCTGCGTTGCTGCTCGGTTACGGTGCCAGCGCGGTCAATCCCTATATGGCTTTCGCCATTTTGGGAGATCTGGTGAAGAAAAAGGAATTGCAGTTGGACTATGACACTGCAGAGAAGAATTATGTTACAGCCCTATGTAAAGGACTGTATAAGATATTGAGCAAGATGGGCATCAGCACCATCCGAAGCTATCGCGGCGCGAAACTGTTTGAAGCTGTCGGATTGAGCAGCACCCTGTCGAATGCCTATTTCGGAGGGACGACAAGCAGTGTGGAGGGAATCGGACTGAAAGAGATTGCTTCCGATGTCACTGCGATGCATGCCGCTGCTTTTGACAAATTCGTGGATGCGGAGATGCTCGAGTTTAAGGGCATTCTTTCCTATCGCAAAGACGGCGAGGATCATGCTTGGAATCCGGAGACGATTGCATCGTTGCAGTTGGCTACACGTCTCGGCAGCTTCGCAAAGTTTAAGGAATATTCCCATAAGGTGGACGAAAAGGCGCAACCGATTTTCCTGCGCGACTTCCTCACCTTCCGCAAGGCTGAGAAACCACTGCCATTGGAAGAGGTGGAGCCGGCCGAAAGCATCATTCAACGATTCATCACGCCAGGTATGAGTTTCGGAGCCTTGAGTGCAGAAGCGCATGAAGCCTTGGCCATCGCCATGAATACGTTGAAGACACGCAGCAATACCGGTGAAGGCGGCGAAGATTCCGTCCGCTTCAAGCCATTGGCCGACGGCAGCAATGCCCGTTCTGCCATCAAACAGGTTGCCTCGGGCCGCTTCGGGGTCACTACCGAATACCTCGTAAATGCCGACGAGCTTCAGATCAAAGTAGCCCAAGGAGCAAAGCCCGGTGAAGGTGGTCAGCTCCCAGGTTATAAAGTGGATCAGATCATCGCCCGCACCCGCCATTCTATTCCCGGAATCTCATTGATTTCGCCTCCACCTCATCACGATATCTATTCCATCGAAGATCTTGCACAGCTAATCTTCGACTTGAAGAATGTCAATCCTGAGGCTGAGATCAGTGTCAAGTTGGTATCCGAAGGCGGTGTTGGAACCATCGCTGCCGGCGTTGCCAAAGCCAAAGCCGATCGTATCGTGATCTCAGGTGCTGAAGGAGGAACGGGCGCATCGCCAATGAGTTCTATCCGTTATGCCGGAATGCCCACAGAAATCGGTTTGAGTGAGACTCAGCATACGCTGGTGATCAACGGACTTCGTGGACAGGTACGTTTGCAGACCGACGGACAGTTGAAGACAGGACGCGACGTCATTCTTATGGCCCTCATGGGTGCTGAGGAGTTTGGATTCGGTACCGCATCACTGATCGTACTCGGTTGCGTCATGATGCGCAAGTGTCATCAGAATACATGCCCCGTAGGCGTAACTTCGCAAGATCCTGAGCTTCGCAAAAGATTCAGAGGTCGCAGTGAATATGTAATCAATTTCTTCCGATTCCTCGCCGAGGAAGTTCGCGAATACCTTGCCGAGATGGGCTTCCATTCCATGGAAGAGATCATCGGGCGTAGCGACCTGTTGCAGCGCAAACCATCGGATGGAGTTGAGAAACATGATACGCTGAACTTCAGAAAGCTGGTTTATTATCCCGAACAGGCTGCTACAACAGCCATTCATCAGGTAAGCAAACAGATTCATCTGATTGATCATGTCATGGATGTGGATATTATTCGCCATGCTCAGCCGTGCATAGACTCTCAGCAGGAGGTATCTTTGGATTATGCCATCGCCAATACCGACCGATCTGTCGGCGCCATGGTTTCCGGCAAGATCGCACGCAAATATGGCGAAGCTGGTTTGCCTGACAACACATTAAACATTAAATTCAAGGGATCTGCCGGTCAAAGTTTCGGCGCCTTCCTCGTTCACGGCGTTACCTTCACACTTGAGGGCGAGTCCAATGACTATTTGGGCAAAGGATTGAGCGGTGGCCGCATCTGCGTACTGCCTCCGTCACGCTCGACTTTCATTCCTGAGGAGAACACCATAGCCGGAAACACCATACTTTACGGTGCCACAAGTGGTGAAGTCTATATCAGTGGCCGCGTTGGCGAACGTTTCTGCGTACGTAACAGCGGTGCTATTGCCGTGGTTGAAGGTGCAGGCGATCATTGTTGCGAATATATGACGGGCGGACGCGTTGCCGTCCTCGGAACGACCGGACGCAACTTTGCAGCCGGTATGAGCGGCGGTGTGGCTTATGTCTGGAACAAGAACGGCGATTTCGACTACTACTGCAATATGGAGATGGTCGAACTCTCCCTTTTGGAAGATGCAACAGCTCGCAAGGAGCTTCACGAATTGATCCGTAAACACTACCATTATACAGGAAGTCATATCGCCGGGCTGATGCTTGACGACTGGAACAAGTATGCCGATGAATTTATTCAGGTCACTCCGATCGAGTATAAGAAAGTGCTTCAGGAAGAGCAGATGCGTAAGCTTCAGGAAAAGATCGAAGGCATGCAGAAGGACTATTAACGTGAGACTACAATTATATATACGATAATCAACTAAAAAATACAGACGGGCAAGGTCTTCGCCAAGTCCGTTGCATAATAAGATATGGGAAATCCAAAAGCATTTCTTACAGTACATAGAAAAGAGGCCGGATATCGTCCGGTTCACGATAGAATCAGCGATTTTAGCGAGGTAGAACAGACGTTGAACAGCAACGATCGCCGTACGCAGGCGTCACGATGCATGGATTGCGGTGTCCCCTTTTGTCATTGGGCCTGCCCGCTGGGAAACAAACAGCCCGAATGGCAGGATCAGCTCTACAAAAGCCATTGGAAGGAGGCCTACCACATTTTGTCGGCCACCTGTGACTTTCCCGAGTTTACGGGAAGAGTTTGTCCGGCGCTCTGCGAGAAAAGCTGCGTGCTCAATCTGAGTTGCGGCGAGCCGGTCACTATTCGTGAGAATGAAGCGGCCATTACGGAGGGAGCTTTCCGCGAAGGATATGTTGTCCCGCAGCATCCGGTTCGGAATGGGAAGAAGGTAGCTGTGATCGGAAGCGGTCCTTCGGGACTGACTGCTGCAAACCGATTGAACCACGCCGGTTATCTGGTGACGGTATTCGAGAAGGACGAACTGCCCGGTGGTCTGCTTCGTTTCGGAATTCCTAACTTCAAATTGAGCAAGACCATTGTCGATCGGCGTCTCAATTTGATGAAAGAGGAGGGTGTAGAATTCAAGACCCAAGTCAAAATAGGCAAAGACATTTCGGCTCAGGAGTTGAGTGATCAGTTTGACGCCATCTGCATTGCCATAGGTACAGGTGTCCCTCGTGATCTCCCCATCGAAGGACGAGATTTGAAGGGCGTGCATTTCGCGCTCGAACTGCTCGGACAGCAGAACCGTATGCTGGAAGGCATTGCTGTTCCAGCCAAAGAACAGATCAGCTGCAAAGGGAAGAAAGTACTGATCATCGGTGGCGGTGATACGGGTAGTGACTGTGTCGGAACGGCGAATCGTCAGGGCGCAACCAGTGTAACGCAGATTGAAATCATGCCTCAGCCTCCTATCGGCAGTAATCCTGCTACACCGTGGCCGATGTGGCCTCAGATCCTGCGTACCAGTAGCAGCCACGAAGAGGGTTGCATCCGCCGCTGGAATCTTTCTTCAGATCATTTTATCGGAGAGAATGGAAAGCTCAAGGGTGTCGAAGTGGAAGAGGTGGAATGGATTCCCGTTCCGGGCGGACGTCCTCAGATGAAGAAGACCGGAAAGAAGGAGGTCATCGAAGCCGATCTCGTATTCCTCGCCATGGGCTTTATTAGTCCGGAGCAGGAGGGACTGGTATCCGATCTGAAGTTGGCTACGAACCAGCGCAAAAATATTGCTGTGGACGAGAATAATCGTACCTCAGCAGATAAAGTCTTTGCCTGCGGCGACTCTGTGAATGGCGCTACCCTCGTGGTGCGTGCCATGGCATCGGGACGTCAGACCGCAGAGGCCATCGATCGATTTTTATCAAAGTAAACTTTAAACAGATAACAAATTATGTGTGGCATCACTGCTATATTCAATATCCACGACGGGTTCGCTGCTCTCAGAAAGCAGGCTTTGGATATGTCTAAACGAATTCGCCATCGCGGACCTGACTGGAGTGGCATCTATCAAGGTAAATCCGCAATTCTCGCACACGAGCGCCTCTCCATCGTGGATCCTGCCAGCGGCGGACAACCGCTGATCAGTCCCGACGGCAAACTGATTCTTTGCGTGAACGGCGAGATATACAACCATCGCGAACTGCGTGCGCAGTTGAAAGATGATTACCAGTTTCAGACCGGTTCCGACTGCGAGGTGATTCTCGCTCTATACAAAAAGAAAGGCATTCATTTTCTCGAGGATCTGAGCGGTATCTTCGCGTTTGCCCTCTATGACGAGGAGAACGATGTGTTCATGATTGCACGAGATCCGATTGGTGTCATTCCTCTTTACATGGGTTATGACGATGACGGACATGTCCTTGTGTCGAGCGAGTTGAAGGGCCTTGAGGGATTTGCAACGCATTATGAACCGTTCCTTCCCGGCCATTATTTCTACAGTAGAGAAAATGAGGTTAAACGTTGGTACACGCGCGACTGGATGGACTATGAGAATGTCAAGGATAATCCGGCAAGTGTTACGGAACTTCACGATGCCTTAGATTCCGCCGTTCGTCGTCAGTTGATGAGCGATGTGCCCTATGGCGTTTTGCTTTCGGGTGGATTGGATTCCAGCATTACTTCGGCTGTCGCACGCAAGTATTCGTCCAAACGAATCGAGACAGACGGTGTAAAAGATGCCTGGTGGCCCCAGCTTCATTCATTCGCAGTGGGTTTGAAGGGCGCACCGGACCTGATCGCAGCTAAACACGTGGCCGATGCCATCGGAACGGTCCATCATGAAATCAACTATACGGTTCAGGAGGGTCTCGATGCTATTCGCGACGTGATCTATTTCATTGAAACGTATGATATAACGACGGTTCGTGCTTCCACTCCGATGTATCTTTTGGCGAGAGTCATTCGCAGTATGGGCATCAAGATGGTGTTGAGTGGAGAAGGAGCCGATGAGGTGTTCGGAGGTTATCTCTATTTCCACAAGGCTCCCGATGCGAAGTCCTTCCACGAAGAAACGGTGCGTAAACTTAGCAAGCTTTATTTATATGACTGCCTTCGTGCCAACAAAAGTCTTTGTGCATGGGGCGTAGAGGGACGTGTCCCATTCCTCGACAAGGAGTTTCTAGATGTAGCCATGAGGCTCAATCCCGAAGCCAAAATGTGTCCGGGAAAGGTCATTGAGAAGAAGATTCTCCGTCAGGCGTTCGAGGACATGTTACCACAGGACATCGTTTGGAGACAGAAGGAACAGTTCAGCGATGGCGTTGGTTATAGCTGGATCGATTCGCTGAAGGCCATGACCTCCGAAGCTGTAAGTGATGAGGAGATGGCACATGCTGCCGAGCGTTTCCCGATCAATCCGCCACGCAACAAAGAGGAGTATTACTATCGTACCATCTTCGAGGAGCATTTCCCGAGTGAAAGTGCAGCCAAGAGTGTTCCCAGCGTGCCAAGTGTAGCTTGTTCAACTGCTGAGGCCCTGCGTTGGGACAGTAGTTTTAAGAACATGAACGAGCCAAGCGGTCGAGCTGTCAAAGGGGTGCATGAAGATGCGCTTTAAACGGTTATTAAACGAATAAATAGAAAAGTCCGAGCTTTAGCCCGGACTTTTTTTGTCATGACCTTTCGGGCATCATTTTCCCGTGATCTGATACGCATATACGGCGAAGTCATTGGCGTGTGGCAACGTAAAAGAAAGGATTCCTTTTTCGCCCGCCTTGCAAGTCGTCCGTACTCCATTTCCTGCAATCGGGATTAATGTGATCACATCGCCCTTATTCAACCAGGTTGTCAGTGAATGTACTTTCTCGTTGTTTAGCTCACGGTAAACGATGAAGTAACCGCTGTGATTGCTCGTAATCGATTGGAATCCAGTCCAGGAACGACCGGAAGGTTCGTCGCCGATGGGAAGAATGACACCGGAATGGAAGTCGTGTTGTATCTTCTTGTATTTTCCAATGAGACTCTTGATGTTATACCCTTCTGCGGGTAGATTTGAACTCTCAAACCAGGCGAGCGGCTGACCTGCCATGGTCGTTGCAAACAGATAATCGAAGCTGTAGTTTGCCGGAGCAAAGGGATCGTCTATGTATTTGTCCGCGTTCCTCCACTTATTGAGGAATTCAATCTGCAGTTTCTCTGCGGGCACATACTTGGAGAGTTGCCACAGATTCCGCAGCGTTTTGTAGGGATAATAATTGCCCCAATCGGTATATCTGTTCTCCAGAAATATGTTCCCATACTCGTTGAAGTAATGGTATCCTTCGCGTCTGCCAGCCGTGACGTCGAGATTAAATGAAACATCCTTTCCGCACTCTTCCCATACCTTATTGAAAAGATTTCTGAGGTTTTCTTCGGCCAACTTGGTAGGCACGACCAGCCCGTCGATCTTGAAAGTCGAAATTCCGTATTTTCGATAAAGTCCGATGAGTGCGTCGGCATCCTTTTCCCAGTCGGCAAAATCGTTTTGTATGCTGGGGTTGAACCAAAGGCAGATCTTGATACCTAATGCTCTGCCTTTCTCTACAATGGGCGTAAGTCCATTCGGGAACTTCGTGCTGTCGGGTGTCCAGTAGTTGCCGTTTCTCCAGATGTCTTTAAAAGAACCGTTGGATACGGCAGAATTCGGACTTTTACCTGTTTGCCAACCGTCGTCTAACTGGAAATGAGTGATGCCAAGTTTGGACATGCAATCCAGTTCTTTGAGACAAAATGCCTCATTGATTTTGGCGTCTTGACTTCTGTCGCCCCATGTGTTCTCCATGATCATTTCATCCCGATCAGTCGCTAAGATCCTCGTTTTCTTCTGATAATTCCGCAGTGCAATCAACGCCGATCTAGGACTTTCATCAAAAACGCCAACTACACAGCCGTAGGTGCGCGTCCATTTGTCTGGTGTAATATCAGTAGAGGTCAAGCCAAGTCCAGTGACTATGAAATCTCCAAATTCGGTGATGAAGTCAGCTCCATTATCGTTCAGTTGGACCGTTGAACAGGGTGCCTCTTTTAGGAAGAAGAATCCGTTGTCATCTATTCCGTTTTGGACGAAAAGCAGATTCCCTCTGTCACTGTTCTTGCGGTACGTGACGGCGTCTTGTTCCGTTACCAGATTGTCGTTCCGGTCTGTCACATCTCGAAATTCCACTGCTTTAGCATGCCAATGATTTCCGGCAAAATGCAAATGGTCGAGTACGGAGCATTCAGCCTTCGAACTCATATCTTTTACCGATTCGATGTTCTTCAGATCGGCTTCATTCCCTTTCATTTCCGATGCCACCTTCCCGATTCTCCCTTTGACATACGTGTTGCAGGCTATGGCGGGACAGTCGTCATAGATTCTGAAACTGCGCAGGACGTTCAGTTCACCAATTCCAAACGAAACAGTAACGTTTAGGTAAGCGGGATGAATGCCATCTGCCGTTACTATTTTGCTTTGGCAGGAACCAGACGATGCGGCTGAAGTCTCTTCCATGATCTTGAAATCCGGCGTGGTGGAAACAGATTTCAGGTATTTGCCAGTTGCCTTGTTTGTCAGACTATAGGTGATAAGATTCCCGTTGTTCCAAATGAACGTGCGTTCAATTTGATGATTGCCCATGATGAGTGTGTCTCCTCTCAAACGGCTATAGCAGCTGTTTTGAGCATACACTGAGAGCAGGTCAATAATGAGAATCGCAATTACGCAAAGTGATTTCTTCATGGTGCTTAGCTTGTCTGTCGTTGGATAAATCAAAAGTTGTCTCCTGATTTTCTTGAGAGCAAAAGTAAAAGCTTTTGGTGAATAAGCCATAACAATTCGATCGAATGAAAAGGAAAAGGAGAAAATGAAAAAGGCTGCATTCCAAACGGATGCAGCCTTTCCTATCGAATGATCGAAGATGATTTACATAAATTTGCTCCAATCAACGTTGTGCATATCGCCGCTGTTGGCAAATTCCTGATGGAATGCGAAGCAGCACTTCAGATTCTGAGGGGTTTGTCCTTTGATGCCCATGTTCAGATAATCATTCAGAAGTGGACGATAATCAGGATGAACGCAATTGTCGATAATGCAATGAGCACGCTGAATAGGAGATTTTCCGCGGAGGTCAGCAACACCGTATTCGGTGACGATGATCTTTACGGAATGCTCGCTATGATCGAGGTGAGAAACCATCGGTACGAACGAACTGATCTTTCCGTCCTTCGCCGTTGAAGGTGTCGTGAAGATGGAGACCATAGCAGAACGGGTGAAGTCACCAGAACCACCTATGCCGTTCATCATCTTTGTTCCAAGTACATGCGTGGAGTTGATGTTGCCAAAGATATCAGCTTCGAGAGCTGTATTGATGGCGATAAGCCCGAGACGACGTGCTACCTCAGGATTGTTGGAAATCTCTTCCGGACGAAGCAGAATCTTATCTTTGAAGAAGCCGAGGTCACTGTAGATTTCGCGGATCACTTCGTTGCTGACGGTCAGAGAGCAACCGCTTGCAAACTTCACGCGGTCTTCACGCATCAGTTTGATGACAGCGTCCTGAATAACCTCTGTATAGATGTTGAATGCAGGGATCTCAGGATTCTCGCCCATACAGCCGAGAACTGCATTCGCTACATTACCAACGCCACTCTGCAGAGGAACGAATTCTTTAGGAAGACGTCCGGCGTGGAGTTCGCCAACCAGGAAGTTGGAGACGTTTCTACCGATAGCCAATGTAACATCATCCAGCGGAGAGAATTTGCCACCTTCGTTTGGTTCGTCTGTCTCAACGATGCCGAGAATCTTGGAAGGATCAACCTTAACATAAGGAACACCGATGCGGTCGGATGGCTTGTAGATAGGAATCTCGCGGCGATAAGGCGGGTCGAGAGGCTCGTAGATATCGTGCATGCCACGAATCTCCTTCGGATGACGGCAGTTACGCTCAACGATGATATGCTTTGCCATGCGGCAGATTGTCGGAAGAATACCGACACCGCAAGTCGGGACGATCTCGCCATTCTCTGTGACTTCAGAGGCCTCTACAATAGCGTAGTCGATGGTTCCGAGGAATCCATAACGCAATTGCTGAGCCAACTCAGAGAGATGCAAGTCAACATATTCACATCCGTGTGCATTCAGTTCAGAGCGGAGGTCTTTGTTAGATTGGTAAGGAGTGCGGAACTTGATAGCATGAGCACGAGCCAAAACACCATCCAGTTTGTCACCGGTTGAAGCGCCAGTGAAGATGCGGATTTTGAAAGGATTGCCTTTCGCATGTTCTTCCTCTGCTTTGCGAGCGATAGCCCCGGGAACGACTTTAGGACATCCTGCCGGCGTAAAACCGCTGGATCCGATGGTGTCGTCATTCTTGATGTAAGAAGCAGCTTCATCAGCTGTCATGATTCTGATTGCCATGATATTTATTTTTTATAAGGTAATATGATTCTGAATTACGGGGCAAACTTACTAAAAATAGTCCTAATCGAGGTATTTGGGATGAAGAATCTCTGAATAGATGACTGCTTTTTTGAGTTCTTCATGATCGCTGAAATCAACGAATGAATGCTCTGACACAGGTTCTTCTAGAATAGGCTCTGTTTCAGTTTGTGTTTGTGGGATTGAAGCCCCTTTTACTTCTAAATCAGAAGGAATAAAGGGTTGTGAAGTCCTTTTCTTTGGCGGTTTTGAGACAATGACCGGTTTAACTTTCACGGGAGCTGGTTCCACAGGTTGTTCAGACTGACCTTGCAACTCTTTTTGGAGCGTCTCCCAAAGATCCTTCTCTTCCGGGAAATTCTTGTTTGTTTCTTGGTTCGCTTTTCTTTTGGTGGCGGCCTCAGCATCCTTTTTTTTCTTGTTGTGAGCACTAACAAGACCTGCTAACGCAGCAACTACTACGAATAATATGTTGATCCAATCGTCTGAGATTTCCATAAAGTTTGACTAATTTTGTCAGCTCAAAAGTATATATAATAAATGAGAAGTAAAAGAATGGAAGGTATATAAAAGCGAATAAGGGTAACTTCACAGCCACCCTTATTCTATTAACCAAAACCTTAACTATGAAAAAATTTACGTTTTTCAGTTACAAAAATAGATTTCTGTTTTATGATAGCCAAATCTTTAGCCAATTTTTTTCACAAATGAGGATGTATTTATGCTTTATTAATAATTAATGTTAAGAAAAAATGAGTAATGATGTGAAAGTGGCGGACTCTAAATCCGCTGACACAGAGAAGAAAGAGGAGCGGAAGCTATTCATCGAGACGTATGGTTGTCAGATGAACGTGGCCGATAGTGAGGTTGTAGCATCCATCATGCAGACGGACGGTTACAATTTGACAGAGAAGCCCGAAGAAGCTGATGTTATCTTTGTAAACACATGTTCGGTGAGAGAGACTGCCGAACAGCGTGTGTATGGTCGTTTACAGAACTTTCAGGCCTTGCGCAAGAAGAACCGGCATCTCATCATCGGTGTGCTGGGTTGCATGGCGGAACGTGTGAAAGAGAAACTGATTAATGAACATCATGTCGATCTCGTAGCCGGACCGGATTCCTATATGGATCTTCCCAATTTGACCGGAGCTGTGGAAAGAGGAGAGAAGGCTGTTAATGTGGAACTGTCCACGCAAGAGACATATAAAGATGTGATTCCTTTGAAGATGGAGGGCGTTCATATTTCAGGGTTCGTTTCCATCATGAGAGGTTGTAACAATTTCTGCGCCTATTGCATTGTGCCTTATACACGCGGGAGAGAGCGCAGCCGTGAGATGCAGAGCATCCTTAATGAGATCGAAGACATGAAGGTAAAGGGTTATAAAGAGGCTACCTTGCTCGGACAAAATGTCAACTCTTATCGATACGAACAGAATGGAAAAATTATCGATTTCCCGGAATTACTGAAAAATGTGGCTGAGGCTGCTCCTAAAATGAGGATTCGATTCGTTACTTCTCATCCGAAAGATATGAGCGACCGTATGCTCGAAGTAATGGCCGAACATGATAATTTGTGTAGGTATATTCATCTGCCTGCACAGAGTGGAAGTAGTAATGTATTGAAGTTGATGAATAGAAAATATACGCGCGAATGGTATCTCGACCGGATTGCAGCCATTCGACGGATCCTTCCTGATTGTGCCATTTCCACCGACCTACTTTGCGGCTTTTCCGGTGAGACTGATGCGGATTTTGAGGAGACTATCTCATTAATGAATGAAGTACGATACGACAGTGCTTATCTCTTCAAATATTCTGTTCGCCCTGGCACCTTCGCTTCGAAGAATATGACGGACGACGTACCGGAAGAGGTGAAACTTGAACGGTTGCAAAAAATGATAGATCTTCAGAACAAACTTTCTGAAGAAAGTAATCGTCGCGACATCGGGAAAGAATTTGAAATATTGGTTGAAGGATTCTCAAAACGTTCACATGAACAGATGTTCGGCCGTACCAGCCAAAACAAAGTGGTAATCTTCAATCGCATGAATTTTCATCCTGGAGATTTTGCCAAAGTAAAGATTACGGGCTCGACACAGGCTACCTTGTTTGGTGAGGTGGTTTCGGAATAATTCTTCCGAACCGATTTTACCTAATATATTATTCGTATCTTTGAAAAGTCTTGATCCGGTTTTGTTAATAACCGATGGTCAGGACTTTTTGCCATAAAAACAGTTCTTATTCTTCCATTTCCAATTCGTATTTACCAACCCATTTTTCGTCTTGACAGAAAAAGATGGCTGCGAATTGGCAATAACAAAGTAAGTTTGCAGGCAAATATCACAAAGTCTAACGAGAGAATAATAAATTGGTAGTAATGAAACATCTGCTATTGATGGCCATAGCCATATTGACCTCGATGGTTTTACCCGTCGCAGTCCAAGCTTTATCTCCATCTAATCATTCTATTAGAAAGCAATCGTTTAATTCCGGATGGACATTCAGTCAAGAAGGAGTATCCGGAACACAGGCTGTTACGCTGCCTCACGATGCCATGATTGGTTCTAAACGCGACTCAAGCAGTGCGGGCGGAAGTGCCATTGCCTTCTTCAAAGGAGGAATTTATTCGTATGTGAAACATTTTACAGCTCCCAAAGATTGGGCCCATAAACATGTCGCATTCCAGTTTGAGAGCGTTTACAAGAAAAGCACAGTCCGTATCAATGGTAAGCAAGCCGGAGGCGCTGCTTATGGCTATATTCCTTTCTTCGTTTCTGCTGACGGTCTGTTGAACTATGGCGGTGACAATACTATTGAAGTGACTGCAGATAACAGTGAGATTCCTAACAGCCGATGGTATTCTGGAGGCGGAATCTATCGTCCCGTTTGGCTTTGGGTAACGGATAAGATCCACATCGAACCGGAAGGTGTAAAGATTACAACGCTTTCGTATGCACCTGCAAAGATCCAAGTTGAGGTTTCTCATCAGGGCGGTGCTGCTTCAATAGAAATCCTGTATAATAATAAGGTGATAGCAACTGCAAAAGGTGATCAGTCTGAGATCACTATCCCTAATGCCAAGCTTTGGAGTGCTGAAACGCCTAATCTTTATAGCTGCCGAGTGATGTTGACTCAGAATGGTGCTGTTAAGGATCAAACGACGGAAAAATTTGGCATTCGTAAGATAGAATGGAGCAACAAAGGGCTCTTCGTTAATGGAAAGAAGACGTTGCTCCGTGGAGGTTGTATTCATCACGATAATGGGATCCTCGGAACGGCCACTTATGACGAAAGTGATTGGCGTCGTGTCCGCATCTTGAAAGAAAATGGATTCAACGCCATACGCTCAGCACATAATCCCATCAGTCGTGCCACGCTTGAAGCTTGCGATGCATTAGGCATGTATATCATGGACGAAGGTTGGGATATGTGGTATATGCATAAGACCAAGTTCGACTACGCCAGCGAATTCATGGATAATTACAAATCTGATATCAAGGCAATGGTGGATCGCGATTTTAACCATCCTTCAGTCATCCTTTATTCTATCGGTAACGAAGTGTCGGAACCCGCAGAACAGAAAGGCATTGATTTGGGAAAAGATCTTATCGCAGAATTTCATCAGTTGGACAACAGTCGTCCTGTGACAGCGGGGATCAATCTGATGATTGTCTCTATGTCAGCTAAAGGTAAGGGCATTTATGATGGTAATGGAAATGGCGGAGCTAGTGCGACTTCCAAACAAGGCGGCATGACCAGTACGCAGTTTAATCAGATGGCATCGATGGCAGGATTAGGTATGAACAATGCCGCTAACAGTACCTTTGCGGACAGTACGACAACACCGATCCTGGATGCTTTGGATATTGCAGGTTACAACTATGCATCCGGGCGTTATCCGATGGAGGCTACGTTACATCCGAATCGAATCATCGTAGGCAGTGAGACCTTCCCTCAGGATATTTACAAGAACTGGACGATGGTGAAGACTATACCTTATCTGGTTGGTGATTTCATGTGGACAGCTTGGGATTATCTGGGTGAAGCGGGAATCGGTTCCTGGGCTTATTCTCCGGATGGATCCAGTTTCAGCAAACCCTATCCTTGGTTGTTGGCTGATGCCGGTGCTCTCGATATCTTGGGAAATCCTACAGGTGAAGCATTCCTTGCTCAAGCTGTCTGGGGACTGTTGAAAGCTCCGAAGATTTCCGTGCAGCCAATCAATCATGGTGGTATTATTCCCGCCAAGGCCATCTGGAGAGGAACGAATGCCATCCCAAGTTGGAGTTGGAAAGGTTGTAAGGATTCCGCCAATGTGGAGGTTTACTTTGATGCTGCTAAAGTGGCTCTGCTGATTAATGGCAAGAAGGTGGACGAACAAACCGTGAAGAGTTGCATGGCGAGATTTAAAACGGAGTACGTACCTGGCAAGTTAGAAGCTATCGCATACGACGCATCTGGAAAAGAATTGGGACGAAGTTCTCTTCAAACAGCCGGTGCAGCTACTGTACATATCTCTTCTGAAGAGAAAACAGCCAAGCCGGGTGAGATTATCTATTTGCCTGTCACGATCAGTGACGTAAATGGGATTGTGGAAAGCAATGCGGATCAGAAAGTCTCGGTTTCTGTAACGGGAGGCGAACTGCTTTCATTCGGCAGCGCCAATCCTCGAACAGAAGAGAGTTATAAGAATGCTTCCTTTACAACGTATTACGGACGTGCTTTGGCTATTGTCCGTGCGGGGAAGTCCGGAAATGTGAAAGTAACGGTAAAGGGCAGTTCCAGTGAAAGCACTGCGATTGTTCCTGTCATGAAATAAACCTATTTTATATCTAATGAAAAAACGACTGATTTCTGTAGTTTGTCTGCTGGTTGCAATCGGACTATCCGTGCATGCACAGCAGTCGAGACCAACAGGTTCTTACGAAGAACTGAACGACACAAAGCCGCACGATAGTGAGGCAATGTGGAAGCAGCAGGTTAAAGTGGCGCAGTTGAGTTGGGCAACGTCCAACATGCGCTATGCCAAGTTTGTAATTCCTCAGACAAAGAAAAGCCTTGTCTGGAATACGATCGCCTGGAGAGGCGAGCGTGTGAATGGTCAGGCCTTGTTGTGGAGTTCCGAGGAGCTTCGCAATGTGACGCTTGAAGCGAGTACCTTGAAATGCGGTAGCGCAGTCATTCCTGCCGAAGCGGTGAAGGCTTCGTTTGTCAGATATGTCATGACCGACGAATACAGCAATGAAGCAAAAGGAAGCGGATGCGGAGCACGACCGGACAAGTCGGTTTTCGATTCTTCTATCGTCGAGGATGTCATCGATCCTGTGAAGGCTCTCGATGTGCAGGCTTGTTCAACGCGCCCAATCTGGGTGAATGTCTGGGTGCCGCAGTCAGCGAAAGCCGGTATATATAAAGGTGTCATCACTGTGAAAGGGGAGAATCTCAAGCCGATGAAGCTTCAGATTGCTGTGAATGTGAAGAACCGTGTATTGCCGCTTCCGAAGGATTGGAAGTTCCATTTGGATTTGTGGCAGAATCCCTATTCTGTTGCACGGTATGAGAATGTACCGCTTTGGAGCAAGGAACATTTCGATGCCATGCGTCCCGTGATGAAGGAGCTGTCGGATGCTGGACAAAAGGTGATCACAGCTTCCATCATCTACAAGCCATGGAACGGTCAGACGGAAGATTACTTCAGCAGTATGATTGGTCACACGAAGCATCTGGATGGTAGCTGGACGTATGATTATACGGTGTTTGACAAATGGGTGGAATTTATGATGAGCGTAGGCATTGATCAGCAGATCAATTGCTATACGATGATCCCGTGGGCGCTCAGCTTCGACTATTTTGATGAGGCCAGCAACGAAATCAAATTCGTCAATGCTAAACCGGGTGATCCGGCTTATGAAGCTTATTGGCTTCCGTTCCTCAAAGACTTCGCATCCCATCTTCGTACCAAAGGATGGTTTGGAAAAACAGCCATTGCGATGGATGAACGCGGACTGGAAGCAATGAAGGAGGCAATCAAAGTGATTCGTAAGGCCGATACGGATTGGAAGATCGCGCTGGCCGGAAGTTATCATAAGGAGATCGAACCGGAACTGTATGATCTTTGCCTTGGCATTGGCGGCAATTTCCCGCCTGAAGTAAAAGCGGCACGTGAGAAACGTGGGCAGGTCAGTACTTATTACACTTGCTGTTCGACCAATTTCCCCAATGAATTTACCTTCTCTCCACCAGCAGAAGCAGTATGGGCCATGTGGAACGCAGCAGCTCTGAATTTCGATGGATTCCTTCGTTGGGCATACAACAGCTGGACGAAAGATCCGTTGCTTGATTCCCGTTTCCGCTCTTTCGCAGCTGGCGACTGCTATCAGGTTTATCCTGGTGGGCGCAGCAGTATCCGTATGGAGAAGATGGTTGAAGGTATTCAAGATTTCGAGAAGATCCGCCTGCTCCGTGATGAGTTTAAGGCAAAAGGTCAGGTCGATAAACTGAAAAAGTTGAATGCCGTGGTTTCTCTATTTACACTCGAGAATGCTTCCAAGCATAGCGCGGAAGAGGCCGTTGAGATGGCAAGGAGCGTCTTGAACACGTATTAATTCTCAATTATTAATAATACACATTATCATGAACAGATTACTATTGACAATGAGCATGGTTGCAGTTGCAGCAACCACTTTGATGGCACAGAATGCACCGCAGCTGGGGAAAGATCCTGTAGCGAAGGTCGTAGCCGCCATGACCAACGAAGAGAAGGCAAGCTTTTTGGTTGGTACCGGCATGGCCGGATTCTCTGGAATGGGCATGGAAGATGCCACGAAAAACGCTACGAAGACAAGTGATAAAGACATGCAAGCTGCCGCTTCTCAGATTGGCATCATCGGTGAGACACATCAGCTGGTGGACGGAGCTGCCGGCACTTCTTATGCCATCCCACGTCTAGGTATACCTTCCTTCGTTATGACCGACGGACCTGCCGGCGTTCGTATCAATCCGACGCGTAAAGGAACATCACAGACCTATTACTGTACGGCTTTCCCAGTCGGAATTCTTTTGGCTTCGACTTGGAATAAGGCTTTGGTCAATAGCGTTGGTAAGGCCATGGGCAATGAAGTGTTGGAATACGGCTGCGACGTATTGCTTGCTCCGGCTATGAACATTCATCGCAGTCCTCTTTGCGGACGTAACTTCGAATACTATTCCGAAGATCCTTATCTGGCAGGAGAGATTTCTGCTTCCATGGTGAAAGGTCTGCAGAGTAATGGCGTGGGTGTTTCCGTAAAACATTTTGCCGCCAACAATCAGGAGATCGGCCGAATGGGCGTCGATTCTCGTATGTCGGCTCGTGCGCTTCGTGAAATCTATCTGCGCGGTTTCGAACGGGTGGTTAAAGAGGCCAATCCTTGGACTATCATGAGTTCATACAATAAGATTAATGGCACATATACTTCTCAAAGTTATGATCTTCTCACCACAATCCTTCGTGATGAATGGGGATTCAAGGGAATGGTGATGACCGATTGGATGGGTGGTAAGGATGCTGTGGCTCAGATCAAGGCAGGCAATGACCTGTTGATGCCCGGCATGCCGAATCAGAAGGCTGCCATTTTGAAAGCACTCAACGACGGCACACTCTCACAGGCCGATGCCAACAAATGCATCACCCGTATTCTCAATACGATTCTCATCAGTCCGCGTTATAAAAAATATGCTTATACGGACAAACCGGATTTGAAAGCGCATGCTGTTGTGACGCGTAACTCTGCTTCAGAAGGCATGGTACTGCTGAAGAACGATAACAACACGCTTCCTCTGGCTAAGAACCTCAAGAAAATCGCAGCGTTCGGTTATACATCTTATGATTTCATCGCAGGCGGTGGTGGTAGCGGCGACGTAAACGAAGCCTACACCATTTCGCTGGTTGACGGTTTGCAGAATGCAGGGTTTACCTTTGACAACAATTTGAAGGAGGTCAACCTGAAATATCTTACCGATCAGAAGGCCAAACAGCCGAAGCTGAGTCCGCTGATTGCCGGAATGATCTTGAAACGTATTCCCGATTATGCTCCGACGGCAGACGAAATCAATGCATCGGTTGCAAGCAACGATATCGCATTCATCACCATCGGCCGTAATTCTACAGAAGGCAACGATCGCCAGGTCGAAGGCGATTTCAATCTTTCCCAAAGTGAGCAGCAGATGATGAAGAATGTTTGTGAGGCTTATCATAAGGCAGGCAAGAAGGTGGTTGTCATCCTCAATGTGGCTGGTGTGATCGAGACTGCAAGCTGGAAAGAGCTGCCGGATGCCATTCTGTTGGCTTGGCAAGGCGGACAGGAGGGCGGTAATTCTGTCGCTGATATCCTGACCGGCAAGGTGAATCCTTCCGGAAAATTGCCATCTTCTTTCCCAATGTCCATTACTGATGTGCCTTCAACCAAGAACTTCCCCGATGCCAGCAAGATCGATGCCATGAAGATGATGACACAAGGCTTTGGTGCCAGCGGTGAGAAGAAAGAGTTGGAGAAGAATACCGACTACACGAACTACGAAGAGGGAATCTATGTGGGCTATCGTTATTTCGACAGCTTTGGCGTGAAGGTTTCTTATCCGTTCGGTTACGGAATGTCATACACGAAGTTTACCTATTCCAATCCGGTCCTGACGAAGAAGGGTAATTTGATTACCGTTTCCTGCACGGTCACGAACAGTGGCAAGGTTGCAGGCAAAGAGGTTGTCGAACTTTACGTGGCTGCTCCGGGCAAGACAATGGAGAAACCGGCCAAAGAGCTTAGAGGCTTTGCCAAGACAGCATTGCTGCAGCCAGGCAAAAGTCAGGTGGTCACGATCAGTTTTACGGATGCCGAACTGGCTTCTTTTGACGAAGCTACCAGCAGTTGGGTAACAGAGTCAGGCAATTATCAAGCGCTCATTGCAGCTTCTGCAACGGATATCCGCTTGACGAAGCCTTTCACTTTGACCGGCCGTACGATTGAGAAAGTACACAAAGTCATGCTTCCGCAGGAAACATTGACGTTGTTGAAGAAATAGACGAATCATTCATCTTGGAAAATGCCGTGCAGAACAGACGCTGTGCGGCATTTCTTTTTTTTATAAG
>CAZIVE010000005.1:33166-40392 GCA_964542435.1 uncultured Parabacteroides sp.
TCTTGGAAAATGCCGTGCAGAACAGACGCTGTGCGGCATTTCTTTTTTTTATAAGTACGGAACAGATTCTTATTCCGAAAATATCCAATCTGAAGAAAAGCATCCAAAACGGAATCCGAAAAGGGTCAATCTGAAGAAAAGCATCCAAAACGGAATCCGAAAAGGGTCAATCTGAGGAAAAGTGCCCAAAACGGAATCCGAAAAGGACTAATCTGAAGAAAAGCATCCAAAACGGAATCCGAAAAGGGCCGATCTGAGGAAAAGTGCCTAAAACGGAATCCGAAAAGGACCAATCCGAAGCGAAGTGCAGCAAACGGAATCATGCCATCCTGGCTCTTACCATAAATTATCAATTATTGGCGCATGAGTTTTAACAGCAAATGCTTACCTTTGCGGCGGATTGTCCGTGAGGGCATCATCGAAAGGATTATTTATCACATTCATACACAAATGAAAAAGTTCAAACTTATCAACAACGTCCTGGGATGGATCGTATTTGCGATAGCCTCGGCCGTTTATTTGATGACAATCGAACCGACCGCCAGCTTCTGGGATTGCGGCGAGTTCATATCCTCGGCATTTAAATTGGAAGTGGGGCATCCGCCTGGAGCACCTTTCTTCATGTTGACGGCTAACCTATTCACCCAGCTCACGAGTGACACGGCTCTTGTAGCCAAGATGGTCAATTCCATGTCTGCTCTTTTCAGTGGACTCACCATCCTGTTCCTTTTCTGGAGTATCACGCATCTGGCTCGCAAGATCATTGTGAAGGTTGAACCGGGTAAGGAAGTGTCTATGACCATCGGCCAGATCATTACGATCATGGGCTGCGGACTGGTCGGCGCACTTGCCTATACATTCAGTGACACATTCTGGTTCAGTGCTGTCGAGGGTGAGGTTTATGCCTATTCATCCCTCTTCACTGCCGTTGTGTTCTGGTTGATGCTCAAATGGGAGGATGTGGCTGATAAGCCTCATGCCGATCGATGGATTGTACTGATCGCATATCTTATGGGCCTCAGTATCGGCGTCCATCTGTTGAACTTGCTTTGTATCCCTGCCATGGTGCTGGTTTATTACTACAAGAAGACAGAGAATCCGAATATGAAGGGCACATTTGTAGCGCTGCTCATCTCGTTCGTCATCGTATTCCTGATGATGTTCGGTGTGGTTCAGGGACTGCCTGAGATCTGCGGATATTTCGAACTGTTCTTTGTGAATATTCTCGGAATGCCTTATAACAGCGGCGTGTTCATCTACCTGATCGTGCTGGCTGCCGTATTGGTTTGGGCTATTTACGAGACGATGCGCGAAACGCCTCGCATGGGATTGATGAAACTGGCTTTCATCCTGTCCGTCGTGCTGATCGGTATTCCGTTCATCGGAAACGGTTACATCATCGCTGTCCTCTTTGTCGCTGCTCTCTCTTTCTTCCTGTTCCGTGCGAAGAAGGTGAACATGCGTACATTGAATACGATTCTCATCTCATTGATGGTGCTCGTCATCGGTTATTCATCCTACGCACTGACCTTGGTCCGTGCCACGGCTGATACGCCTATGGATCAGAACGCACCGAGAGACATCTTTACCTTGCGTACTTATCTGGCTCGTGAACAGTATGGCGACACGCCGCTGCTGTATGGCCGCACGTATGTTTCCGAAGTGAAACGTAACAACGAAGGCGGCAACTGTGTGGCAGTTACTAAACCCGGCCCTGCCGTTTACAGTCGCGTGATCAAGAAGAACAGCAATGATAAGGATCGTTATTATATTTCCAACCATAATGATTCGTATGAATACGTCGATGAGTTGAACATGCTCTTCCCGCGTATGTATAGTTCGGATGCCAAACATGTGCAGGCTTATAAGGATTGGGCACAGGTCCAGGGAGAACCGGTAACGTTCGACCGATGCGGCGAGACCGCTTCGGTGATGAAGCCGACCTTCGGAGAGAATCTGAAGTTCTTCTTCTCCTATCAGCTTAATTTCATGTACTGGCGTTACTTTATGTGGAATTTCTCCGGACGTCAGAATGATATACAGGGCAATGGCGAAGTCTCCAACGGTAACTGGATTACCGGTATCCGTCCTATCGATGAGGTACTGGTCGGCCCGCAGGACAACATGCCGGATGATATCGTCAACAACAAGGGACATAATGTCTATTACATGCTGCCTCTGCTGCTCGGTATCCTCGGACTGCTCTATCAGGCTTATGCCGGGAAGAAGGGAATCCAGGGATTCTGGGTAACGTTCATGCTCTTCTTCATGACGGGTATCGCCATCGTGCTTTACCTGAATCAGACACCTTACCAGCCGCGTGAACGAGACTATGCGTATGCCGGTTCGTTCTATGCGTTCTGTATATGGATAGGCTTCGGCGTCGCGGCCATCGCGAAGGCGCTTAACAAATATGGTAAGTTGCCTTTGGCTGCAGCAGGAAGTATCGCTACGATAGCGGCGATCCTTGTGCCTATCCAGATGGCTGGTCAGAACTGGGACGATCACGATCGTTCGGGACGTTACGTCTGCCGTGACTTCGGTAGCAACTACCTGCAGTCATGCGAGCCGAATGCAGTGATCTTCACCAACGGCGATAACGATACCTTCCCTCTTTGGTACGCTCAGGAGGTTGAGGGCATTCGTACCGATGTCCGCGTCTGCAACACAAGTTATCTACAGACCGACTGGTATATCGATCAGATGAAGAAGCAGGCCTATACCTCTTCTCCGCTGCCTATCTCCTGGACACGTGCCGACTACGTACAAGGAACGCGCGATGCTGCCTATGTCTTCCCGATCACAGATCAACCTGTGGATTTGGGTACGGCACTCGACTTCGTCAAATCCAACGATCCGAAATACAAGACGATTCCAGGCATCAGTCAGAAGCTGGATTATATTCCTTCGCAGACCATCGTATATAACGTGGACTCTGCAGCTGTGCTGGCCAATCATGCTTTGGATACAGCCTATGTACCTCAGATGTTGAAGCAGATGACCATCGACCTCAAGGGCAAGGATGCTCTGGGCAAGCAAGAGCTGATCATTCTCGATATGCTTCATACCAACAATTGGAAGCGTCCGATCTATTACGCCATCACGGTGTCTCCGGATCAATTCGTCAAACTCGACAAATACTTCCAGCAGACAGGTATGGCTTATCAGATCGTGCCTTTGGAGACAACCGACAAGAGTAATTCCGTCAATACGGCCCGCATGTATGACAACGTGATGAACAAGTTCCACTGGGGCGGCGTTGACAAGAAGGGTATTTACATCGATGAGAACGTGATGCGTATGTGCAAGAGCTATCGTATCGCTCTCTTCGGTAAGCTGGCTGCCGCTTTGCTGAGTGAAGGACAGAAGGACAAGGCTCTGAAGGTACTCGACAAATGTATGCAGGTACTTCCTCCGGAGAATGTTCCGCTTGACTACAGTGCCCTTTCCATTGGCGAGATGTATTACAATCTCGGCCAGAAGGCAAAGGCAGATAAGATCATGACAGGCATTGCCGACAGAGCGATGCGCACTGCCAATTGGTATTTCCGTTTGAATCCGGCTCAGTTGTCTTCCGTTCAAGATGATCTGGAGCAGAATCTGGCCGTCGTTCAGGAGGTGCTGCGTATCACACAGCCTTATAATCCTGAACTTGTCAAGAAGTATCAGTCGGCGTTCGATCATTATCGCGTAGCTTATAGTTCTGTAGCTAAAAAGTAATCCGAACGGCATGTTTATTGAACAACCGCCTTGGTTTTACCGTGTTCTGTTCCCGGGAGCAACCTGGAGAATCCCGACCGAAAAGAAGTGTGTCTATCTCACTTTCGACGACGGCCCGATTCCCGAGGTTACTCCTTGGGTTCTGGAACAACTCGATCAGTTTAATGTGAAGGCCACCTTCTTCCTCGTCGGTGACAACGTGAGAAAGCATCCCGAGGAGTTTCAGATGGTCCTGGATCATGGACATCACGTGGGCAACCACACTTTCAACCATATTCAGGGCATTCAGTATCACACCGACGACTATATCGCCAATGTGGATAAGGCCAACGAACTGATCCATACGAATCTCTTCCGCCCACCTCACGGTCACATGCTGTTCAAGCAGACCCGAGAACTGCGAGAGAAGTATCGCATCATCATGTGGGACGTGGTGACGCGTGATTATAGTCCGCACATGACGCCTCACGGCGTATTCAACGTCGTGAAGAACTACACCCGCAACGGCTCGATCATCGTTTTCCATGATTCTCTGAAGGCCGAAAGCAACATGCGCGAGGCTATGCCGCGATCCGTGGAATGGCTCCTGAATCAGGGTTACGAATTCCGCCTGCTTTGAGACATCTCTTCGGAGTTGTCTCTTTTTCTTTGTGAATGATTTCTGCCAATGATATAAAGAGGGAAGCTCTTGCGATGGGCTTCGATGCATGCGGAATGGCGCGTGTTCAGCCGGCTGAAGGAGAGATGGAATATCTCGACCGATGGTTGGACGAGGGCTGTGCGGCCGATATGGATTACCTGTCACGCCATCGCGAGCTGAGGCTCGATCCTTCGGGATTGGTGGAGCAGGCGCAGACCGTTATCTCCGTTGCGCTCAATTATTATCCTGCCAAACATCGTGCTCCGTCCGATCCGTATATTGCGCTGTATGCTTACGGCGAGGATTACCACAAGGTGATGCGGCGGAAGCTGAAGCAGCTGTGGCAGTTTATTTCCAAACAGCTTCCTCTCGAAGCGAAGGCGCGCTGCTTTGTCGATTCGGCACCGGTGCTGGAGCGTTACTGGGCGGTGAAGGCAGGCTTGGGCTGGATCGGTAAGAACAGTTGTCTGATTATTCCGGGCAAAGGCTCCTTCTTCTTCCTGGGCGAGATCGTCACGACCTGGCAGGCCGATGGTTACGACCTTCCGATGCGCGATCACTGCGGAAGCTGCATGCGCTGCGTGGAGCATTGTCCTTCGGGGGCGCTCGTTCGTCCGCATCATCTGGATGCACGCAGATGTTTCTCCTATCTCACCATCGAAAACCGGAATGCGATTCCGGCAGAGCAGGCTGCCAAGCTCGGCAATAGATTGTATGGATGCGACAGCTGCCAGCTGGCTTGTCCGTGGAACCGATTCAGCTGCGCTGCGAAGGAGGAGGCGTTTCGTCCGACAGAAGAATTCCTGAATTTGAAAATAGATGACTTCCGACGGATGAACGAAGAGGAATATAATCGTATATTTGCCAAGTCGGCCATGACTCGTGCGGGTCTCGACGGACTGAAACGAACTTTACATCAAATCAAATAACATCATGAAAAGGCTTTACAATCTTCTCCTTCTGTCGTTGATCTTCTCGATCACGGCCTTTGCACAACAGAGTGGACTGAAGGACAAACTCTCGGCTTTGCCGGGCGTCACCTCCGTCGAACAGCTCGAATCGTCCGTCTATCCGGAAAAGTATGTCATCAAGATCACCCAGCAGGTCGATCCCAAGAATCCTGCGGCGGGCACCTTCCAGCAGCGCGTCGTCATCGGCCATGTCGGCTATGACCGTCCTACCGTGATGGTGACGGAAGGTTATGGTGGCGCTTACGCACTCAGTCCTCGCTATCAGGAGGAGCTGACCAAGTTGTTCAACGCCAATCTGGTCTTCGTGGAGCATCGCTACTTCCTTGAATCGACGCCGAATCCCTGCAACTGGGATTATCTGACGGCCGAGAACGCTACTTACGACCTTCATCATGTCAATCAGACGATGAAGCAGATTTATAAAGGCAAATGGATTACTACCGGTATCAGCAAAGGCGGACAGACCACCATGCAATACCGCACTTATTTCCCTGACGATGTCGATTTCTCCGTGCCATACGTCGGACCGCTCTGCCGTGGTGTGGAAGACGGACGTCACGAACCTTTCCTCGAAAAGAAGGTAGGCACGAAGGCCGAACGCAAGGCCATCAAGGACTTCCAGATCGAAGTGCTCAAACGCAAAGCTGAGATCATCCCGATGCTCGATTCGCTGGCCAAGGCTCAGAAGCTGACCTATCGCATTCCGATTGCCGAGGTACTCGACTACTGCGTGCTTGAATATCCGTTCGCTCTCTGGCAGTGGGGAACGCCCATCAGCACGATCCCGTCGCTGAAGTCGGATACGAAAACCCTCTTCGACTATCTCTTTAAGATCAGCGAACCCAACTACTTCGCCAACGATCAGCCTCTGATCTCGTTCTTCGTTCAGGCCGCCCGCGAACTGGGTTATTACGGCTACGACACGAAGCCTCTGAAGAAGTATCTTACCATCAAGACCGCTCACGGCTATCTCAATCGTCTGATGCTTCCGGCCGACCTGGTCAACAAAGTGGAGTTCCGCCCCGCATTGTATCACAAGATCTATAATTTCCTGAAGGATAACGACCCGAAGATGATCTTCATCTACGGCGGCATCGATCCTTGGGGCTCCGTACGCGTTCCGGCCTTCAAAGGCAAGGTGAACGAGCAGATCTACGTGAAGCCGCGCGGCAGTCATGCCACACGCATCACCGACATGCCCGAACCGATGCATTCAAAGATCATGAATCAGATCAACACCTGGTTGGCTGAGTGAGAATGCAACGATAAAGAATGAAAAGGTAGAGACGGTTTCGCGACCGTCTCTATTTTTTTTGTGGGATTGAATTATCGGCTTCTTTTTCCTTTTTCCAGCGCCTCTTCTGCGAGCGGCTCTGCTTGAAGCTCGTGTTGAACTCCTTCGTGCGGGCGTTGGTGTATTCGATGAACGCGCGGCAAGGCTCGGACTGGTGGATGACGTACGTGCCGAAGATCGTGTCGGTGATGTCAGTAAAAAGGGAGGTGATTTGCATGCGGACATCGTGGACTTTCGGCTGTTTGTAGAGCTGCACGCGGGCTTGCGAACGCTCTTCGTGAAGCTCTCGGTAACGAAGGTTCATCTTCTTCAGCTCCTCCACGGCCTTCGTGAGGTCGAGAAGCGCCAGCAGCTGTGCGTTTTCAGGCTTCTCGAAATCGAAGAGGTAGGCATCGATGAGCGACGTCTTCCGCATACGGTTTGCGAGATAAGAATCGTGCCGAAGATCCTTCGCCACGATTAGAAGCACCTTCGCTGCCTCCTGATGGTCCGTGAAGCTGTTCTTTGCTTCGATTTCGATCACGTTGTAAATATGCTGCATGCACAAGGTCCGTTCCGCCTCGATTTTCTTCAATTCCGGCGTCTGAAGGAACCTTCTGGG
>CAZIVE010000005.1:40492-45527 GCA_964542435.1 uncultured Parabacteroides sp.
CAAACGATGATACCGGATGAATAGGGGATTGCGGAGAGAAATCAGGCCGAAAGAAGGGCTCAAATCGCCTCTTGCACCTTATATACCAGCTCCATCCAGACCCAATAGCGGATGGCTTTGCCGATAAACATGGAGATGGCGACGATCCAGATGTTGGAACGAAGGAAACCCAGCGCGACTGCGATGAAATCGCCTACGCCCGGCAGGAAGACGAAGAATCCCATCCAGGAACCCTTGCCTTGGATCCATTTCTTTACCTTTTCCAGCTTCGCGGCGTCGAGTTTTAGATATTTTTCAATCCATTCTGTCTTGCCCAGCATACCGAGCCAGTAGCAGCTCATGCCGCCGAGGAAGTTGCCCAATGTGGCGGCGATCATGCAGGGCCAGTAGGTAGCGCCGGCGAGCAATACGCCCGTCAATACCACTTCGCTGCTGAACGGAAGGACCGTCGCTGCCAGAAAGGAAGCAATGAAGACGCCGATATATCCGTAAGCGATCAGAAATTCCATAACTGCATAATGAAGAGCGCGATGAGCGCCAGGATGAAGAGATGCAGTGACCAATAGTAGAGCTTGCCGTGGCGGACGGTGAAGAAATGCGCAATCAGAATGGAGGTCGGTACGCAGACGATTTCCATATATTCTTCAGGAGATTCCTGATGGGTGAAAAAGAGGGCGAACGACCATACGGAGAGCATGATCAGAAAGGAAAGGAACTGTCGCGTGCGCAGGTTGTCCTCGTTCTCATGCGTCAGGATGTTGGCTGAGGCGAGGAAGGTCATGAAGGCGATCAGCAGCGGCGCGATCCAGTCCACGAGGCTCTGTCCTTCCAGTCCTGTGAATTGAAAAGTGTAGATCGAATTGAACGGAATGGTGAACGGCGAGTAATCGTTCTGCCAGACGCACCATCCGAGTACAAACCAATAGACGGAGACGAAGCCGAGCAGCGACGCGCCGAAGTTGCGCAGGTTGAGCGAGCGGAAGTTGTACATGCCGATCCAAAAGGCCGGCAGGAAGAAAGCGATCTGCGCCCACAGCAGACTTCCCAATCCGAAGATGAACGCTACGTTGAAGGCGTTGCTCGTGGAATTCTCGTCGTGATAGCTTTTGAAAAGCTCATTGATGGCGAAGATCATGCAGAAGACGCTCAGCGTGGTGGATTTGAGCGGAAAGAAGTCGGGATTGGTGCTGATGAAGAGCACGTAGAGCAGGAAGGGCAGGAGCGTCTTCTCGCGGATCAGCACCATGACATAGTTCATACGGTAGAGCACGAAGGCGCCGCCCACTGTGAGCAGCATGCCGATCAGATAGACGGGCAGCTGTCCTGTGAGCACCTGGCAGATCATGTTCCAAAGGGGAGCTGCCGTGACAGAGCCGTAAACAGGGACGCCGACCGACTTGACATACCCCGTGATCCAGCAGATGATGCAGATCAACAGGATGTATGCGTACGTCAGATTCCCCGCCTGAGGTCTGTTTCTATCACGGTAGATCTCTCTCATAGATCAAATCCGATGTCTTTGCGGAAATATTTCTTGTCGAAATCGATGGTTTTGGCAGCTGCAAAAGATTTGGCAAGTGCTGCCTCCTTGTCTTTCCCGTAAGAGCTGACGGCGATGACGCGGCCGCCATTGGTGAGAATCCGGTCTTCGTCGGCCTTCGTTCCGGCATGGAAGACGATGGTCTCCGGCGATACCTTTTCGATGCCCGTGATCACCTTGCCTTTTTCGTAGGCTTCGGGATATCCGCCGCTGACCAGCATGACGGTGACAGCCGTGCGAGGATCAATCTCCAGTGTACGCTGAGCCAGATCGCCCTTTGCCACACCTTCGAGCAGATCCACCAGGTCGCTCTTGATGCGCAGCATGACGACTTCCGTCTCCGGATCGCCCATGCGGCAGTTGTATTCAATCACGTAAGGTTCGTTCTTTACGTTGATCAGTCCGAGGAAGATGAATCCTTTGTAGTCGATATGTTCCTCCTGAAGTCCCTTGATGGTAGGACGGATGATCCGTTCGTCCACCTTCTGCATGAAGGTTTCGTCAGCAAAGGGAACGGGAGAGACGGAACCCATGCCGCCGGTGTTCAGTCCGACATTGCCTTCGCCGATGCGTTTGTAGTCCTTCGCAACCGGAAGCACCTTGTAGTCTTTGCCGTCGGTGAGTACGAAGACGGAACATTCAATGCCGTCGAGGAACTGCTCGATCAGTACCGTAGCGCTGGCCTGTCCGAACATTCCGCGAAGCATCTCGCTCAGTTCATGCTTTGCCTCCTCAAGCGAATCGAGGATCAGCACGCCCTTGCCAGCAGCCAGTCCGTCGGCCTTCAGAACGTAAGGCGGATTGAGGGAGTCGAGGAATGCATAGCCCTTTTCGATGTTCTCGGCTGAGAAGCTGCGATAGCGGGCTGTGGGAATATTGTGTCTCTGCATGAAAGCTTTCGCGAAGTCTTTGCTTCCCTCCAGCTGTGCACCGAACTTGCTCGGTCCGATGACGGCAATGGACTTCAACTTCTCGTCCTTGGCGAAGTAATCGTAGATTCCTTCTACCAGAGGTACTTCAGGTCCGACGACGACCATATCGATGCCGTGCGAAGCGGAGAATTTACCGATGGCGTCAAAGTCGTCCACCTTGATGTTGACATTCGTTCCGAGAGCTGCCGTTCCTGCATTTCCGGGAGCTATGTAGAGATGGTTGACCTTTGCACTTTGCGCGATCTTCCATGCGATGGCATGCTCGCGTCCTCCGGATCCTAAAAGAAGTATGTTCATGATTGCTATAGTTTATTTAAGATAATCGTCGAAATATCGTGTAATCTTTTCGTAGAGATGAATACGGTCGTGTCCGATGACATTGTGATCGTGTCCCGGATAGACAAAATAGTCGGGATAGGTGCCGGCATCCACGCACGCTTTCAGGAAGCCGAGGCTATGCTGCCAGACGACCACATGATCCATCGTTCCGTGGATCAGCAGCAGATGTCCCTTCAGATTGCCGGCTTTGAGCTTGAGATTCGCATCGCGGTAGCCGTCGGGATTCTCCTGCGGTGTATCCATGTAACGTTCGCCGTACATGATCTCGTATTTGCTCCAGTCGATAACCGGTCCGCCGGCAACGGCTGTCTTGAAGACGTCGGGATAGGTGAGCATGAGGTTCGTCGTCATGAATCCGCCGTAGCTCCATCCATGAACGCCGATGCGCGTGGAATCCACGTAAGGCAGACTCTTGAGATACTGCACGCCCATCATCTGGTCGTCCATCTCATTCACGCCGAGGTGGCGATGGATGACGCTCTCGAAGGCATGTCCGCGGTTGGCCGAACCTCTGCTGTCGAGTGTATAGATGATATAGCCGCGGTTGGCCATATAGATGTCCCAGCCTCTGCATCCGTTCATCCAATCGCCGGTGACGAGCTGTGCGTGCGGTCCGCCATAGACGTAGATGATGACGGGATATTTCTTGTTCTGATCCAGATCGGGCGGGAGCGTGATGCGGTAGTTGAGCTGCGTCTTCCCGTCAGCTGCCTTGAGATGGCCCACTTTGACCGTAGGCATCTGATAGCCTTCGAACGGATTCTTCGCTTCGAGAAGCGTCCGGATCACCTTGGCATTGCCCGTGCTGATCAGGTCGGTCACGTGCGGAACGTTCGGAGCGCTGAAGTTGTCGATGGCATATTCGCCGTCGTTGCTGAGCGTCAGATGGTGCACGCCCAACTTCCAGCTGAGGCAGTTCATCAGGGAAGAGGAGGCGTTCTCATCGAGGTCCACCGACCAGGCGTAAAACTGCATCGGCGAACCGTGCATGACGCTGGAAACCGGATGAGGCGCTGTGCCTTCGATGATTACTTTATCACCCTTCTTGTTGAATCCGAGTACCGACGTAACGACCCATTCGCCTTCTGTCAGTCTGCGGATCAGTTTTCCATCCGTGCTGTAGAGATAGAGATGGTTGTAGCCGTCGCGTTCGCTCTGCCAGATGAAACGTTGGTTGTCATTCGGGAGGAAGAGCGGTCCATGTTGCGGTTCCACATAAGCCTCGTCCTTCTCCGTGAAGAGATCCAGTTCCTGCTTTCCGTCCGTAACCGAATAGCGTTTCAGATGCATCTCATCCTGTCCGCGGTTCAGTTCGGCAATATAGATGGAGCTGTCGTCAGGACTCCATGTGATGTTGGTCAGATATTTCTCCAGAGGAAGTCCGGTGTGCAGCCAGGTCGTCTTGCCGGTAGCCAATTCATAGATGCCGACCGTGACATGATGGCTCTTCATGCCTGCCATCGGATATCTGTGAGGCACCATCTGTGCCTCCCGCGCATCGATGTTGACAAGCGGATAGACAGGTACCATCGATTCGTCCATGCGGTAGAAGGCAAGCTTGCTGCCGTCGTGATTCCAGAAGGTCCCTTTATGTATGCCGAATTCGTTCTGATGCACGGACTGTCCGCAGACAATGCCCGTGTCAGGTTCGTTGGTAACCGTCAGAATCGATCCGTCGCTCTTGAGAATCTTCAGATTGTTCTCGAGAGTAAAGGCATACGCCTTGTTCGCAGGACAGAAGTCATAATTTGTTCCCTTAGATTGCAGCGGATAATCGGCAACTACCTGATTCTTGTGGATATCGTAGAAGATGCGGTGATTGCGGGTGTCGAACGATAGAATATCGGCCTTCTCAGGCGTAGAGAACTGGGGAAGTTCCGAGATGGTATCTCTGCCGGCCGATTTCAGAGCCTCGTTCAGCTCCTTGCGCGTGAAGATCACGCTCTCTTTTCCTGCAGGTTTGCCACCGAGGATACTGTCGCCTTTGGCATAAAGATAGAGGTCTCCGCACCATTGGAGCTGAGGAATACTCTTGGGAACAAATCGTTTCGAAGTCTTCCCTCCGGGAATGAGATCTTCCAAAGTAAGGCTCTTGTTCTGAGCCGAAGCGGTAATCATTCCCATCATCAATAAGCTGCCGATAGCTACTGCCGTTCTAATCTTCCGAATCATCGTTTCCTTTGCTCTTCCAATCTCTGTTGCCCGATCCCTTGAAGCCCGATCT
>CAZIVE010000005.1:45627-48210 GCA_964542435.1 uncultured Parabacteroides sp.
CCGAAGCTCTTGTCGTCATCGTGGAAACGCATCTTGCGTTCCCCTCTCGGACGGACAGACTCGCGTCCTGGAATCTCCTCCAAGGTATCGTCGTCTGAAGCTACCGTGTCGAGATTGTCGAGACCTTCTGCATCGTCACCGCCATGCTCGGCAGCGAAGCGACGTTCCGGACTGTCCATCTTATCGGTACGGAAGTTAGGCTTGCGAGCCGGACGGCTGGGAGCTTTCACAACCTTCACACCATCGTCATTGAGGGTGACGGCACTCCGTTTCTCATTTAGATCACGCTTGTAGTCGTCGTTCCTGCCTTCGAACATCTCGAAGCAGCGATACTCGCATTCCAGTGAACCGTTCATCAGTTTGATCTTCGTCTTCGGGTGCAGTCCGATCTTGTCGAAGCATTCCTGCTGGAAGCTGATCACCCAAGCCTGATAACCGGTGAAGACATGCTTCAGCCGTTCTCCAATCATATTGTAAAGTCCCAACAGATCGTTGGGCTTGATTCTTTCGCCGTAAGGAGGATTGGTGACGAGAATTCCGGGTTGGGGAGCTTCGTTCATCTGCTGGAAAGGCTGGACCTTCAGTTCGATGATCGATGACATTCCGGCACTTCTTACATTCTCCTGGGCCGTTTCGATGGCGATGGGTGAGATATCCGATCCATAGCATTTGTAATCGAACTTCTTCTCCATCGAATCGTCGTTGTATATCTTATTGAACAGTTCTTCGTCATAATCCACCCATTTCTGGAAGGCATACTCTTTACGGAATACGCCGGGAGCGATGTTACGGGCGATCAGTGCAGCTTCGATCAGCAGCGTGCCGCTTCCGCACATCGGATCCACGAAGTTCGATTCACCTCTCCAACCGGTCAGCAGGATCATGCCTGCAGCGAGTACTTCACTCAGCGGCGCATCACCTTGACTTACGCGATAGCCGCGTTTGTGCAGCGACTCTCCGGAGCTGTCGATGGACAGCGTACAGTCGTTGTGTGAGATGTGGATGTTGATATAGAGATCCGGATTGCTCACTCTGACGGAGGGACGTTTGCCGTATTTCTCCGCGAAGTAATCGACAATGGCATCTTTGGTACGGTAGGCTACAAACTTCGAGTGGTTAAAATCCTCGGAATTGATGACCGAATCGATAGCGAAAGTCTTGTCAATGGTGAGATATTTCTCCCATTCGACCTTCTTGGCTTCTTCATAAACGATATCAGCGTCATTGGCCTTGAAATGATAAATAGGCTTCAGTATCCTCAACGCTGTGCGGCAGTAGAAGTTGGCTTTGTAAAGTAACTCCATGTCACCTGTGAACGAGACCATGCGGCGACCTTTTTCAATGTCGGTCGCACCAAGTCCCTGCAATTCATCGGCCAGAACATCTTCTAATCCGAAGAGCGTCTTAGCCACCATTTCAAATGTTTCGTTGCTCATTTGTTGTTTTAAATAATAATACTGGAATTGTTTGATTATTTATACGCTTTATTTTGTGTAATCATGGCTCCTGCCGGCACATCTTCCGTAATCCAGACGTTGCCGCAGATGGTTGCTCCTTCGCCTACATGGATCAGGCCGATCAGTGTGGCGTTGGAATAAACGGTTACATGGTCGCCCAGAACGGGATGGCGTGCAATGCCTCGGATGGCGTTGCCGTTCTCGTCCGGTGGTAATTTCTCGCCCGCCAGGCTCACACCTTGGAAAATCCGGACATAATTGCCGAGGACGCTGGTTTCGCCGATCACAGTTCCTGTACCGTGGTCGATGGAAAAATGATGTCCTATTTTGGCTCCCGGATGAATATCGATACCTGTCTCCGAATGTGCCAACTCCGTGATCATTCTCGGGATGAAGGGAACGTCGAGCAGGTAAAGCTGGTGTGCGATGCGGTAGTTGCAGATGGCGCGGAATCCCGGATAGCAGAAGACCACTTCGCCCGCGTTCTGTGCGGCGGGATCTCCGTTGAAGGTAGCCTCGGCATCCGTAGCGAGGATGGAACGCATCTCGGGAAGCTTGCTGATGAAGGCTTCCGACAGCTGCTCGGCATTCTCCTTAGGCTGGACTGCTTCCGGATTCATGCTTCGGGCAAACGACAAACCCGCATGGATCTGTTTCGTCAGAAGAGAATGAAGCTGCTCCACGTTGACGCCAGTATGAAAGCGAATGGTTTGTTTGCTGATTCGGGCATTTCCGTAGTACCCGGGAAAGAGGATGGCGCGGCACAACTCCACGATTTCTTTCATGACCGTACCCGAAGGCAACGCTTCATCGTCGCCATAAGCGTGAAATAAGACTCTGTACGACTGTTCGTCAGAGAGTTTATCAACCGTGTCGTTCAGCACATTCGGGTGCTTACGTAATTCCATTTGAAGAAATATACTAATATCAAATCATGAAGGTCAAACCGAATGGGAATGATTGGATTCCCTTGTCATCGTGTTGTCGCCTTCTTTTGATGGCAAAGATATAATTATTTTTTGATTCTTTCTTTGATGTTGTTTTATCTTCACATTTTCTGTCTGTTCGTAGCGAATCTTATCAGCAGATAATCGGAAATCGTGCTGCCATCGTGTACTATATAGTA
>CAZIVE010000006.1:0-24996 GCA_964542435.1 uncultured Parabacteroides sp.
TGGGACTGCTTCCGGATGCCGAGGCATACAAAGCCGGCTACTATAAATATATGATGAACGGACTGTTGACGCAGCTGGTTCGGATTGAGAAGGGAAAAGATCTCGAAGAGGCGCACATGCGCAATCGTCAGCTGATTGCCCGTTGGGTGTATGAAAAGGGCTTGAAGGATGAGGTCGTTGTCATCGTTCGCAAAGAGGGAAAGAGCTTTGTCGTCATCAACGATTACGAAGCTTTGCGAAGACTCTTCGGTGCGTTGCTGGGAGAAGTGCAGCGCATCAAAAGCGAAGGCGATTATGAAGCCGGCAAGAACCTCGTCGAAAAGTATGGCACGATAGTTGATAAAGCTTTAAGAGATGAAATGGCCGAACGCTACGAGTCTTTGCATCTGGCACCTTACAAAGGGTTCGTCAATCCGCGGATGGAACTGAAGAAGAATGCGAAGGACGAGATTGTCGATGTGACGCTTGATTACACGGAAGGCTATACGGAACAGATGTTGCGCTACAGTCGCGATTATTCTTTTCTGCCAACCATCAACTCTTGAATTATGACAGTAGAAGACGAGAAAAAGTGGATTCGAAGGGAACTTCGAAGTTCGATGAATGGGATGAGCTCTGCCTATATGCGTAACAGCGGCTTATCTTATGGCTTGAACTTTGGTGTCTCGCTGCCGGATCTTCGTATCATCGCAGGTGAACATCAAAAGGATCGGGCTTTGGCTGAATCTTTATGGAAAGAGGATGTCCGTGAGCTGAAGATCCTTGCCACGATGCTTTGTCCTGCCGAGACACTCTCGTTGAAGGATGCCCTGCAATGGTGTGCGGAATGTCCGAATCAGGAGATTGCCGATTATCTGTGTGGTGAGTTGCTTCACCATCATGTTGAGGCAATGGAACTGATGCAGCGGAATCTGCTGTCGGAAAGTCCTTTCGGATTATATATCGCCTTTATGCTGGCCGCTTGTCTCTGCAGTGAAGGCAAGATTTTGCCCGATTCTCTTGTCGAAGCCCTTTTGTCGAAAGGAAAGACAATCCTGGATGAAGGAGAATCGAAGGAACAGCGAGCTGTTCTCACGGCCTTCAAACGGTTCGGGCGTCAGTCGCAGGCCAATGCGGCAAAGGTTTTGAATTCGTTACGCGGATACGAACACTGCGACAAGGCGGAACAGGAGGAATTCTTTAATGATTTGAAATTTGAATTCGATTATTACAGATAAAGATTATCAATTTAAATAAATGAGTTAACTTTGTTGCTCGCAATGGATTGCATACGATGGAGAAGGTGGTTGCTAACGATATGTTAGAGTCTTTCAAGAGGTTTCTTGAGGAACGACATCTGAGGATGACGGAGGAGCGACGTAAGATTTTCGAACAGATCTGTACTTTCCCCAAACACTTCGACGTAAACATGCTGAGTGACAAGATGACGGAGATAAATTATCACGTCAGTGTTACAACGCTCTACAATCTGCTTGAACTTCTGGTCAAAGGTGGTCTCATCGTGAGGCATCAGTGGACAACGCAGATGGTGGATTACGAACTGATTCAGCTGGCGCAAACGCATTATCACATGGTTTGTCTTCGTTGCGGTGCCGTTCGGGAGATCCGCAACGAAGCGGTGAAGCTTGCAGTAGCGAATATGAAAGTGACTCGTTTCACACCTTTGTTCGCGAATTTATACATCTATGGAATCTGCACGAAATGCAAGAACAAGATGAAAAAAGAGAATATGATTAGATAACAATATTGTTTCAGCTTATAAATAAAGACATGAAAGTAGATATTTTATTGGGATTACAGTGGGGTGACGAAGGCAAAGGCAAGGTCGTCGATGTCTTGACTCCTAACTACGATGCAGTAGCTCGTTTTCAGGGTGGTCCGAATGCAGGACATACTCTTGAGTTTAAAGGACAGAAATATGTCCTTCGTTCCATTCCTTCCGGAATCTTTCAGGGTGGAAAGGTAAACATTATCGGCAACGGTGTCGTGCTTGATCCACTTCTGTTCAAGGAAGAGGCCGAAGCTCTGGCTGCCAGCGGACATGACATCACCAAACAACTTTATATTTCCAAGAAAGCCCATCTGATTCTTCCGACCCATCGTCTGCTCGATCAGGCTTATGAGGCTTCAAAAGGCAAGGGCAAGATTGGAACGACCGGCAAAGGCATCGGACCGACCTATACGGATAAGATCAGCCGCAACGGTGTTCGTGTTGGTGATCTGCTGGAGAATTTCGATGTCAAATATGCAGCTGCGAAGGCTCGTCATGAAGCCATTCTCAAGTCTCTGAACTTTGAATATGATCTGACGGATCTGGAGGCAAAGTGGTTGGATTCACTCAACTATCTCAAGAAATTCACCTTTGTGGACAGCGAATATTTCATCAACCATCTGCTGGACGAAGGGAAAAACATTCTGGCTGAAGGTGCTCAGGGAACTATGTTGGATGTGGACTTCGGATCCTATCCGTTCGTAACCTCTTCCAATACGGTTTGCGCAGGAAGCTGTACAGGACTCGGCGTTTCGCCTCATCGTATCGGCGAGGTTTATGGAATCTTTAAAGCCTATTGCACGCGCGTAGGTAGCGGACCATTCCCGACAGAACTCTTTGACGAGACAGGAGATAAGATTCGCAAGATCGGTCATGAATACGGTGCCGTCACGGGACGTGAACGCCGCTGCGGTTGGATTGATCTGGTTGCTCTAAGATATGCTATCATGATTGATGGCGTAACGAAGCTGATTATGATGAAAAGTGATGTGCTTGATGGCTTCGATACGGTTAAAGCTTGTGTAGCATATAATATAAATGGTAAGGAGGTAAATGAATTACCGTTTGAAATGAATGATGATGTAAAACCTGTCTATGTGGAAATGCCGGGTTGGAGTGCTGATATGTCGAAGATGACCAGCGAGGATGAATTCCCTGAAGAGTTCAACGAATATCTCACCTTCCTCGAAGAACAGCTTGGTGTGCCCATCAAGATCGTTTCCGTAGGTCCGGATCGTGAACAGACAATTATTAGGTATAACGAACAATAAATTAGTATGGCTTTATATTGGATTATATTCATTGGCTTTGCTCTTTTGAGCTGGTTGGTATCGTCGAGCTTGCAACGGAAATTCGATAAGTATTCCCAGATTCCTTTGCCCGGTGGATTGACTGGAAGAGACGTCGCCTTGAAAATGTTGCGTGAAAACGGCATCAACGATGTCAATGTCATCTCAACAACCGGACGATTGACCGATAATTACAATCCTATGGATCAAACTGTCAATCTCAGCGAACCGGTCTATGGCAGCAATAGCATTGCCGCCGCAGCGGTTGCAGCTCATGAATGCGGACACGCTTTGCAGCATGCCAAAGGTTATGCGCCTCTGAGGATGCGCTCGGCTTTGGTGCCTGTCGTAAGTTTCGCGTCCAACATCATGACATGGGTGTTGCTGGGCGGTATGCTGCTGATCAATGTGTTTCCGCAGCTTCTGCTTTTCGGTATCATCCTGTTTGCATGCACCACTTTATTCAGTTTCATCACCCTTCCGGTGGAGATCAATGCGAGCAAACGCGCTTTGGTCTGGCTCAACGAATCCGGAATCACCAATTATGAGACACACGAGATGGCCGAAGATGCCCTTCGTTCCGCTGCTTACACCTATGTGGTCGCAGCGCTCGGATCGTTGGCTACGTTGCTCTATTACGTGATGATCTTTATGGGCGGGAGAAGCCGGGATTAACAACTAATTCGTTTTGAATATGCAAAAACCTTCTATTCCAAAAGGAACTCGTGATTTTTCGCCTGAAGAGATGGCGAAACGTAATTATATTTTTAATACCATTCGCGACGTCTATCATCTGTATGGTTTCAGCCAGATCGAGACGCCGGCGATGGAGAATCTTTCTACGTTGATGGGGAAGTATGGCGAAGAGGGCGACAAGCTTCTTTTCAAGATACTGAATTCCGGAGACTGCTTTGCAGACATCACCGATGAGGATTTGAAAGAGCGCAATGCCCTTCACTTTGCTGCCAAAGCTTGCGAGAAGGGACTTCGTTATGATTTGACAGTGCCCTTTGCCCGTTTCGTCGTGCAGCATCGCAATGAGATAGCTTTCCCTTTCAAACGGTATCAGATTCAGCCGGTTTGGCGTGCTGACCGTCCGCAGAAGGGACGTTATCGTGAGTTTTATCAGTGCGATGCCGATGTGGTCGGATCTGATTCGTTGATCAACGAAGTGGAACTGATCGAGATCATCAACGAGGTGTTCCATCGTTTCGGTCTGCGTGTCCGCATTCTGATGAACAACCGTAAGATCCTTGCCGGTATTGCAGAGATGATCGGCGAGGCTGACAAAATGGTTGACATCACTGTTGCCATTGACAAATTGGATAAGATCGGTTTGGAAAATGTCAACGCCGAACTGAAAGAACGTGGCCTTTCCGACGATGCGATTGCCAAGCTCCAGCCTATCCTGAAGATGGAAGGTTCGAATCGTGAGAAACTGGAGACGTTGAAGACCGTCCTTTCTGCTTCTGAAGTCGGCTTGAAGGGCGTCGAAGAGATCTCCTTCATTCTCGACCGTGTGGAAAAGAACCCGATGGTTTCGCCCCTTGAACTGGATCTGACTCTGGCTCGCGGACTGAACTATTACACGGGCGCCATTTTCGAAGTGAAGGCAGTGGATGTTCAGATTGGCAGTATCACCGGCGGCGGTCGGTATGACAATCTGACGGGTGTCTTCGGCATGGACGGCGTTTCCGGTGTCGGAATCTCGTTCGGTGCCGACCGAATCTTCGATGCGCTCAACCAGCTCAACCTTTATCCTGCCGATTCTCTGCAGTCCACACAACTGCTGTTCGTGAATTTCGGCAACGAGGAGGTCGATTATATTCTTCCGATACTGACAAAAGTGCGTGCCGCCGGTATCAGCGCCGAGCTTTATCCCGAATCCTCAAAGATGAAGAAGCAGATGGCTTATGCGGATGCCAAGAAAATCCCCTTCGTCGCCATCATCGGCGAGACGGAGATGGCCGAGTCCAGAATCAATCTGAAGAACATGATCACGGGCGAACAGCATCTCGTTACCGAAGAGGAGCTTCTAAGTCAGCTTTTGTGGACCGAGAAGAAATGAACGATACATCTATATATAGGGAAAAGGCTTCGTCAGAAATGAGGAGGCCTTTTTCGATTTTTGATAGTCTTCCCGATTCGGGAAAGCCACTTTGCCGTTTTTTGTGAATTCCCAAATAGGGAATGCTTGGAAATGCCGAAAAGTGAATTCCCTAAAGGAAAACCCATTTTACAAGGCTGTAAAATCGAAATTCCAGGTGGAAAAGTCATTTTACAAGGCTGTAAAATCGAAATTCCAGGTGGAAAAGTCATTTTGCAAGGTTGTAAAATCGAAATTCGTGGAGGAAAACTCATTTTACAAGACTGTAAAATCGAAATTCCAAATGGAAAAGTCATTTTACAGTGTTGTAAAGCCGAATCCCAAATCGGGGAATGCCTGAAAGGCGCGGAGAGCGAATTTCCATTGTGGAAATTGCCTCAGATGTCAGATTCGCCTTTCCCCTTTTGCGGAAACTTCAGAACGATCCGTTTCGTAAAGGATCCGCTATGTATGTCGATAATTCATCAAAATGCGTTGTTGGTAGCCAACCTGTCAGTTTTAGAAAGATAAAATGCGAAGATGAATGAAAAAATGTCATGTTTTCATTTCCAAAAACGTTTGGCACAAATTTGGTAAGAATGTAGGCGTGTGCGAAAAGCATACGATTAAAGATATTACTAACAATTAAACTATAAAAAGATGAACATTAGACCATTAGCAGACAGAGTGCTTATTAAGCCGGATGCTGCAGAAGAGAAGACAATGGGTGGAATTATCATTCCCGATTCAGCTAAAGAAAAACCTTTGAAAGGTAAAGTAATGGCTGTTGGTAACGGTACGAAAGATGAAGAAATGGTTCTTAAAGAAGGTGACGAAGTTCTCTATGGCAAATATGCCGGAACAGAAGTCGAATTCGATCAGGACAAATTCCTCATCATGCGTCAGTCAGATGTCCTCGCAATTATTTAATCGTAAACAATAAAAAATCGTATAATCATGGCAAAAGAAATTAAGTATGACATGGATGCCCGCGACCTTCTGAAGAAAGGTGTGGACGAATTGGCAAATGCCGTAAAGGTAACCCTGGGCCCGAAAGGTCGTAACGTTATCATCGAGAAGAAATTCGGTGCTCCGCAGATCACCAAGGATGGTGTCACGGTAGCCAAAGAGATAGAGCTGACCAACGCTTATGAGAACATGGGCGCACAGCTGGTTAAGGAAGTTGCTTCCAAAACGAACGACAAAGCCGGTGATGGTACGACAACCGCTACCGTTCTGGCTCAGTCAATCATCGGTGTGGGCTTGAAGAATGTTACTGCCGGTGCTAATCCTATGGATCTGAAACGTGGTATCGACAAGGCTGTCAATGCTGTTGTTGGTAGTCTCGCTGATCAGGCCGAAGAGGTTGGTGACAAGTTCGAGAAGATTGAGCATGTTGCAAAGATCTCTGCTAACGGTGACGAGGAAATCGGTAAGCTGATTGCCGAAGCCATGCATAAAGTAAAGAAAGAGGGCGTTATCACCGTTGAGGAAGCCAAAGGCACAGATACGAAAGTTGACGTTGTTGAAGGTATGCAGTTCGACCGTGGTTATATCTCTCCGTACTTCGTAACGGATACCGAGAAGATGGAATGCGCTATGGAGAATCCTTACATCCTGATCTACGATAAGAAGATTTCAGCTTTGAAGGATCTTCTGCCTATCCTTGAACCGACCGCACAGAGCGGACGTCCTTTGCTGATCATTGCTGAGGATATGGATAGCGAAGCACTTGCCACATTGGTTGTAAACCGTCTGCGTGGTTCTTTGAAGGTATGCGCTGTCAAGGCTCCTGGCTTTGGTGATCGTCGTAAGGCAATGCTCGAAGATATCGCCATCCTGACCAATGCAACCGTTATCTCTGAAGAGAAGGGCTTGAAGCTCGAAGGTGCTACGATGGATATGCTCGGAACCGCTGAGAAGGTTACCGTCAATAAGGATAACACTACGATCGTTAACGGTGCAGGCGACAAAGCTGCTATCGAATCACGTATCGCAAACATCAAACTGCAGATGGAGAACACGACATCTGACTACGATAAGGAGAAACTGCAGGAACGTCTGGCTAAGATGGCCGGTGGTGTTGCTGTTCTCTACGTCGGTGCTCCTTCAGAAGTTGAGATGAAGGAAAAGAAAGACCGCGTTGACGATGCATTGCATGCTACACGTGCAGCCATCGAAGAGGGTACAGTTCCTGGTGGTGGCGTTGCTTACATCCGCGCTATCCCGGCTCTGGATAATCTGAAAGGTGACAATGATGACGAACAGACAGGTATCGAGATTGTAAAGCGTGCCATTGAAGAGCCTCTTCGTCAGATCGTAGCCAATGCAGGTAAAGAGGGTGCCGTAATCGTTCAGAAGGTTAAGGAGGGCAAAGATGACTTCGGTTACAATGCTCGTTCTGACCAGTATGAAAATCTTTGTGCAGTCGGTGTCATCGATCCTGCCAAGGTTGCTCGTATCGCATTGGAAAATGCAGCTTCTATTGCTGGTATGTTCCTTACAACGGAATGTGTCATCGCTGAGAAGAAGGAGGACACTCCTGCCATGCCTCCGATGAATCCGGGTATGGGCGGCGGAATGGGTGGAATGATGTAATCTTTCACAAATTCATATACAGAAGGCGGTTGCTCAGATGCAGCCGCCTTTTTTTATTGGATGAGGGTGGAAAAATGAAGCGGAAGAAAAACCATTGCCGGTTTTTTTTCAATGAGTCTGAAAATATGTAAGAAAAGTTCTATCTTTACGACAAATTTGATAAAATGCAACTGAATACAGAAGATGAATTGATACAGCAGCTTCATGATCCTGAAAAGCAACGCGACGCTTTTGCTCAGGTGGTGAATTTGTATGGTGAGAAGTTGTATTGGCAAATCCGTAAGCTTGTCCTCACCCATGATGATGCTGACGATTTGCTTCAGAATACGTTCATGAAAGCCTGGACCAATATTGATTATTTTCGCGGTGATGCGAAACTGTCCACATGGCTTTATAAGATAGCGATCAATGAATGCATCACTTTCCTAAATCGTCAAAGAAGCAAAAACAGTATATCCTTGGACGATGCGGATGTATTTATGCTTGAACGTCTTCGCGGTGATTCCTATTTCGATGGAGATGAAGCCCAGATGAAACTGCAGGAAGCGGTTCTCAGATTGCCTGAGAAACAGCGTCTCGTATTCAATATGAAATACTATGACGATATGAAATATGAAGAGATGTCAGATATCCTTGGCACTTCGGTTGGTGCACTTAAAACATCCTATCATATCGCAGTCAAGAAAGTGGAGGCGTTTTTAACAAAAGACGTTTAAACCATTCAGAGTGATGTCAGTCTAAAGGATACAAAATTGGGGAGTATAGTTGTATGAAAACAGAACAAAATGATTTGGAACATTTGAAGGAGACCAATCCGTTCTTTGTCCCTGCCGGTTATATGGAAGGAATGACAAGTCGGATCATGGGAACGCTTCCTGAAAAGCCCCGCATGAAAGCTCGCAAGGTTACGACGTTTGATAAATTCAAACCTTGGCTTTACATGGCAGCCGCTTTCGCAGGAGTTGTACTTCTCTTCAAAGCTTTTGTCACCATCTTCCCTTCGAATAATAATACTGCCAAAGAACCTTTACAGGTGAATGTCGATGATTCAGAGTCGGTCTCTACGGCTCGTGTGGATGAAAATAAAGAATATTTGGATTATATCGAAGGTCAATATTCTGACAATATCATAAGTGAAGAGATTGCTGATGCCGAATAATGATTCTTATTAATTCGGAAGATAATAACAGTTTTTAGAGAATAAATTTGTATGAAGAGGATAATTATTATTACATTTGCGATGTTTTCGATCTTGTTTTCTGTTGCTGCTTCAGCGCAAGGATCAAGAAGCGGAAGGCCTTTTGATAGGGAATCATTTGAGGCTCGACAAAATGCTTATATTACAGCACAAGTTGGTCTTACACCCGAAGAAGCCGCCGCTTTCATTCCTCTTTGCAACGAACTGAGACAAAAAAAGTTCGAAATAGGCCGGAGTGGGAGACGTTTCTCAAAGGAAATCAATTCGATGAAGAACCCGACAGATGCCGATTATGCAAAGGCCGTCAATAGCAACCTCGATACTAAGATCCAGGAAGCTCAATTGGAAAAAGAATATTACGAGAAGTTCAGGAAGATCCTGTCTCCCGAAAAACTTTACAAATATCAGATGGCTGAATCGCAATTCGCGAGAAGCTTTATGAAAAGTATGGGGAAATCAGGACAACCGAACGGAATGAAGAAATAATAGTATTTGTGTTTTTTGTTTAGATTTAGTTTTGGCGTTTAAGTTAAGGAAGGGAAGCGACGTGATGTCGGTTCCCTTTTTAATGCCCTGAATAAAAAAATTATCATCGAACATTCCCTCCAATCATTACTATGATTTTGAAAAAAGCTCCGATGATAATTCAAAAAGTCCCGATGTTTTTTCGGATGAAAGAAATCCTTTATAATCCTTTGGCTTTCGCTTCGTCCCATATTTTATCCATCTCTTCGAGCGTCATCTCTTTGAGAGAACGGCCCGATTTTTCAACCTGCTCTTCTAAATAGTTGAAACGGCGGATGAACTTTCTGTTGGTACGTTCCAAAGCATTGTCCGGATTGATTTTGTAAAGGCGCGCTGCGTTGATCAGGCTGAAGAATAGATCTCCGAATTCGCCTTCCATCTTGTCCGGATCGAGATTCTCGATCTCTTTTTGAAGCTCTTGGAATTCTTCTTCTACTTTATCCCAGACATCGGCTCTCTCTTTCCAGTCGAATCCTGCATTACGGGCTTTATCTTGAATGCGGTGAGCTTTAACGATGGAAGGAAGAGCGGCTGGTACACCTTCGAGTACGGTTTTGTTTCCACCTTTTTCTTTCAGCTTGAGTTGTTCCCAGCTTTGTTCTACCTTTTGAGGCGTATTGGCTTCGGCTGTTCCATAGACGTGAGGATGGCGATATATCAGTTTTTCGCAGAGTGAATCGCAGACATCTTTGATGTCGAACGCTCCTTTTTCATCTCCGATCTTAGCATAGAAGACTATGTGAAGAAGCAGATCGCCCAGTTCTTTCTTGATGTCCTGGTTGTCATTGCGAATGATGGCGTCACAAAGCTCATACGTTTCTTCTATGGTGTTCTCGCGCAGACTTTCGTTGGTTTGTTTCCTATCCCATGGACATTTTACACGAAGCGTGTCCATTACGTCGAGCAGGCGGCCGAAAGCCTCCATCTTTTCTTCTCTGGTTGACATATTCTTATTTATTATGAAGGGCGGACGTTACGTCCACCCTTCCTGTTCTCATTGTTTATTAAACCGTCTGATTCCGTCTTGCAGGAATTGGATGTATTTCGAGACATCTTCATTGAAGGCGTATGAAGGACCGAGCGGTTTGCCGTTGTTGTCGAGTAAAATATAGAACGGCTGGGCATTGGCTCCGAATTTGCTTCTTTGCAGATAACTCCATTTGTCTCCGATGGTTTTCAGTTTGCGTTCTTTGCCATTCTCCTTGATGGTGATAGGCTCTGGAAGTTTGGTCTTGTCATCCACCATGAGTGAAATCAGCACATAGTCTTTTTCGAGAATGTCTTTGACTCTCGGATCGGTCCAGACAGAAGCCTCCATTTTGCGGCAGTTGACGCATCCGAATCCAGAGAAGTCGATGATCACCGGCTTGTGATTCTGTGCGGCATAGGACATGCCGGATTCGTAATCGTCGAACTTGGCGTGGACTTCGTTGTCGTAGAGATTGAAGTCCTGTGTGTAGAGCGGAGGAGCGAAAGCACTGATGGATTTGAGCGGAGCGCCCCAAAGTCCCGGAATCATATAGATGGCGAAGGCAAAAGATATGATGGAAAGAAACAGACGTGTTACTGAAACAAAGGGCAGATCACTGTCGTTTCTGAATTTGAGTTTACCGATCAGATACATTCCGAGCAGTGCGAAAATCACGATCCAAAGGACGAGGAACACTTCTCTGTCGAGCAATCCCCAACCATAAGCGAGGTCTGCAACGGAGAGGAATTTCAGTGAAAGTGCCAATTCGAGGAATCCAAGCACTACCTTGACGGAGTTGAGCCAGCCGCCTGACTTCGGCATGTTCTGCATCATGTTCGGGAAGATCGCGAACAGGGAGAAGGGCAAAGCAAGAGCAAGAGCAAATCCCGCCATTCCGATGGCTGGACCTGCTGCAGATCCTATTGTCGCAGCTTGAACCAGCAATGTGCCGATAATCGGACCGGTGCAGGAGAAGGAAACGAGAACCAAGGTGAATGCCATGAAGAAGATGCTCAGGATGCCAGTTGTCGAGTCGGCTTTCTGATCCATCTTGTTGGTCCAGGATGAGGGAAGAACCATCTCGAATGCGCCGAAGAATGAAACGGCAAACAATACCAGCAATAGGAAGAAGATGATATTGAATATGGCATTCGTGGAGAGATCGTTCAATGCACTCGCACCGAAGATTCCTGTGATGAGAAGTCCCATGATCAGATAGATGACAATGATGGAAAGACCGTAGATGACAGCGTCACGGATTGCTTTTTTGCGTTCGCGTGTTCGTTTCAAAAAGAAACTGACTGTCATCGGAATCATCGGCCAGACGCATGGCGTGAGCAAAGCAATCAGACCGCCGACGAATCCAGCAAGAAAGATATAAAGCAGTGACATATCTGCTGCCGATACGATGGCATCGCCGAAGCCTTTCAGTTCGTTTATCACGGGAGTCCACAGATCCGAACGATTGGTCAGTTTGGCAATCTGCTGAGGAGAAGTGCCGCTTTGGGCAAGTCCGATGACACTGTCCGTCGTGGCATTTACATTCTGAATGTTGGCTGTATCAGATGAGACGTTGGCAGCAAGCGAATCGGAGATGCTTTCTGTTGATGCGGCATTCGGGTCGAGATGGACGGAATGGCGGTCGAAGGAGAAATCTTTCTGATCGGGAGGTAGACAGGTCGCATCGTTGCAAGCCATGAATTCTATTTGTCCGGCTGCTTTAAACTTCTTGGCATTGGTAACTTTGATCCGTTGCGTGAAGGTGACACTCCCGGCGTACCAGCGAAGATCCATCTTGAACATCGGATCGTGAACCACGGTCGGACGGATGGAGGCGAAAGGTTTTCCTACGAGTTCGGCACCTTGCAGTGTCTCGAAGGTGATAGAGGTTGAAACCGGTCCGCCCGACGGAAGATTCATGTCGTAGAGATGCCATCCTTTGTCAGCTGTGGCCGTGAAGATGATCATCTTGTCGGTCGATCCGCCGTTATCGTCGAGATGGATTTTCCACTTTACGGGTGTTAGAATCTGGGCTTGTGCAACCAGTGTCAAAAGGGCGAGGATGCATATCGCAAAAACTTTTCTCATACTTTTATCTTACTAATGAGGTGAATTTATCGGGTATCTTTGTCTCAAAACGCATTTCCTGTCTGGTTATTGGATGAATGAAGAACAATCTCATGGCATGCAGCATGAGGCGTCCGGCCGGATCGGTCATGGCTCCATATTTCCCATCGCCGGCGACGGGATGACCTATGGATTGCATCTGCACACGGATCTGATTCTTTCGTCCGGTTTCAAGATCGAGCTGCAGAAGGGAATATTTACCATTGCTCTTCAGTACCTTGTAATGAGTGACAGCGATCTTGCCATTGTCGGAGGAGGTAAGGTATACCTGCATCTTCTTGTTTTCCGTGAGATATGAAGTCAGAGTGTCTTCTTCCTTTTCGGGGCAGCCTTCCACAACAGCAACATAGGTGCGTTGTGTGATCATGTTGCTCCAGTCGTCACGAAGGATGTGCTGCGCTTCGACCGATTTGGAAAACATCATCAGTCCCGAAGTGTCTCGATCGAGGCGGTGTAGAACGTAGATGTTGTTGCGTGAATCGATCTCTTTCACATAATCCCTGAGGAGATGCGAAGCGGTACGTTCCTTGACATGGTCGCTCGAAACGGAAAGCAGGCCCTCTCTTTTGTTTACGACAATCAGGTAATCATCCTCCCAAACAATATTCAGCAGCGGATTGCTGAAGGTAGGTTTGCCATGTTCATAGCTGATGGCCACCTTGTCGCCCTCTTTCAACGGTGTGTCAAATTGTCTGTCGGCTTTTCCGTTGACGAGAATCTGACCGTTTTTGAGTAGTGACTTGACCGAGCTGCGACTCTGATCTTTAAGCAGATCAAAGAGGAAGGGAAGCAACGTCTGTTCTTGTTTGACAGACACCTCTCTGGCATTATGCGTATGTTGTGAATGATTATTATCTGAGTTTTTTCTCATGTTCTTTTTATTTACGTAGCAAAGATAATGAAAAGCAGGATGACCGCAAAAACACTTTATAAATGCATTTCACATTGTGATAAGAATGGATTGCATTCTATTACGATCATTTCATCTCTGCCTTGGCAACAATGCAGCGGAGGCGAATCTGAGAGAATTGGCTTCGGCAACAATGCAGCGGAGATGAATCTGAGAAAATTTGCCTTGGCAACAATGCAGCGGAGGTGAATCTGAGAGAATTGGCCTTGGCAACAATGCAGCGGAGATGAATCTGAGAGAATTTGCTTTGGCAACAATGCAACGGAGATGAATCTGACGGAATTAGGTCCGGCAACAATGTTGATGAGGTAAATCAGGAAAACTTATTCCTGCCACGAAAGTGAAAAAGCCCCGCCTTCCTTTGGGGAGAAGCGGGGCTTTGTGAGCAGTTATGAATTATTAATCATTACGAACCATCAGGTTGTTGGAGTTAAGCTCCATCTTTGGAATGGCATAGTTCCAACGAACATCTCCGGCAGGCACTTCCAATACACCGCAGTATGCGATTTTGAAGTTGTTGCCTGTGCGCTCCATCGGGAGATTGAGACGTTTCAGATCATACCAGCGGAAGCCTTCGCCCCAAAGTTCGATGCGGCGCTGTGTCAGGATTTCCTGAACCAAAGCATCGCCGGTGTTGCCTTTGGAAACATAGCTCGGATCACGTGTGACTGCAAAAGCGGTCAGGACCTCCTGAGCTTCTGCTGTTTTTCCCAGATGAGCCAATGCTTCAGCTTTTGTCAGATACATTTCGGCAAGACGCATGAACGTGAAGTCGCCTACTGCATTGGATATGTCGCGAGCTCTGAACTTACGTACCTGATACGGGAATTGTTTGTAAGCCTTTGTCGGCGTACCTGCTTTGCCCGTCGGATCCCACCATGCACGGCGAAGGTCGGTCTGTGACATTAGGTCGTATGTAGTCTGGCTGATTGATTTCAGGCCTGAGCGGATAGAACTTGAGTTGAAGTTCCAGGACATGTATGCATAGAAAGAATAGAAGTAGATCGTCTGATCATCCTGCGTCATGGCAGCCCACATCGCTTCGTTGGTGTCAGAGGTCATGCTTGCAAAGCCGCATTGCAGCTGGTCGCCTTTCATCAACGCGTGTCCGTCAGCTTCTGCTTTTTTGATGGAAAGATCGGCATATTGGGCAGCGGTTGCATAATCCTGCATAGCCAGAGCTACGCGGGCTTTCAGACCGTATGCTACTTCCAGAGAGAAGTGGTTGAGTTCTGAAGGTGTATAGTTTGCCAACAAAGCAATGGCGTCATCCAAATCCTTGTTGATATAGGAATAAACTTCTTCAACCGTGTTGCGGGCCATCGCGTCCGTGTTCGGTTCTACACGGTAAGGAACGCCCAGCTGTGAGTTAGTCTGTCCGGCCTGATAACGTTTGGCATACATCTGCACCAGATTGAAGTGGCAGAAGGCGCGGAAGCAGAGTGCTTCGCCCTTGACACCGCAATAAAGTGCATGGTCGGCATCGTTGGAATATTCATCCACATGCTTCAGTACAAGATTGGCATTCAAAATCCATCCGTAATAGATCTGCCAAGGGACGTAACAGTAATAGCTGTTTTCGTCTCTGTGGCTTACCCATTGCAGTACACCTTTGTGCCAGTTGATGGTTTGGAAGTTCATATCGTCACCCAAAGCCTCGCGGCAGATGATGAATCCGGGTTCGCCGCCCATACCTTGAACGCTACCATCCTGAGAAACCATCTTGCGCTGGATTCCGTTGATACAGGTGTAGAGGTTCTGAAGTGAAGAATAAGCCGTGGCATCAGAAATCTTGTCAGTCGGATTGGTCTCCAGATAATTGTCGGAGCAGCTTCCTAAGGAAAGCATCAGCGTTAGCAATCCGCAAGCTATATATTTAATATTTTTCATGTTCGCGTATATTATTAAAGAGTAATGTTCAGATTGAAAGTGACTGTACGAGCCGGGTTGTATTCATTGTAGGATACACCGGAGTAGTTCGCCTGGCTGTTGAGTCCTTGACGGTGATTCAACTGGAAGAGGTTTTCACCGCTGACAGAGAGACGGCAGTTCTTTACGCCGATCGTTGAGATCAAAGTCTTCGGAAGGCTGTAAGCCAATGTTAAAGTACGCAGACTCAGATAGTCTGACTTAACGAGCCAACGATCAGAAACAGCATCGAAGTTGGTTGCTTGTGATTGGTCAAGACGTGGAACGTCGGTGATGTCACCAGCTTGCTTCCAAGCTTTCATTACGTCTTTCGACATCGCATAACCGTACTGGTTTGTCATCAAATTACGATAGTTGCCGTCATAGATCTTTCCACCGATTGCGTAAGAGAATACGCCGTTCAGTTCGAAGGCACGATATTTTACATTGAAGTTGAATCCGCCGAATACGTCAGGAATAGAGCTGCCGCAATAGTGATACTTCGCTTTGGACTGGTCGTATGTCAGTTTCTTGCCGTTCTTATCGATGCAAGTCTTGTCGTCCCATGTCTGATTGGCTACGCCATTCGTTTCGCCATCATCAAATACATAGAGTGCAGAACCGTTGTCAGGATCAACTCCATAGTATTCCTTCAACCAGAAATCGTACATGGAATGTCCGACAGAGATCTTCTTTGTACCGCTGATGATTTCGCTCTGTCCTTCAGGAAGACTCTTTACCGTGTTGCTTACGAATGTAGCATTGGCACCGACCGATACGGTCCAGTCTTTATTCTTGAATGCCTGGTAATCGAGGTTGATTTCGACACCGTTGTTCTTAACCTTACCGAGGTTTTTCCATATAGAAGTTACACCGGAAGAGGTTGGCGTAGGAACGCTGAAAAGCAAATCCTTGGAGTTTTTCTGGAAATATTCGATAGATCCTGTCAGTCTGTCAAACAGTCCGAATTCCAATGCAAGGTCAGAAGAAACCTGTGTCTCCCATTTCAGATCTTTGTTACCGAAAGACTGGAAGAAGATACCACCTTCACCTGCGTTGTTCATACCATTATAATATAAGGTCTGATAAGCATACCAAACATCGTTGAGGTCGTCGTCGAGCAGAGCGTCGTTACCTGTCTCACCGTAAGATGCGCGGAGCTTCAGATTGTTGACCCACTTGAGATCCTTCATGAAGTTCTCCTGGCTGATACGCCATGATGCACCGAATGACCAGAAATCACCCCAGCGGCTGTCTTTGGAGAAACGTGAAGAACCGTCGTGACGATAGGAGAGAGAGCCATAATACTTGTCCAGATAGTTGTAGTTTCCACGGAAGAAGTAACCCTCTTTCTTGTAACGGTCGGTATAAGAATCCAATTCGTCGATCTTCGTAAAGTTGCTCAGTTCATAAACGCCAGCTACGATCTCGCTTTCGCGCATACCGTACATATACTGGTATTTGTAAGAATAATTCTCGTGTCCTAACAGTACATCGAAGCTGTGGTCGCCAAATTTCTTGGCATACGTAACCAACTGGTTGAATGTGTAGGTTGAGTTTCTTGTTGAAAGATTGTTCAGACGTCCTGCAGGAGAACCATCACCAACCTTCGTGTTCTCATATACTTTTCTATGTAAATCAGAAGATTCCAAAGAAGCATTTGATGTCACTTTCAGGCCATCCATCAGCGTCAGTTCGATATAGGTGTGAGCATTGTAAGCGTCACGTTCATTCAGACGGTTGTTCCAATAAGCCTCGGCGATGCCGTGACGACCTGTATCGGAAAGACGTCCGCCGTTATAGTCATAAACATATTTCGATGCGTCGGTTGTTGGCTGTCCGCTTTCATCCAGATAAGCACCGGTGGACATGTCATGTACGTGGATAGGATAGATAGGAGCCATGACACGTACGAAACGAACGAGGTTACCGTAGCTGTTCGTGTTGTCGGAAGTGGAACTGGATATGTTGGACTTTGTGCGTGTAGCACCTAAGTTCAATCCGGTCTTGAACCATTTTACAGGATAGATATTGTAGTTTACACGTCCCGAGAAACGGTCCATATCTGTGCGGATCATGTATCCGTGTTCTTTCAGGTAACCGACAGAAGCGTAGGAGTCGCTCTTGTCCGTCTTGGTAGAATAGGAGAGGTTGTATTCGCTACGAGAACCTGTACGGTAAGCAGCGCCGGCCCAATCAAGGTCGTCTCCCCAAAGCAATGAGGTGGCAGCCGAATTCAGGTTGCCGTTGTTATCCACGATAGCATCGTTGGCAACGCCTTTGAATGGATTGTATTTAAGCTGAGAGTAGATATCAGCCGTAGCACCTTGTGCAGCTTCGGCAGCGGTATATTTACCTGAAGAGATGTACTGGTTCTTCAGCATCTGCCACTGTAAAGGATAATACTGCCAAGCGTTAACGCGTGAATATTCTTTGATGGCACGCTGTGAGAAACCTTGAGAGACATTCAATGTGATAGAGTTTTGTCCCTCTTTCTTGGCTGTCTTCGTCGTGATCAGAATGACACCGTTACCAGCACTTGAACCATACAGAGAAGTAGAAGCCGCATCTTTCAAAACGGTCATCGATTCGATATCGTTGGAGTTGATATCGCTGATCTCACCGTTGTAGATCGTACCATCGACAACATAAAGCGGTGCGTTGGACGAGTTGATGGAACCGAAGCCACGGATACGAATGCTGGGTGCAGATCCAGGCTGTCCAGAGGAGGATGTAACCTGAACGCCCGATGCCTGACCTTCGAGAGCCTGAGCCGCATTGGTCAAAACTCGTTTGTCGAGAGCTTCGGCGTTGACAACAGCAGCAGATCCTGTGAAGGAGCTCTTCTTTGCGGTACCGTAAGCTACGACAACCACTTCGTCGATTTGTTCAGCTGCAGATGAAAGTGTGATGCGCATACGCTGCTGAGCAGGTGCGTCAACTGAATTCATACCGACGTAAGAAATCCGGAGCATTGCATTTTTGTCTGCATTGAGTGAGAAACTTCCGTTAACATCGGTTATAGTACCATTCGTGGTACCTTTCACTAATACGGTGGCTCCAATAATTGGTTCGCCATCTTCTGAAGAAACTACAGTTCCCGTCACCTTCATGGTTTGGGCTGTAGAGATGCTGATCCCTGCTAAAAGACACAGCAATAAGTACATTAATTTATGCATAACCACTCATTATTTAATTGATAGTAAGTTTCATTCTTATTTTAGATCCTTATTAGAATTAAGTCCTTTGTGGGCAAAAGTAAATCATTAAAATAAATAAAAAAAATTTTCTGATTATTATTTTATATCATTTTTATCAAATAATCGTTTTGTACGAAAAATATTGACGTTCTGACTATGACAATATGAGAGTAAGAAGAGCTAATTAACATCATATTGATAAAGCTAGATTGTAATTGACTTTTAAATGATAATAAATCCATTAGTTTGTAGTAATTTTGCAGCCTATGATCATAGCTCGGCAAAAAAGGAAAGAAAATATATCTGAGTATCTGCTTTATATGTGGCAGGTTGAAGATCTCATCCGCGCCAATCATTTTGATATGGACTCCCTGAGGCGCACTGTGATCTCGCAATATCATCAGTCTCCGGAAATGACCAAGGAGATCGAAGAATGGTATCAGAATCTGATTGATATGATGTTGAGCGAAGGCGTGAAGGAAAAGGGACATATACAGCTTAACAACAGTGTGATCATAACGCTGACAGATTTACATCTTCGCCTGCTGAAAGATTCCAAAGAGATGGTTTACGGTGGCGTTTATTATAAGACGCTTCCTTACATAATCCAGCTGCGTGCCCGTTCCGGCGGTGAAAATTTGTCAGAAATTGAGACTTGCTTCAATGCCGTTTACGGTTATCTGATTCTGAAGATGGAGGGCAAGGAAATTAGCGACGGCACCACGGAAGGCATCAAACAGATCAGTTCTTTTCTGGCCCTTCTTGCTTCAAAGTACAAAGATGATATGGAAGGCAAGTTGGATGAAGATGATATTAATAATGTATAGATAAATGAAAACGGTGTTAGTTACGGGAGCTAACGGGCAGTTGGGAAATTCCCTGCGTCGTCTCTCTGTCAATCATAAGGATTTTGAGTTTCTCTTTACGGATGTCGCTGAACTGGACATCTGTGATGAAAAGGCTGTGAATGATTATTTCCATTCTCACAAGATTGATTATGTGATGAATTGTGCCGCTTATACCAATGTGAATAAGGCGGAGGAAGATGAGGCTGTTTCACTTCGGATCAACAGCGATGCGGTTCACAATCTCGGTCTGGCAGCAAGAGTAGCTCATGCGCGGATGATTCATATCTCCACGGATTATGTATTTGACGGTACGGAATGCAGGCCTTATGTTGAGACCGATCTTCCCTGTCCGGTTTCTGCCTATGGACGTACGAAATTGGCGGGTGAAGATGCTTTGGGCGTAACTTGTCCCGAGTCGGTGATTATCCGTACGGCTTGGCTCTATTCGGAATATGGGAATAACTTTGTGAAGACGATGTTGCGTTTGGCAAAGGAACGAGATGAAGTCCGCGTAGTTTTTGATCAGGTCGGAACACCAACGTATGCCGGCGATTTGGCGGAAGCCATGCTTTCCATCCTCGAACAGTCCGAACAGGGCCATTATGTTCCGGGCGTTTTTCATTTTACCGATGAAGGCGTTTGCAGCTGGTATGATTTTGCCCGCAAGGCGATTGAATTGGCAAACATTCCATGTCGTGTCGTCCCAATTGAGACAAAGGATTATCCTACGCCTGCACATCGTCCGGCTTATTCCGTACTCAACAAAGCCAAGATTAAATCTGTCTATCATCTCGCCATCTCTCATTGGGAAGAGAGCTTGAAACAGATGATGCCCCTTTTGACAAATCCTCAACAGTAAGTATATTATATATGTATCAATATTCGGAAGAAATAAAGAAAAGACGCACTTTCGCGATTATCAGTCATCCTGATGCCGGCAAAACAACGCTTACCGAGAAACTTCTGCTTTTTGGTGGTGCCATTCATGTGGCTGGAGCTGTTAAATCGAACAAGATCAGGCGAACCGCAACCTCCGACTGGATGGAGATCGAAAAGCAACGTGGTATTTCTGTTGCGACCTCTGTCATGGCCTTCGACTATAATGATCATCAGATAAACATTCTAGATACTCCGGGCCATCAGGATTTCGCCGAGGACACGTTCCGTACGCTTACTGCTGTGGACAGTGTCATCATTGTCATCGATGCTGCGAAAGGCGTCGAGACTCAGACACGAAAACTGATGGATGTCTGCCGTATGCGTAAGACGCCTGTCATCGTCTTCATCAACAAGATGGATCGTGAAGGTAAGGATCCTTTTGATTTGCTGGATGAACTGGAGGAGGAACTTCATATCAAAGTACGTCCGCTCAGCTGGCCTATCGATAGCGGTCAGCGATTCAAAGGAGTTTACAATCTCTATGCTCACGACTTGAATCTTTTCATGCCGAGCAAACAATATGTGACCGAACGTGTGGATTTTCAGGATATCAACAGTCCGGAGCTTGAGAAATATATCAACGCATCGCAAGCCAAGAAACTTCGTGCTGATCTTGAACTGATTGAAGGTGTCTATTCCGCATTCGATAAGGAAACCTATTTGAAGGGTGATGTCGCTCCGGTATTTTTTGGCTCCGCCTTGAACAACTTCGGTGTGAAGGAGCTTCTCGATTGCTTCCTTGAGATCGCGCCATCGCCTCGTCCTGTGCAGGCGGAGGAACGCATGGTCGATCCCGAAGAGGATGCTTTCACGGGATTCATCTTTAAGATTCATGCCAATATGGATCCGAACCACCGCAGCTGTATTGCTTTTGTTAAGATCTGCAGCGGACGGTTCGAGAGAAATGCCAACTATAAGCACGTCCGCTTTGACAAGATGATGCGCTTCAGCAGTCCGACTGCTTTCATGGCGCAGAAGAAGGAGATTGTGGACGAAGCGTTTGCTGGTGATATTGTCGGACTTCCCGATACCGGAAACTTCAAGATTGGTGATACGTTGACGGAAGGTGAAGACCTCCACTTCAAAGGTCTGCCGAGCTTCTCGCCTGAAATGTTCAAATACATCGACAATGCCGACCCGATGAAGGCCAAACAGCTTAATAAAGGTATTGAGCAACTAATGGACGAAGGTGTCGCACAGCTCTTCGTCAATCAGTTCAACGGACGAAAAATCATCGGAACGGTTGGACAGCTTCAGTTTGAGGTCATTCAGTATCGTCTGCTTCATGAATACGGTGCGCAATGCAGATGGGAACCACTCAATCTTCACAAAGCATGCTGGATTGAATGTGACGATGCGGCTGTTTATGACAATTTCAAGAAACGTAAGGCGCAGTACATGGCTTTGGATCGTGAAGGACGAGACGTTTATCTCGCCGATTCTTCTTATGTCCTTGCCATGGCACAGCAGGATTTCCCCAAGATCAAATTCCATTTCACTTCGGAATTCTGATCTTCTGTAAAGAGATAGGATTGCGATAGCTGAGGACGCGTTCCGTTCAGGCTGTCGCTTTTTTTGCCTTTTTTGAAAATATTTTCTAGTAGAAACTATTTGTTCTAAAAAATATCTATAACTTTGTGGCGTTTAAAGGATAAAAGGATGAGAATATGGAACCAATTTGCGCATTAAAAGATATCTATAAAGCATTGTATCAGTTCGAGAAATCGTTTGCTACTGCGAATGAAATCACAATCAATGAGGCAATGCTTCTCTGCTGTCTGAAAGACGGTGAACGAAAATCTGCTGGAACAATCAGTGAATTTATCGGACTTTCCAATTCGCGCGTTTCGAAGGTGATCACAGCGATGGAGGAGAAGAAATATATTCGCCGCCATATCAATAAAGAGGACAAAAGACAGATGTTTTTCTCTTTGACTACGACCGGACAGGAAAAGATCCAACAGATGAGAAGTTCGGAGATGCGCTTTGACGATCTTTTCGATCAGTTGAAACGTTGCATGGAGAATGCGTAATATCATAGAAAATATAAACCCAGTAAATACTATAAAAAGATGAAGTACTTGATTGTTGGAGGTGTTGCCGGAGGTGCAACTGTGGCTGCCCGTTTGCGTAGAATGGATGAACAGGCTCAGATTGTCCTGTTTGAACGCGGTCAATATGTGTCTTATGCGAATTGTGGCTTACCTTATTATATAGGTGGCGAGATTACAGAGCGCAAGAAGCTGTTTGTGCAGACGGTTGAAGGATTTAAACGCCGTTTTGTCATTGATATTCGTACGGAACAGGAAGTAATTGCCGTTCATCCGGAACAAAAATCGGTGGAAGTGAAGAACCTCACGACTCAGGAGGTTTATCAGGAAACGTATGACAAACTGGTGCTTTCTCCCGGCGCCGAACCGTTGCGTCCGAGGATTGAGGGAATCGACAATCCGAAGATTTTCACCTTACGCAATGTCCCCGATACGGATGCCATCAAGAATTATGTGGATCATGAGAATCCGAAACGTTCAGTTGTTGTCGGCGGTGGATTCATCGGACTGGAGATGGCTGAGAACTTGAGCCGTTGCGGAATGAAGGTGGATGTGGTCGAAATGGCAGATCAAGTGATGGCTCCATTGGATTATTCTATGGCTGCGATCGTGCATCAGCATCTGACGGATAAAGGCGTGACGCTCCATTTGAAGGACGGAGTGAAAAGTTTTGCCGCAACTGCTTCAGGCGTGGCTGTCCATCTGCAAAGTGGCGAATCGGTTGAAGCTGATATGGTTTTGCTCAGCATCGGCGTGCGTCCCGAAGTCAAACTGGCTCGCGAAGCCGGACTGAAAATCGGTGATTTGGGTGGAATCTTTGTCAATGAATACATGCAGACTTCCAATCCCGATATTTATGCTTTAGGCGATGCTGTTGAGGTTCGTCATCTTGTTACAGGAAAACCAGCAATGATTCCGTTGGCAGGTCCGGCGAATAAGCAGGGCCGAATTGTGGCTGATAACATCGCATTGGGAAACAAAGAGAGCTATCCCGGAACGATGGGAACATCTGTTGCCAAGGTTTTCGATCTGACCGTTGCTGCTGCCGGCGCCAATGCCAAGCTGCTGAAACGAATGAACATTCCTTATATCTCGTCATTTACTCACACGGCTTGTCACGCCGGTTATTATCCCGGTTCCATTCCATTGTCCATAAAGATCCTCTTTGCACCTGAAACAGGTCGTTTGCTGGGCGCTCAGGTTGTGGGTTTCGAAGGTGTGGACAAACGTATCGAGATGATGGCTCAGGTCATTCAGCGTCAAGGTACCGTTTACGACCTCACCACGCTGGAGCATGCTTATGCGCCGCCCTATTCTTCTGCCAAAGATCCCGTGAACATTGCAGGCTTCGTGGCTGCCAATATTTTGGAAGGGAAAGTCCGCATCATTCATTGGCGTGATCTGGCAGAACTTTCTACAGATACGGTTCGCATTGATGTACGTTCTCCGCAGGAGTTTCAGTTGGGCGCGATTCCTGGATTTATCAATATTCCGGTAGATGATCTTCGGAAACATCTGGATGAACTGCCGAAAGAAAAACCGATCATTGTTAGCTGTGCTGTTGGATTGAGAGGCTATCTGGCTTCCCGTATCCTTACCCAGAACGGCTTTAAGGATGTCCGGAATCTTTCAGGAGGATATAAGACTTGGAAAACGGCTACTACGGAGATCTGCAAACCGAAAGAATGCAATGACAACAAAGTCTGCGGCTGTGCTTCCGAACCACAGACCTCTTTAGAAGTGGATGCTTGCGGTTTGATGTGTCCGGGACCTGTCATGCAGCTGAAGAAAAGCTATGAGGAACTGAAGGTCGGCAATCAGCTTCAGATTACGGCCACCGATCAGGCCTTTGCTAAAGATGTCGCTTCGTGGTGCAACATGACAGGCGCATCGTTGGTTTCCGTTGAGAATCGCAACGGCATCATCAAGGCTATTGTTCGGAAAGAGGAGCAGAAGGAGAGTTGTCCGGTTCATCAGAAAGCAGCGGACAACAAGACGCTCATTGTCTTCAGCGATGATCTCGACAAGGCACTCGCCTCGTTCGTCATTGCCAATGGTGCTGCTTCGACGGGCAAGAAGGTGACGATGTTTTTCACCTTCTGGGGATTGAATGTGATCAAGAAACGCAATAAACCGGCCGTTTCTAAAGATATTTTCGGAAAGATGTTCGGCATGATGCTTCCTTCAGACAGCACGAAGTTGAAACTCTCGAAGATGAACATGCTCGGCATCGGTAGCAAAATGATGCGGACCATCATGCAAAAGCGTCGCATCGACAGTCTGGAGAGTCTGATGGATCAGGCCATTGCCAACGGCGTGGAGATGATTGCCTGCACGATGAGTATGGATGTGATGGGCGTGAAGAAAGAGGAGTTGCGTGACAACGTGGTTCTTGGTGGCGTTGCCAGTTATCTGGAACGTGCTGAGGAGGCCAATGTTAATCTGTTTATCTAAAGATCGCACGAACTGTTTCGAAAAATGCAATGTGGGTGGAATGGATCCTCGGAGATATCTGAGGATTTCTTACACCCTTTGTTTTTTTGTGAAAGCTCTGAGAAACTACTAAAAAAGGTGTT